>JAGOVB010000013.1 GCA_018060945.1 Minisyncoccota bacterium | reverse complement strand
ACTTTGCAGGTATCGTAGGTATAGGTACTACTACTCCTAGTGCAAAACTCGATATCTTCAATACAGTAAGTAGTGCCACCGCACCGCTATTCTCAGTTGCTTCATCTACAAACGGAACAGGTACTTCGACAGCATTCATCATCACTGCGAATGAACAAGTAGGAATCGCCACCTCATCACCATGGAGAACTTTCTCAGTTTCAGGAACTGTAGCTATGAATGGACTTACAACAGCGGTGGGAACTCCAAGTTCTGTCTGTATGAACACCGCAACCAAAGAAATTACCGTAAACGCAGCTACTTCTTGTGTGGTTTCAGATAGAGACCAGAAGCAGCAGATCCAAGATCTCACCGTTTCAGGACTTGATGCGATTCGAAACATCAAGCCAGTGACATTTGCTTACAACGACTATCCTGGCAGATCACGTATCGGATTTATCGCTCAGGATCTCCAGGCAGTCGACAATCGACTTGGTGATGCATTTGATAAAGACGGAATCGCACGTTCGATCGATATTCCTGCGATTATGTCGATTACTGTAAAAGCAGTAAAAGAACTTGATACAAAAGTAGACACACAAGCATCTACCACAGCAAACCAGTTCCTCTCACTTATCGGCGCAAAACCAACTTCTGCAGACAACTTCCTCGTAAACGGTGATCTTACATTCAAAAACAATTTCACTATCAAGGGTGATAATATGGATTACCTCTACATCAAATCAAATACAGGTGATGCAGTTCTCACATTTGATAAAAATGGAAATATCGGTGTCGGCACAACTACTCCTGCATACAAAATGCAGATCGCTGGAGATGTTGCCGCTACAGCATTCGTCAATGTTTCTACTCGAGAAGCAAAGAAAGATATCACATATTTAAATGATGACGCTAAGTTCGATGCACTCTCAGATCTTGCAAAGATCAAGATTGCAAAGTACCGATACAAGGCTGATAGCGAGACAGACCCACTTCGCCTCGGTCTCATTGCAGAAGAAGCCCCAGTAAGCGTACTGTCAGCAAGTGGAAAGGGAGTCGATATATACAAGCTGGCGACATTTACGTTAGCTGCGGTACAAGCTCAGCAGAAAAATATAGAAGCAATCGATACCCGTCTCGCAGCTCTCGAGGCAAAAGTAGCTTCATCTACACCAGTTGTTTCAGAAGGGTTGGTAGCTTCAGTAATCGCTGCTATAAAAGACCTCACACTTACCAAGCTTGAAATCGGTAGTCAGGAAAAGCCAAGCGGTATCACACTCTACGACGAAGAAACAAATGAACCATACTGTATAAAGATGTCAGGAGGAAAGATGAAGTCAACATCAGGAGCTTGCGGGACTGTAGTAGAAGAAGTAAAACCAGAACCAAAGCTGACGACTCCGGATCCAGTTATCTCAACACCAACTCCTACAGAAACAGCAAGTTCAACCGCTACAACTACAACACCAGCTGCTCCAGCACCTGAGTCGGTAGAACAAGCAAGCTCAACTCCTTCTACAAGCTCAGGATCAAATAGTTCAACCCCAGCACCAGAGCCTGCGCCTACTCCAGTAGAAAATACTCCAGCACCAGAGCCTGCGCCAGCTCCTGAGACACCAAAAGCTGAAGAGCCAAAGACAGAGGCGCCAAAAGCAGAGGAACCAGCTCCGTCACCAGAGCCTGCACCAGCTCCAGCGCCCGCTGAGACCGCTTCGACTCCAAGTGTTGACAGTACTAACTAAGCAAGCTATACTGCTTTTCACGTAAGTAGCTCGTTCGCTTACCGTTTAATTGTTAATGACGAGACGTAAAATAAATGGCAAAGAAGCTATATGTAGGGGGAATTCCTTATTCGACAACAAACGAAGGCCTAAAAGCTCACTTTGAGCAGGCTGGAGCAGTTGATGAAGCTATGATCATCATGGATCGTATGACTAACCGTTCAAAGGGATTTGGATTCGTTACTATGTCATCTGATGAAGATGGACAGAAAGCGGTTGACATGTTCCACGGTAAGCCACTAGAAGGACGAAACCTTACAGTGAACGAAGCTCGACCTATGGAGCCTCGAGAGAAGCGAGACTAATACTCTACGAAGACAACCCCTGAATAAGGGGTTTTTTCGTGCTAAAATAGCAAAATGATACTTATATTTTTATTGGTGCTCGCAGTTATTTATGGTTTCTTTGATAAGTTTAATAGCGTGACTATTGAGAACTTTTATGTGCTTGGGGCGGTGGTGCTTATCTCTATTGTAGTGGACTTCCTTTCAGGTGTTGTCGGAGCAAAGATCGGTGGGGCAAAATGGAAGTCGCTAGTATGGGGTACCGTCGGACTCATCATCGGGACTATCATCACACCAGTTATCGGTACGGTCATAGGTTTTTTCCTTGGCATCTTTATATCTGAATACCATTCAAATCGTCATCATGCTGAAAAAGCCTTCAAAGCTGCACTTGCAGGTGTGATCGGTGCGCTCATGGGAACATTGACGAATATCATCGCGACACTTGTGTTCATAGCACTATTTATAGTATATATAGTGTCATAATGATGAATCACGAAGTAATCATATTTTACAAATATATTCATATTGAAGATCCAAAAGCTCTGATGCAAAGTCAGCGTGCTATTTGCGAACGTCTTGGTATGCGTGGCCGTACGATCATCGCTCACGAAGGGATCAATGGGACCTATGAAGGTACTACTGAGAATATTGAAGAATACATAAAAGATCTCCGGAAAGATCCTCGCTTTACCGATGTGTTTATAAAACGCTCTCCAGGTACTGGGCATGATTTCCCAAAACTTTCGATAAAAGTCCGAAAAGAAATAGTGACCCTGGGTCTCGGAGCTCACGATGACATCGATCCGAACGAGACAACAGGCACACATCTCAAACCAGAAGAGCTAAAGCAGTGGTACGATCAAGGCAAGGATTTTGTCATCGTCGATATGCGAAACGACTACGAGTTCGATGTCGGACAATTCAAAGGGTCAGTACTACCGTCACTAAAAAACTTCCGAGATCTAAAAGAAAATATTAGTGAGCTGGAGTCGATGAAAAACAAAACCGTTCTCACAGTCTGCACTTTTGGTGTCCGTTGCGAAAAAGCTTCTGGTTTTCTCAAGAAAAGCGGTTTCAAAGATGTGTATCAGCTCGACGGGGGTATTGGTACGTATCTTCAGAAATTTAAAGACAACAAAGAGTTTGCTGGAGCCCTCTACACATTCGACAATAGAAAAGTTATTTCTTTTTCAGATAATAGGGAAATCATCGGCAAGTGCTTCTTTTGTAAAAGTCCTACAGAGACCTATACCAACTGTTCAAACGTAAAGTGTAACAGACATTTCTTGGTCTGTGCTGCGTGTGATAAAGGAGATCGAAAGACACGCTGTGCTACTGCTCAATGTGACGCCACCATCGCGAAACCGGTGCCTTCTTTATTATATCGATTACTTCGTCTAAGTTGTCGGTTACCGTAAATATATCTAGATCTTGTTTGGTGATCGCATCGTGCCCCTCATACACAACTTCTTTGAGATATTTAACGAGTGGGTTCCAAAAGTCTGTCCCGACGAGGATGATGGGAACTCTTGGTATTTTATCATTTTGGATGAGTGTAAGTCGTTCAAAAAGTTCATCTAGCGTCCCATATCCGCCAGGAAATGCAATATAGGCCTCCGCTGCAAAGCTTAGTAGTGTACGTCGAGTAAAAAAGAAAGTACATTCAAAATCTTCTACCACATATGTGTTTGTCTTCTGTTCTTTTGGTAGGCGGATAGTCACTCCGAGTGATAGCCCGCCCGCATCATGCGCTCCTTTATTTGCTGCGAGCATGATCCCAGGTCCTCCTCCGGTCATCACTGCGTAGCCTAGTTCAGAGACAATCCGTGTTGCGAGTAGCTCTGCATCTTTACAGTGTTGATCATCCTGAGAGAATCGAGCAGAACCAAAGATACTGACTGTTTTCGGGTATTTTTTTAGAAAATCAAATCCGTTTTTAAATTCTTGGAAGATCCGAGCGAGGCTTTGGACTTCGTCTAGTTTTATTTGTCTTTCATCCATGTGTGTTAGTATATCATCCATGGACTTTACGGTACATAAAAAAGTGGGGAAGAAGGCACGTGTGGGAACTATCCATACGCCTCATGGAGATATACAGACTCCAGCTTTTACTGTGGTCGGGACAAAAGCAACCGTAAAAGGAATTACTCCTGAAATGTTAAAAGAAATCGGCACCCAGGCAGTCCTTGCAAACACCTACCACCTTTACTTGCAGCCAGGACCAGGACTTGTCGAAAAGGGAGGGGGCTTTGGGAAATTTATGGGATGGCACGGACCGACACTTACGGACTCTGGAGGGTTTCAGGTTTTTTCTTTGGGAGTGGCATATGGAAAAGGGATCTCTAAAATTGCAGGGATAGAAAAGAAAAACCAAAAAGAAGTACAAAAAAAACCCTTAGCCAAAATAGATGAAGAAGGGGTGACATTCAAATCTATCCTCGACGGCTCGCTCCATCGTTTCACTCCAGAAAAAAGTATGGAGATTCAACATGCCTTGGGTGCGGACATCTTTTTTGCTTTTGATGAATGTACATCGCCATCTGCATCGCATCAGTATCAGCGAGAAGCAATGGACCGTACGCACCGTTGGGCAGAGCGTTGTGTCGCATATCACAATGCAAATAATAAAAAGAATCAAGCTCTTTTTGCTGTAGTGCAGGGAGGACGTTTTGAAGATCTACGAAGAGAGAGTGCTCGTACACTCGCCGCTATGGATTTTGCTGGGTTTGGTATCGGAGGATCATTTGATAAAGAAGACATTGGCACAGCTGTTGGTTGGGTGACTAATGAATTGCCAGAGAATAAACCGCGACACCTTTTGGGAATCGGAGAACCACTCGATATATTTCTTGGAGTGGAGCAGGGGATCGATACCTTTGATTGTGTGATTCCTACACGCATCGGACGGCATGGAAATATTTTTACCAAAAATGGAAAGGTAAATATTTTAAATAAACAATATCGAGAAAACTTTGATTTGATGATTGAGGGCTATCCAGTGGCATATGTCGCACATCTATTTCGTGCAAAAGAAATGCTTGGACTCACACTCGCATCACTACACAACATTCGGTTTATTGTAGGACTTGTTGCAGATATTAGAGCGGCGATGCTGGAGGATCGGTATGAGGAGTTTAAGGCGGAGTTTCTGGCAAATTATAAGGATTAAAGTAGTACAGGCTTATAGTTCTCGGGCTTTCGCTTTAGAAATTCCTCGAGTTCTTTTTCTGTGAGAAGTCCGTGCTGTGCACCGACATACTGAACTACAGACATTGGGTTTATCGGTGCCCATTCGAGTGCTTCGAGTGGAGTTTTTCCTTTTATGAGTGCTGATACAAAAGTAGAAGCAAAGGCATCTCCACAACCTGTGCGCTCAAACGGTTCTTTTTGATCTGGATAGTTGGGCATGAAATATGAGTTGATCCCATCGTACATATACGAACCTTTTGGTCCGTCAGTGATACATACTATTTTTGGTCCAAGTTCGGCTACCTTTTTTAATAAGACTTTTTTATCTGATTCAGTGATACCAAGAATTTTTTGAGCTTCCTCGACATTTACGATATATATCTCAGTTCTTTTGTATAGTTCACGAAGTCGATCGAGTCCCAATTTCATTTGAAATGTACCAGGCTGAAAAGCGAGTTTTGTATTTGGGTTATTTTTGAGCCAAGCGACGAGTGCATGATGATAGTTTTCGGTATTGCTTGCAAGCGAGCTTAAATAAATCCACTTTGGAGCTTTGATCGTAGGTAATAAATACTGATACTCTTGGTGTTTTACCAAAATAGTTCGCTCTGCACCATACCACAGTACATAGTGATAGTTAGTTTGTTTGCCTGAATGCTTTGTGATGTACTGAGTATTTACTTTATTTTTCTTTAATTCATCTAAACATTCTTTTCCATTTTGATCGTCACCAATATTTGCAATGAGACCAGATGAAAGCCCAAGTCGAGCTGCAGAAACAGCTGCATTTGGACTATTTCCTACACCTTTTACTATATATACATCTTCGTAGGGGATTTTGTCAGCAAATTTCATGCTGATTTCGCAGTCATTTGTATTTACATCACAGTGAATATGCGCTTCTTTTAATTTGATAAATGCATCAGTGGTAATGTCACCAATCGCTAAAAAGTCTAGGGGTTTGTCAAAAATAAACATGATATAATTCTAACATGAAAACCTTACGAGAATATATACAGGAGGCCAGAGAGAAGAAAATAGCAGTAGGACATTTTAATATTTCAAACATAGAAGGATTCTGGGCAGTCGTTGGGGCCGCAAAAAAATTAAACGTACCCGTCATCATCGGTGCTTCAGAAGGAGAACGAGAGTTTATTGGAGTAAAAGAGCTTGCTGCTATCGTACATACATATAGAGAGAGTACAGGTCAGCCAGTATTTTTAAATGCCGATCATACGTATTCATTTGAAAAGGTAAAAGAAGTGGTGGATGCAAAGTATGATGCAGCGATTTTCGATGGAACTGAGCTTCCTTTTGATCAAAATGTAGAGGAAACCAAAAAGTGTCGTGAATATATGCAACAAAACAATCCAGGCATGATCCTCGAAGCAGAATTGGGCTTTATTGGTAAATCTTCAAAGGTCCTCGAAGGGATCCCAGAGGGTGTAAAGATTTCAGAAGAGTTCCTCACTACACCAGAAGATGCAAAAAAGTTTCTCGATGCTACAGGTGTCGACATGCTCGCTCCTGCGGTTGGAAATATTCATGGCATGCTCAAAGGAGGCTCAGATCCAGCACTTAGTATCAAAACTGTAGCTGCAGTTTCGCAAGCAACAAATGTCCCACTAGTACTCCACGGTGCTTCTGGAAACTCTGCAGAAGATATCGTCGCAGCTATCGACAATGGTGTTGCAGTGGTGCATGTAAATACAGAACTTCGTGTGGCATACAAAAATGGACTTACAAAAGCGTTGGCCGAAAATCCAAACGAAATCTCACCCTACAAATATCTAAAGCCAGCTCGAGACGAAATGCAGCGAGTTGTAGAAGAGAAATTAAAAATATTTAATAAAATATAATGAAAGTACTTGTCACTCACGAAATTCCAGATGTAGGTCTCCAGATGTTGAAAAATAAAGGATACGAAGTCGATGTTGCGGCGCTTGATACTATAAAATCAAAACCATACGATGCCGTCCTTACTCTTTTGACTGACAATATTACAAAAGATATTTTTGACGCTGCACCTACAGTAAAAGTCTTTGCAAACTATGCAATCGGCTTCAACAATTTTGATGTGGAAGAAGCGAAAAAAAGAAATGTCATCCTCACCAATACTCCTGGAGGAGGCGCGGACCATGTAGCAGAACACACTTGGGCACTCATTCTCGCATTATCATGTCGTGTTCTCGAAGGAGACAGCTATGTCCGCCAGGGCAAGTACACGGGTTGGGATCCGATGCTTCTACATGGAAAACAGCTCAAGGGTGGCACTCTCGGTATTATCGGTTCAGGTCGCATCGGTGCTGACGTCGCTCATCGAGCAAAATTTGGATTTGAAATGAATGTTGCTTACTATGATGTCAAAAGAAACGAGACATTAGAAAAAGAAATAGGCGCAGTATTTTATCCTACTGTTGATGAAGTTTTGAAAGTTTCTGATGTGGTTTCAGTCCATGTGCCATTACTTCCGACGACACAACATTTGATCAATGCAGAGCGCCTCAGCATGATGAAAAAGAGCTCATACCTTGTAAATACCTCTCGAGGTCCGGTTATCGACGAAAATGCACTTGTTGAGGCTTTGAAAAACGGAACTATCCGTGGTGCTGGGCTCGATGTATTCGAATCAGAGCCAAATTTAGCAAAAGATTTGGCGACATTACCAAATGTTGTCCTTACTCCACACATTGCTTCTGCAACCGAAGAATCACGTCATGAGATGGCGGTGATGGCAGCAGAAAACATAATAGCAGTATTGGAAACTGGTGTAGCAAAAAACCCCGTAGTATAATACCTATATGAACGTAGAATTTGAAGATAATCAGAGAGAAATGCTCTATGCCCAGATTGAAGAAAGCAATAAACCAAAGGGCATTGCTGGCTTCCTTTTAGCAAAAGGGTTTGCTAAAGATGAGAAACAAGCAAGCAATCTCATGTCTTTTGGAGCGTTGATTATTATTGGCACTACTGCCTACGTAGTATTTACTTTTGTGCTCTAGGTATTGCTTTTTTTATCAAAAGATATATACTACCTCGACATGTATACACTTGCTGTAGAAAAACGAATAAAAGGGAAACCAGGGACAATACCTGCTGTTTTCTATGGACCAAAACAGGAATCAACTTCTGTGACTATTTCTGCTGTTGAATTCTCAAAGATCTGGAGAAAGGCTGGTGAGTCATCTATCATCGTTCTCAAGACTGATACCGAAGAACACGAGGCTCTCATCCACGAAGTAGACGTGCACCCAGTTACTGGTACTCCACGACATGCAGACTTTTATGTAATTGAAAAAGGAAAGAAGCTACAGCTCGATGTACACCTCGTATACGAAGGAGTTTCTCCTGCGGTAAAGGATTTGGGCGGTATTTTGGTCAAAGTCCTCCATGAAATAAAGATCGAGGCACTTCCAAAGGATCTTCCACACGATATCAAGGTAGATATTTCACTCCTAAAAGAAATTTCAAGCACCATCACCGCAAAGGATCTTATCCTTCCAAAGGGTGTAGAACTAGTTACAGGAGCTGACGAAGTTATCGCTGCTATCGACGTAGCAAAAGACGAGCCTATCGAAGAAGCACCAACAACTATCGATATGAGCGCTATTGAAGTAGAAAAGAAAGGAAAAGAACCAAAGGAAGGAGAAGAGGGGGAAGCAGCTCCAGCAAAATAATAAAAGACCTCCTTCGGGAGGTTTTTTATTTGTGTATAAAGCTGTTCATAATCTGTTTCTAATTTCCAAATTGAAGCTAATAAAACATCTTTGGATTTCATAAATATTTCATACTGACTTTGTTAGAGTTTATCGATGGAATATAAGAAAGATTTTGATAAGTGGAATATAGAAAAACAAAGTGTGCAAAAAAGACAAAGAGTCTACTTTAAAGAGCGGGAAATCTGGTGGGTACATATTGGTCTAAACGTGGGAATTGAACAAGATGGTAATTTAAAATTCTATTCGAGACCGGTTCTGATCTATAAGAAGATAAACAATATCTCTTTTGTCTGTTTACCTCTGACCCACACTCTTTCACATGATTCAGCTAACTTTGCGATTTACTTTAATGACGATCTTCATACTGTGAGAATTGCTCAGATCAGGGTTTTGGACTCAAAAAGGTTAGATGAAAAGATTGGGACGATATCTGAAGTCTTATTTTCTAAAATAAAAAACACAGTCACCGCGTACTTGGCTTGACTGTGTTTTTTCTTCTAAAATCGGGGTATTCCCCTGGAGCCCGAGGGCAAAATGGGATACTGTCGGTCACTGAGTGGTAGTATCTTGTTACCAAGTCTACCTACTATACTAAAGAAGTCAATATCTTAAGCTGGTTCCAAAAGTACGATATAATACATAGATGTTAAAGAAAGTCCTTATTGTACTGTTTTTTCTATTGTCTGTAACCACCATTGCCCAAGCTGCAGAAACTACTGCGGAGCGGGAAGCTCGTTTGCGACAAGAATTGGCCCAAGTAGAAAAAGAACAAGCTGAAACCGAAATCATTTTGCGAGGGGCGCAGGGACAGACAGCTTCGATTGAGCGAGATATTTTGATTTTAAACACAAAGATAAAAGCAGCAAAGCTCAATATCCAAGCCAAAAATATTGTGATTGAGCAATTGACAAAAGACATTGGTAACAAAGATAAAAAGATATCATCACTCGAAGATCGAATCACCCGAGGAAAAGAGTCCCTCGCAGCTATATATCAAAAGACATACCAGCTCGATAACTACTCACTTCCTGAGATTTTTCTTTCTCAGAAATCACTGACAAATTTTTATGAAGACATAGACTCGTTTACAGCTGTGGAGATTTCACTTAAAGATACATTTGAAGATATTCGAGATAATAAAACCCAAACACAGGCAGAGAAAGTCACTTTGGGTAAGAAGAAAGATAATGAGCTCGATGCTCGAGCTTCTATCGAAAGCGCAAAGAGAGAAGTAGAAAATCTAGAAAAAGAAAAACAAGTCCTCTTGGGGTACAGCCGTACCACCGAGCGTGCGTACGAGCAGGTACTTGCCGACAAGCGAGCAAAAGCTGCTCAAATACGTGCTGCGCTATTTGCTTTGCGAGATACTGCGGCTATTCCGTTTGAAAAAGCATTGGCATTTGCTAACGAAGCAAGTAGATCTACCGGAGTACGTCCCGCATTCCTTTTGGCCATCCTCACTCAAGAGTCTGCATTGGGTAAAAATGTCGGTACTTGTCTACTTACAAATCCAGCAACAGGTGCAGGGGTCAGTACCAAGTCTGGTACAGTATTTCCAAATGTGATGAAGCCAGGGCGGGATGTGGAACCTTTTATAGGTATTACCAAAGCCTTGGGACTTGATTACTCAAAAACACTCGTCTCGTGTCCTCAGTCAGTTGGTTGGGGAGGGGCTATGGGCCCTGCCCAGTTTATCGCTTCGACATGGATGATCTTTAACGATCGTATGGCAGCAGCACTCAAAGTAAAAACCCCAAACCCGTGGGAGCCAGAGCATGCATTTATGGCATCATCAATGTACTTGGCTGATTTGGGGGCACATACTCAACAGTACTCTTCAGAACGAAATGCAGCTTGTCGATATTACTCAGGTAGAGCGTGCGATCCAAAAAGCATCAATATCACCTACGGTACTCAGGTCATGGCAAAAGCAGCAAATATCCAAGAGACCATGATAAATCCATTGCAGGGGCTGTAATCTTGCTTTTTTAGGCCTTCTTTGGTATAGTTTTCCACATGAAAAAAGACATTCACCCACAAGACTATCGACCAGTAATCTTCCATGACAACTCAAATGGAAAGCAATTTCTCATTTCTTCTACAATCAAAACAAAAGAAACAGCAAAATTTACAGATGGAAAAGAGTATCCAGTATTTCATGTCGAAGTTAGCTCAAGCTCACACCCATTCTATACAGGCGATGAAAAGGTTATGGATGCAGCAGGACGAGTAGAAAAATTCAAATCACGACAAGCCAAGAAAAAGGCGTAAGTTATGTTTGATCTCACTCCATATAAGGAAAACCACAAAACTCAATTCCTCGTTGAAATGTATCAAAAGCTCCTCACGCAAGAAAAGGAGATTTTGTCATTGATGGCTGATCCAAGTATGAAAGAAATGGCTGAAGCAGATATGAAGGCGATCGAAGAGCAAAAAAAAGGTCTCGAAAATCAGATGAAGGAAATCATCGATGCTGAAAACAAAGAAGAAGAGCTCCCAAATGAAGTCATCCTTGAAGCACGTGCTGGAGCAGGAGGAGATGAGGCAAACATTTTTGCTCGTGAACTTGTGGAGATGTATATTCGATACGCAGAAAATCAAGGATGGAATACAAAGCTCCTCGATGATCTCACTGTTGAGATAAAAGGATTACGTGTATATGAAAAGCTTCGCTACGAAACTGGCGTGCACCGTGTACAGCGAGTTCCTGCAACTGAGAAGATGGGACGCATCCACACCTCGACCGCATCAGTAGCCATCCTCCCAATTCGTAAGAAAACAAAGATCGAAATCCCTCCGACAGACATTGAAATGGAGTTTTCTCGTGCTGGAGGAAAAGGTGGGCAAAACGTAAACAAAGTGGAAACTGCCGTCCGACTCATCCATAAACCAACGGGTATATTCGTGCGTGCAACCGCTGAGCGCTCTCAAGCAAAGAACCGTGAGACAGCGATGAGTATCCTCGTAGCCAAGCTTCAAGCATTAAAAGAAGAAGAAGAAGCTAAAAAGTTTAGCGCCAACCGAAAAGACCAGATCGGTACCGCTGATCGTTCAGAAAAAATCCGCACCTATAACTTTCCACAGGATCGTGTGACCGACCATCGTATCAACGAATCATGGCACGGAATCGAGGGTATTATGGCAGGTAAACTCGACAAAATGCTCGAGCAATTGCATTTTTAAGGCTTTTTTGGTATATTTCCCAGACACATATGACAGATAAAAAAACAACTTCAACCCTCATAGACAGCATGTTCGGTGCCGGAGCGCATTTTGCTTACTCACGATCACGACGACATCCATCAGTTACTCCATATATCTTTGGAGCAAAAAACAAAGTAGAGCTCTTTGATCTCGAAAAGACATCAGAACTTTTCGCAAAGACACTTGAATTCATCAAGACTCTCGGAAAAGAAAACAAAACCATTCTATTCGTAGGAGGAAAGTCTGAGGCTCGAAAAGCTGTTGCAAACGCAGGTCTAGCTCTCGCTATGCCATACGTAGACGGACGATGGATCGGAGGTGCCCTCACAAACTTCAAAGAGATCCGAAAGCGAATCGAAAAATATGAGCGACTTATCGGCGAACGAGAACGAGGTGAGCTTACAAAATACACAAAGAAAGAACGACTTTTGATCGACCGGGAAATCGACAACCTCGAAATCATGTTCGGTGGAATCGTCTCTATGAAGGACCTCCCAAAGGCTATGTTTGTCGTTGATGCAAAGCGAGAAAACATCGCAGTAAAAGAAGCTCAGGATATGGGTATCCCAGTGATCTCACTTGTTGGATCAGATTGTAACCTCCTCGAAGTAAACTATCCTATCGTCGGAAACGACTCTTCAAAAACAAGCATCGAGTTCTTCCTCTCAACTGTAGTAAAGGCTTACGAAGAAGGTAAAAAGACTGTATAATAGTTTTATAATATAAATTCGCATGATAACTACAGAACAAATAAAAGATCTACGAGATCGAACTGGCGTCTCTGTCATTCAGTGTAAAAAAGCACTCGAAGAGGCTGGAGGTGATATTGAAAAAGCACTTGTTATTCTTCGAAAAAAGAGCGGTGAAATTTCTGCAAAGAAAGGTGACCGAACTTTTTCTGCTGGTACCGTTCAGGCATACATTCATGCAAATGGTGCTGTGGGCTCTCTTGTAGAACTCGTTTCAGAAACAGACTTCGTATCTGGAAATGATGAGTTCAAGGCACTTGCTCGTGACATTGCTATGCATGTAGCTGCTTCAAACCCTACATTCATCACCAAAGAAGAAATCGATGAGAAAACTCGAGCGACAGCTACCGAGGTATTCGCTGCAGAAGTAAAAGACAAGCCAAAAGAGATGCAGGAAAAAATCCTAGCTGGAAAGCTCGACACCTACTTTAGTGAACAGGTTTTGATGAACCAAGCATTCATCAAAAATCCAGATGTCACTATTGCTGCACTCATTGATGCTGCAGTCCAAAAGTTTGGAGAAAAGATCGCAGTGGCTCGTATGAGCCGTTTCAAGGTGCTTGAAAAATAATGTTTACTCTCATCATATTTATCGCTTCAGGTCTCGGCATCGTGGCCCTACTTGGTCACAAGTATTTTGAGTTGACTACAGGTAAGAAGACGTTCATTTCACAAGCCTCAACTTTTGCAGATGAGCATGTAACGACAAGTACAAAAGTCTTCAAGATGATAAATGCACAAAATGCGACAAAAATTGTCGCTTGGTTTATCGCTTACGGGATCCTTTTATTGAGAAAGCTGTTTATATACATACAAAATCGTTCATATTCAAAGAAGATCGTCGATGTTGTATCTGGAAAAGGCACGGATAAAAATACTTCAGGTGCCTCAGTATTTTTGAAAAGAATCAAAGATCATGATAGAGTAGATTCACTCTAAAAGAGTACGCCACCTTAGCTCAGTTGGTAGAGCAGCCGTTTTGTAAACGGCAGGTCGTCAGTTCAAGCCTGACAGGTGGCTCAGAGATATAAAAGAACTCGCATTGAATGCGGGCTTTTTTATATGTATAATTAAGGAGCTACAGTCTTTCTGGTGTTGTCTGGGTCTGACTGGTATTCTCCCAGACAGTTAGAAACATCGAGAGTTCGGGCTGTCAGCTAACGCGGGGCGTCGTTCGTAGGGACGGCGCCCTTTTTCTTTGGTTTATTATATGTATAATTACTGCTATGAGCTATAAAATACTAATTGGGGTCATAATTCTAATATTGATTGGGGTGAGTGTGTATTCGTATAGAACGCCATCCA
>JAGOVB010000031.1 GCA_018060945.1 Minisyncoccota bacterium | reverse complement strand
TTTATTGTTTGATTTGCAATATACCCCCTAGGGGGTATATAATGCTAAGCATGAAATATATGGAAGATAAAAGTAAGGGAAAGATTATTCGTCGCCTCAAACTTATCGAGGGCCAGATCCGAGGTCTTCAGAAGATGATCGAGAATGACACGTACTGCATTGATGTGATCACTCAAACCTCAGCGGTCAAGCAGGGGCTTTCAAATGTAGAAGACTTGTTGCTCGAAAATCATCTTGGTGGATGCATCATGAATCAGGTAAAGGCTGGGCAGACTGAGAAGGCCAAGCAGGAGATTTTAAAAGTTTATAAGCTAAAGAGAAAATAATTTATGCATACGCAAACATACAACGTAAAAGGAATGCATTGTGCTTCATGCTCATCTGTTATCGAAAAAACATTTAAGAAAGTCGAGGGTGTGCATTCTGCAGAAGTGAACTATGGTACAGAGAGGGCGAAGGTTTCTTTTGATCCTTCAAAAACCAGTCCTCATGACCTCTCTAAGCATATCGAACCTCTCGGGTACTCACTCGAGGTTCCCGAGACAGCGAACGAGATGGGCATGTCCGAAAACGAACATGCTGCGCATTTAGGACTTAACCAATCTAAAAAAGAGAAACTTGCTGAGGTGGCAGATATGAGAATAAAGCTGTTCTCAGCTATTCCTATAGCCATAGTCTCAATCATTTTTATGGTATGGGAAATATTACCCAAGTTCGACATTCTCCCCATGATGACTCCTGCAGTGTCAAATTTCATGCACCATCTTCTTCCGGTGCTGGCGACATATATTCTTTTTGTGGTGGGTAGGCCTTATATTCTAGGTTTCTACAGATTCCTTCGGTACGGCAAGGCAAACATGGATACGCTTATCGGTATTGGTACGGTCACTGCTTTTATATATAGTTTTGCGGTCACTGCTTTTGAAGATGTCCTTAGTCCATTTATTAATGTCGAATACCAATACTACGATGTGACAATTGTAGTTATTACCTTTATTGCGCTCGGAAAATATCTCGAAGCTCGTTCAAAGATAAAGACTGGTGATGCCATCGAGAAGCTTCTTAATCTTCAGGCAAAGACCGCCCTTGTTGTGCGTGACGGGAAAGAAGTAGAGATTTCAGTAAATGATGTGAAGCATGGTGACTTCATTATCGTAAAGCCAGGCGCAAAGATTCCTGTGGACGGTGTGATAACAGAGGGCTCTTCATTTATCGATGAGTCGATGGTTACAGGTGAGCCGATGCCAGCACAGAAAAAGGTTGGGGACAGCGTTGTTTCGGGGACCATTAATACCAGCGGCTCTTTCACATTCAATGCGACCAAGGTTGGATCTGAAACGCTTCTTGCCCAGATCATACAGATGGTCGAGGATGCTCAAGGGAGCAAGGCTCCGATTCAGGCACTCGCAGACAAAATCTCGGCGGTTTTTGTACCTGTCGTAATTGTGTTTGCTTTCCTTACCCTTGGGACTTGGCTCATTGTTGGCTCGCAGTATTTAGGTTTCTCTCAGGCTCTCTCGTTCGGACTCGTCTCTTTTGTGGGGATTCTCGTTATTGCCTGCCCATGTGCTCTTGGTCTCGCTACTCCAACTGCAATCATTGTCGGAGTCGGTAAGGGTGCTAAAGAAGGTATTCTTATCAAAGATGCCGCCACTCTCGAAAAGCTCCATAAGGTAAATACAGTTGTGGTTGATAAGACAGGAACAATCACTAAAGGAAAACCAACACTTGTCGATATACAAAACCTTTCGAATTTGAAAGATGAAGAGCTTGTATCCATACTTGCCTCGCTAGAAAAAAAGTCTGAGCATCCGATTGCACATGCGATTGTTAACTATGCACAGGAGAAAAATATTGCTCTATCCGATGCCTCTGGTTTTGAAGGAATACAAGGTAAAGGCCTCAAAGGAACAATCAAGGATATTGAATACTTTGTCGGAAACGCAAAGCTTGTGAGTGACCTTAAGATTTCTTTCGATGCAAATAAACTAAATGAATTTACATTACAAGGAAAAACACCTGTCATTCTCGCTACCAGAGAGAAAGTACTCGGTTTCGTGATGGTGGCAGATGAGATCAAAGAGGAGTCAGTCGAAGCGATTAAAAATCTCCATAATCTTGGTATAAAAGTGGTGATGCTTACTGGAGACGATGAAAAAGCAGCAAAATACATAGCATCTCTTGTAGGGATTGATGATGTTGTAGCTCATGTATTGCCACAAGATAAGCTTGAAAAAATAAAGGAGCTTCAGTCGCAAGGTCGCATTGTCGCTATGGCAGGTGATGGAGTGAACGATGCACCCGCACTTGCCCAAGCCGATGTAGGTATTGCTATGGGGACAGGTACTGACGTGGCGATCGAGTCAGCGGGCATTACACTACTCGGCGGAGACATTTCGAAGTTAGTGAAAGCCATTAAGCTTTCAAAAATAACCATGAGAGGAATCAAGCAAAACCTTTTCTGGGCATTCATCTACAATGTTGTCGGCATACCGCTTGCGGCAGGAGCTTTCTATCCAATCTTCGGTTGGCTTCTGAATCCCATCTTCGCTGGATTTGCCATGGCGATGTCGTCGGTCTCCGTGGTATCAAATTCACTTCGCATTAAAGCTAAGAAATTATAAGTATGAAAACACACACATTACACGTATCGGGTACACACTGTGCGTCATGCAAAATCTTAATCGAGGATATTTTGAATGAGCAAGACTTCATACAAAACGCTCGAGTTGATTTAAAGAGGGAGACTGTAGAAGTGGAAACTAATAGCGACGAGTCTCTTCTAAGATTAGCAGAGATACTGACCGATAAAATAAAGCCCAACGGCTACGTGCTTTCAGTTGAAAAGGCAGTCAATAAAAAACAGGGAGATGACGTTATTTGGAAAGCATTGCCAATCGGTCTAGGCATCCTCATCCTCTTTTTCTTGCTACAGAAATCAGGGATTCTTAATCTCGGGATTGGAGGGCAGACTACTCCAATCACAAGTTTCATGATTGGTCTCATTGCCTCGGTCTCAAGTTGTCTTGCTATAGTTGGAGGATTGGTTTTGTCTCTTTCTGCAAAGATATCTCAAGATAGCGTGAGCGACACGAAGACCTTCTTGTTATTCCACTCAGGAAGAATTGCCAGCTTCGCGGTATTGGGTGGTGTGCTTGGAGCTGTGGGAGGTGCTATTGGAATCAACTTTACACTCACTGCAATCTTAGGACTTTTAGCCGCACTCGTGATGTTGTTGCTAGGTCTGAATTTGATCGGAGTCTTTGCGAAGAATAAAATTGCTTTGCCATCTGGAATTTTCAACTTCTTTAGAAGGATTGAGCACAAGACTTTTACACCTCTCATCCTCGGCTTCGCCACATTTTTTCTGCCGTGTGGTTTTACACAGTCGATGCAAGTCTCAGCATTAGGTAGCGGATCTTTTGGTTCAGGAATGCTAATTATGCTTGCTTTTGCCCTTGGAACATTGCCGATGCTCCTCCTCCTCTCATTTGGATCTGCATCATTCGCACACGGAAAGCATGCACCTTTATTCTTCAAATCTGCCGGTATTGTAGTAATCGGTCTAGGGCTGTTTGCGCTACTTGCAGGTCTGGCTGGGCTAGGAATTATCAATCCATTATTTAATATATAATTAAACTTTATGAATAAAATCGCCTTATCAATCATTATGGTCGCGCTTGTCATCGGACTCGGCATAATTTTTTTAGGTGGATCACAAAATGATACCGAATCCGCATCAACTCAGGCTGGGCAGAATATTGAAATAAGGGATGGTGTTCAGTACATAACCATCGATGCGAAAGGTGGCTATTTTCCTCGAGTCTCTGCTGCGCAAGCTGATATTCCAACAAAACTTATTGTTAAAACAAATGGAACATATGACTGCTCCTCTGCCTTAGTGATTCGTTCAATTGGATATCAAAAGATACTTCCTCAAACTGGAGAAGAAATTATTGATATTGGCACATCGCAGGCTGGTTCGTCTGTTCAAGGTACATGTAGTATGGGTATGTATAATTTTGTTGTTAATTTTAGTTAGCGATTTCTACTAAGCTTAATTGTTTATCTTTCAGTACCAATTTGCTCCTCAAATGCTTCAGTAGCTCTCGCTTCTCGTGCAT
>JAGOVB010000030.1 GCA_018060945.1 Minisyncoccota bacterium | reverse complement strand
TGCATACAGACATTATAGGTGAACGTACGTTTACTTACAATGTGTATAACTTTAGATTTTCTTTGCGCGCCCGACCGGACTCGAACCGGCGACCTCTGTCGTGACAGGACAGCGCTCTAACCAGCTGAGCTACGGGCGCATTTTTATGAATTTCTCGAATATCACCTTTTTCCTAGGTAAATACAGGGAATAGGTTCTATTATACATAATTCCGTATAATTTCAAAGCATTCACGGCTCCATACTGTAGTCTGCTACATTTTTTACCCTTTATAGTATATATACACCCACCTATCAGATTTTCCTTTTCTAATAGGTCTTTAAGGCCTTGCAAGAAGAATCTACTCGCAGATGTGAAACTTGTACTCAATATATAAGTTGGATTTTTTCTATCTTTATTTGTATACCCACTCCAGACATTTCCATCCCCATCAAAATACCCTCTTATAAAATGCCCCACGTACTTTTGAGGAATGTCCGGTAATTGCATCCTCTTTGCTTTATTCGGTGTAAGTCCCAACATAACAAGATCGGTGAAAAGCTCCTTACTCCCTATCTGCAACACATACGCACCTTTCTTCTTGGAAATCTTATGGTTCGAATTCATAGATTGAGCCATCGATTCAATAAGTTTAAAATCACCACTATACAATGCAATAAAATGTGTGCCTCTTTTTGTCTTAACAATATTTCCGTCCGCAAAAAGAAATCCTAGAATATAGGCCATGTCAGCTGACCATCTTTTAAAGAATCTTTTGTTGAATTCTCTCTCTATTGGCATGACAGTATTATAGCCTACACAAGATATAAAAGAGAAGGCGGCGGCAAGGAAAACCTCGCCGCCGCACCACTATTTACGGAACTGACCGATACTCCACCTGAGTGAAAAGCCGATCCCGATAGAATTGTTGATTGGCAGACTGAAATTGTCTGCCGGACCCAACGAGACAAGCTCTGGGAAACAGACTTGGAGTCCTTCCCAACCCCGGACCGTCCAGATCGGGCCGTACCGCACCTTCTTCTCCATATGGAAGTTTTGCCCCCACAATTCTGGCCAAAACTCGCAACCACGAAACTTTACCAGCTCGTATTGGACTCCAGGGAACCAATACGGCACATCTTCGTCTGTGGGGATGAGTGTCCATAACCCAGGACGATCTTCCGGAGGAGTGTATTCTACACCCTGCTCCGCGCGTACGGAAATGCCGTACAGTAACATGACCAACAGGGTTAATGTCTTCATACAAAACCGGACTAATTATACCACTTTGATTGTGCCGGTGTCTGGACTCGAACCAGAGACCTAACGCTTATGAAGCGTTCGCTCTAACCACCTGAGCTACACCGGCATTCGACCAATATAGCAAAAAGTGGCATTATTTGCCACTTTTTGCTACTCCTTTTATCCTTGTTGCGGGGGCCGGAGTTGAACCGGCAGTTTTCAGGTTATGAGCCTGACGGGTTACCGTTACCCTACCCCGCTATGTGCGAGAATAGTACCACAGGAATAAGCTACTCTGCAAGTTTTATATGTAAAAAAATTCTTCGAAGACTTGCTTGTAAAGTCCGATAACTCGCTTTGCCTCATACTGACTCAGCTCATAACTTGTGCCTTCGTGCGCGATAATATTTCTAATCTTATGTGCTTCCCATGCTTCATTCAGTGTTTGAAAATCTGCTTTCTCAACTCGACGCAATTTTTCACCGATACCGTCTCCTTGGTAGCCCATTTTTTCCAAGATTTCTCCCAAAATAATATCAGCCTCCATGATTGCTTGTTTCCAATCATTTTGATTACTTGACTCGATGTGTTCAGTGATCTTTTTCCAACGTTCGGTAAGCCCAGGATCCCCCTGCACTGTCTCATTATACGCAGGCTCAACTTTTGGAAAATACATTTCCCTTTCTTTTTTACGTATGACTCGAAGTTTTTCTAGAGAGTAAAAGATACCAATCACCATGATGAGACATACAGGTATCGCAAAAACTAAGGCGACAGAAAGAAATCCTTCAAGAAAAGGCAAGAAGTGGTCAAAGATCCATATCAAAGCTGCTTTGATCCAACTGACCATATCGTACGACGGAACATGTACAACATCCATGTGTTTATTATACCCTATCTTCTCCCAAAAACTTTTTCCCAACAGCAAATAGTGTTACTTCTTCCCCGTGCCGAGCGGTCATCTGGATGCCGAGTGGCAATTTTTCAGAGAATCCAGACGGAATAGACATAGCCGGATTGCCAGTAAGATTTGCAGTCACTGTAAAGATATCCTCGAGATACATTTGAAGAGGATCGGAGGTTTTTTCACCGATTTTAAAAGCAGGTGTTGGTGTGGTCGGAGTCAAAATAATATCCACACTCTCAAACGCTTTTTTAAAGTCATCACGAATCAGCTCTCGAACGATGTTTGCTTTGTTGTAATACGCATCATAGTACCCCGAAGAAAGCACATATGTTCCCAAGAGGATTCGACGTCGCACTTCTTTTCCGAGACCTTGTGCACGAGTGACAAAATAGTCATCGATACTGTCTTTGCCATCGATATGAAGGCCATATTTTACCCCGTCAAAGCGAGCCATGTTTGAGCTCACCTCAGCTGGCATAATGACGTAATAGACTGCTAGAGAGTACTTGATATTTGGAAGCTGTATATCTTTTATCTCATACCCTAGCTTTTTGAATTTCTCAATCGATTCATTGAAATTTGAAAGTACATCTGGATGGATTCCTTCTTTTGGAAAATCTGGAATACCGACAACTACTTTTTTTTGAATAGAGATATCTTTTTGTACGATAGTTGTGCCATCTTTTGGATCCTGCCCTTTCATCGTATTAAAAAGGAGTTCAACATCGGTGACCGTCTTCGCCATCGGACCGACTTGGTCGAGTGATGAACCCATTGCCATGATTCCATATCGAGAGATCGCACCATATGTCGGTTTTAGTCCGACAACTCCACAAAAGCTCGCTGGCTGACGTACTGATCCACCGGTATCTGTCCCCAAAGCAATCAACGCTCCATTCATAGCAACTGCCGCAGCAGAACCTCCAGATGATCCTCCAGAAACGCGTTCAAGGTCTATTGGGTTTTTGGTCACACCGTATGCAGAATTTTCAGTAGAGCCTCCCATCGCAAACTCATCCATGTTTACGCGACCCAAAAACACCACTCCTTCTTTTTTCAATTTCTCAATGGCAGTAGCATCGTAGGTTGCAACATAGTTTTCTAAAATCTTTGAAGCCGCACCGGCTTTTTTTCCTTTTATTAAAATATTATCCTTCACCGCACAAGGGATTCCAGTCAAAAGTGTAGCGGTGCCGTCTTTAAAACGAGCGGCAGCGGCATCACACTGTTCTTTTATATCAGAAAAAACTTCGAGATATGCATTTATGTCTTTATTTTTTGCCTCAATATTTTTCAAATATGTTTGCGCCAAATCCCACGGAGTGTACTCTCCTTTTTTCATCGCCTCATGTGCTTGGTGGATCGTAATCATGCCAGTATTTTCTTTACCGCAATAAAGTCACCCTCGGTGTGTGGTGCTTCTTCGAGAAGATTCTCTGGATCAGTATTTGCTACCACATCTTCACGCAGTACGTTTTTGATAGAGATAGTTTGTTTGCCTTCTTTAGCCACTTCCTGGATTTCACTTACATAGCCCAAAATAGACTCAATCTCTTTTCCAAATTGAGCTTTTTCTTCGTCGGTAATAGCAATTCGAGCCAGTGTGGCTAATTTCTCGATTTGGCTTTGACTAAGCATACGCCGATTCTAACACACTTGTCCGGTTTTGTAAGTCTTTAATTTCAAGTGTATGTACATCTAATTTGTCTTCAATCCGTTCCATTCTTTTTTCCATTCCCCCAAAGCGGCTCTCGAGTACACCAAATCGATGCTCCAAGGCATTAAATCTTTGGTCTATATGATCAAATTGCCTACCCAACCTTTCTTCAAATTCTTTAAAATATATAGGTTTAATTTCTGACATTTGTTTGTAGTTAAATACTAATAAACAAATTATAATCCTAGTCTTGCAACATAGTAAATAGTTCAGTTTCGGATAACGTGGGGATATCCAGTTCTTTGGCCTTATCGAGCTTTGACCCAGCGTTTTCGCCCGCAACTACATATGATGTCTTTGAAGAAACTGAGCTCGACACATCTCCTCCCAGAAGACGTATCTTATTTTGAATTTCA
>JAGOVB010000029.1 GCA_018060945.1 Minisyncoccota bacterium | reverse complement strand
ACTAGTACGAAAAGCAAAAAGTTGTCGTCAAAAAGCGCTGGAGTGGCCTGCTTGTCGAGGATTGGAAGAAGTAATCATAAAACCCCTAACACTGACCCACATGAACTACCCCCTCATACTCGTAGATCTCGACATGGTCATTACCGACTTTCACGGTGGGTTTGAGAACGTGTGGACAAGGAGATTCCCCGAAAGGAAGGTTGTGCCATTGTCTAAGCGGAAAAGCTTCTACCTCACAAAAGATTACGAGCAAGAATACACACAAGATATCGAAGACATACTCAATGCTGAACACTTTATCCTTGGACTTGAACCACTGCCGGGTGCGGTTGATGGTTTCAAAACACTGATAGAAAAGTATCAACGCGTACGAATCTGCACCACGTCACTCAAGAATCCCTACAGCTCAGGAGAAAAGTGGCGATGGGTTCACCACACCTTTGGAAGGAAATATGCAGAGGAAATGATCGTATGTAACGATAAGACGCTCATTAAGGCATCGCACCTCATTGATGATCGTCCTTTGATACAGGGGGTTGCAGATCCTGAATGGGAGCATATACTTTTTGATCAACCGTATAATCGGGACATCCAACAAAAGCGTTTTACGTGGGATGATAATTTTGACGTACTGTATGTATAAAATAATGCAAGGAGTTTGGGGTGCAAATGCAGATACCGCATGGGAATTTTATATTTCCGACACATTACCAATCGATACCGACATATCAGCTGTTATGGGCATATCTTTTTGGGACGGTAAGATTGCACTTACCAAAACAAAAAGAGGATGGGAGATTCCAGGCGGACATGTCGAGTCGGGGGAAAATACACATGCCTGTCTTGCGAGAGAATTAAATGAGGAGATTGGGGCTGTTAATATTCTGACAAAAAAACTATTTGGATTTAGAAAAATAATAAATCCAGATCGAAAAGTGTACGGCACCGAAGGGAAACAGTACCCTCGAAACACCCTGGTGCCCTATTATCTAGTCGATCTCGGGTCAGAACCTGTGGGGGCGCACGCAGAGGACTGTTTCGGGTCAGGATTGTTCAATCCGTATGATACGGAAATACAAGAATCACATGATTATGCATTGATACTGCTTGGCTATATGCTACACAACAGCGAGTGTTGACAATGTGTACTCTTTGATACACTATCTGGATCGGAGTTCCTTGATATTTCTCAACACAGAAACCTCTATAGGAGGCACAAATGCAAATAGTCAAAGTGGAAGATAAAATCTTCGAGGTTACCGCCTCACGGGTCATAGATGCCGATCGTATCCATGGTGACCTCTCGTTCATGGAGCATGCTGGAATGATGACCTTTGGTGACCAAACAACGCGTATTCTCAATGATGAGTTCATCAAGTGCGGATATTCGGTAGAACTTACCGACCTTTGCTATGACGATGATCTCTCCATTGGCTTACAAATGCCGGAAACATGGTACTTGAACCGAGGACTCTATGCTCTCAGTATTTCCATGTACTTCAACTTTCTGAACTACAAAGAGTTGGCAAAAGTACAACGTCTCTACAGCGTTAATGCCGAGGTCGCACGCGACTTCGGGCGCATTGCCGCTGTCGAGGTGTACCTAGAAGAAGACCTGAAAAAACAGCTTGACCTTGCGAGCGTGCGATATTTCGGTACACCACGAACCCTTACCGAGTGTATGCGAGTACTTGAAGGATGGGATATAAAGCGAATCCCACGACTAAAACGGTATGTCACATATGCTGACTTCATTCAGCTGTGGTGCAGTGTCAACTTCCCAGACTACCGAGAATCTGAATGGCGACTGGGTAAAGAGGTTTCTAAAGAGGTATTAGAGGTCAACAGGACAACCAATGTCCGAGATGGTATACGGTACTTTTGGGAACACTATCTGGAATGCCGTAAAGAAAGAATTTCACCTGAAGATATTGAGGTGGATATTCTTGATTCAACCTTCCAGAGGATTCGCGAACCAAGATACATCCTTCTTGGTGAAGACATCTACGCTGGTGAATCAATCGACACAGGGTCAGAAATTGTATTCAAAAGCTTCAGTGAGTCGAAAATAATGAAGTATCCAAGAAATATATCGTCAAACCCGAAACAGTACGACACAGCAAGGCTAATCCGTAAACGCTTTCCGCTAGCAACAGTAATACTGTTCAAGAACCCTCCCAACATGCCCACGTTTACTATGACGAAACTCGATGAGGTGAAAGAGGGAGTGAGTCGAGAAGTTGCGGTAGTAGCTAATGGTCTTTGCCACGTACACACTATGATGGGAGAAAGCCAATGAAGCGTTGCGCCATTACCAAAGATTTTCTGTGTGAAGCACTTTGCCATGGGTTCCGCAATGGTGAACTGAGAACAAATGAACACCCCATACCGGCAGTTTTACACGATGTGCTCAGTTTAATTGAGTGTATCCATGCTAGGAAAGCAGAAGGCTACGAGACGGAAACGTTCCTGCTTTTTGTCCCGCAACTCATGGGGTGTGCTGGCTTGGTTGTTAAGGTGGTATCATTGGTGGATGAGGCTCTACTTGCAGTAACTGCCAGAGAGTGTGTTGTTCTGCAGCAACTCCATATGCAGGCATGTCCATTTGTCGTGCCTCGCTACATGGGTAGTGTTGAGTATTTGGGTGTTCGTCTTTTTGTAACCGAATACTTACCAAGGCATATGGCGAGCGAGATGATGCTTGGAGAGTTTGAGGTGCGCAAAATCGCATCGAGCATACGAGACATGCAGGATTGCTTACGTGTCACCAAAGTTGGTGCTCACTTACTGGCGGGTACAACGAACTTTGGATCGTATTACGAGTCAAAGTTGCGTACATACCTATCCAAAAGGTTTGCACTGGACCTGCCACCTGAATCATTGGGTTTTCTTGACTCTCTCGAGTACTTGAGGTGCACACATGCAACTGTAGTGAGTGATCGAAGTCCAACAAACATAATCTTATGCGATGACGAAATAGGAATGTTTGATTTTGGACTTCTTTTGGTAGGCACTCTGCTAGAAGATTGGTCGTGGTTTATTGATGATCCACGACTCAAAACACACCTCACTCGTGACGATGTCCTGAAAATCTTCTGTGAAGTGAACTCTCATACGCTTGGCATGAGTATGGTGGAAATGAAGAACGCCTTCTCCGTCGCATCGTTCTTTGTTTGTATTAAGCAGTACTGTCTGATGCTCGATGCAGATCGAAACGAGATGGCTAACCACTACTGGTGTCGCGCATTAGTGTCCGCCAGGTCAATCGCGGACTACAGAGCCGTGCAGGTGTTGAAGAACATCGAAACCCGTCCTTGAGGCGGGTTTTTTCTTGTCTTGCTTGACAGAGTGCAGGTATTCAGCAATCATACAGTCTGATTTTGAACCTTGCGAGGAGGTATACATGATACTAAACATAGGTGGGTCAGGAGGTGTAGGAAAAACTACCCTTGCTGATTTTTTGGAACTAATATTTCCTGATACGTTTGTCCGTCTTGTAACGTATACCAACAGGAAGATGCGGTCTGGTGAAATACGTGCCCGGTCGTATCATTTCAAAGAGTCTGAGTTTAGGGAGGAGGATGGTTTTGTACTAAGAAGAGTTCGTGGAGAATGTTTCTATGCAGTACGTCGGTCTGATCTTGATATTGCGGAAAAGATAGTCGTTACTACTTTCCCACCTTCCGGCGTTCTAAAACTTGAACAACTTGGTTACGTTGTTTGCCCGACATATTTAGAATTATCTGAACATGAACGAATCCAGCGTATGAAAAACAGGGGCGATCAACTAGACAGTATTAGAGATCGAATCCTATCTGACAAGACTGAATCCACGTTGGCTATCACACAAACCGCCCTCCGACCGCGTCCACTGGTTGTTCTTGACGCGCGAAAACCAATAGAGATTTTGGCTATCGAAGTCAAACAAATAACAGAATCTATTATTTTTTAGCTGAGCCGGATAATGCCCGGCTCTTTTCGTATTATCCACTTAACGGAGTTGGGATTATTGATAGTATGTTATTTGGATACATCGACAACAAGATTATCACGCGCTCAAATGCCAGATCGCACACTACGAAAAGAGTACGGGGTCAAGGAACTAACACGATACTACACCGAGCAGACAAGCGAGTAGCCAGCACGAGGCGTGACGTGTGTGAGCGTAGGATGTCCAATCACAGACTCTCGGGGGGTGCCTCCATCCGCGAGTCTCATGAGACTGCGAGACCTTCGGTGCGCTAGTCGCACTCAATATATATGACTAACAAGGGCTGTTTTATTATTACGTAGCCCATTTTACTCCATAGGTCTGACCTGTGGAGAAAGACATGCCACCGACATAGAAGTATATAGAATCGCCTTATAGGCCTCTCTCTAATACCATGATGTCTTGATGAAGTTTTTGTTTACGTTATTCAGTAGGACTGAACTCAACAATCCATTCAATACCGTATTTGTCTCTAAACATAGCAAATATTTCCTCTACACTATCATCGACTGGTACTTCTACTTGACCTCCACTCGAAAGCCCTACAAATATTTTCTTTGCCTCTTCTTTG
>JAGOVB010000028.1 GCA_018060945.1 Minisyncoccota bacterium | reverse complement strand
ACATGCGCCTGTAGCTCAGTTGGTTAGAGCATCTAGCTTATACCTAGAGGGTCCCACGTTCAAATCGTGGCAGGCGCACATTATTCAAAGTGTATCTTCTCACCACTTCTTTTATCTAATTCTTTTTTAATTAAAGGATAGTTTTCTAATTCTGGGAGGATATTTCCAGCCTCGGTTCTCGCAGCCTCTACCATTTTTATATTCATCAAGGCTTCCATCCCGACATCGCTGATGCCCCATTGTTTTCCGCTGTAGAGGACACCTGAGCCACGAAGTTGAAGGTCATTTTCGGCGAGTTCGAATCCGTTTTTGGCGGTGGAGAGTGCTTTCAAACGCTCTGCAGTTTTTTCACTACCACTATCTGTGAAGACATAGCAGTATGCTTGATGAGTACCACGGATCACACGCCCACGGAGCTGGTGGAGCTGAGCGAGACCAAATCGCTCGCCACCTTCGATCACGATAACGTTTGCATTTGGCACATTTACTCCAACTTCGACAACCGATGTAGCACAGAGAACATGGATCTTTCCACTTTTGAAATCGAGCATGGCCTTGTCTTTTGCTTTCGGCGTCATCTTTCCATGGAGGATGCCTACTGTGTACTCTTTAAATACATCTTTTTTCAAACGAGCTGCTTCAGCGAGCACTGACTTTTCATTGTCATCGATGTATGGACAGATAACGTATGCTTGGCGGCCTTCGGCTAATTGCTCGCGAATATGCTCGTATGTTTTTTCTCGTTTGTCGGGAGAAACGATCTCTGTGATGATCGGTTTTCGTCCTGCAGGCATCGCATCCAAAAGAGTGAGGTCTAAGTCTCCGAATACAGTAAGCGCCAACGTTCGAGGGATCGGGGTAGCACTCATTGAGAGAAGGTGTGGAGCGATATTGTCTTTACGCACTAGTTTCGCACGTTGATTACTTCCAAAACGATGTTGTTCGTCGATGATCACATATGCAAGGTTTTTGAACTTTACGCTTTTCTGGATGAGAGAGTGTGTACCGATGAGTATTGGGATCTCACCATTTTCAACCCATTTCAAAAGCTGGGCACGTGAGATATCGGTCCAGCCCTTTGGGTTCAGTTTTGAAGGGAATTTCTTGCAGCCACTGCTCGTCATGAGACCGATCGACATGCCGAGCATGTAGGCAAAATACTGGATAAACGATTCGAAATGCTGGGTGGCAAGGATCTCGGTAGGACACATGTATGCTACTTGCAGTCGGCCATAGTCCTGACCTTTTGGTCGAGTGGTGACGACTGCGTATGTGGTCGCTGCTGCCACTGCAGTTTTACCAGATCCTACATCTCCTTCGAGAAGACGAGACATCGGAATTCCTTTTTTGAAATCTTCAACAATGGTTGTTATGGCTTTTTTCTGCGCATCGGTGGCTTCGAAGGGGAAGCGTTTTATAAACTCTTGAATGTATTTTTCCGGTGGATCGATTTCGAATCCTGGGTGGGCAGCATATTCCTTTCGAGCTTTTTGTTTTTCTATTTGGATGAAAAATACTTCTTCAAAAGCAAAGCGTTTACGGGCCGCGAGTGCGTCATCTTCTTTCATCGGGGTGTGGATCCAGACTAATGCACTTGCAAGTGTCGGTAGACTGTATTTTTTTAATATATCTGCAGGAATCGGATCGACGAGGGTTTCGAGGACTTTGTATTTAAATATTTTTACGACAGCATGATATAGCCAGTTTGAAGTAATTCCTTTTGATTCGGGATATACCGGATACAAGGTATGGTCGGGTCCGGTATCACCAAACAAAGAATCGCCGACACCGGTGGGGAGACTTTGGACTTGTTCGGCTTTTGGATTTGAGAAATATAGTAGACCGGTTTTCTTTCGCTCACTGAGTGCGCCTTCGATACGGACAAAACTATTTTCAGCGAGCATCTTTGCAATGTATGGCTGGTTGAACCAGACAAGCTCGATAGATCCACTTTCATCAGTCACTGTCGCTGTTGCCATGGGGATTTGGCTTTTAAAACCTTTGCTCATTTTTAGATTGGTGATTTTCCCAAAGATGACTGAAGGGATTCCTTTTTGCAAGGACTGTATTGATTGAGTTTTTGATGTATCACCATAGCGAACGGGGAAATGGTATAGGAGATCAGAAATGGTCAAAATTCCTAGCTTGTGCAAGGCTCGTTTCTGTTCTTCTGAGAGTCTAAAATGGTCGTGGACAGGATCGCTCAATAACATGAGGCTATTTTACCACTATTGTACCGGTATCAGCAGTGTTGAGGTTGTTGTAGTAAACCCAAGTGCCCGGTGTATCAAAGCTGTATATGTATTTGTTGCCTGGCGCTATGCCTGCTTCTGAATCAAAGAGCTCAGATTTTGGCCAGAACTCGATATTGCTCGTGTTTTGGAAGCCAATCTTTGTGCCGGCTTTTACAGTGATGTTTTTTGGGCTAAATCCGTATTTGGTGTATTTGATCACGGTCACATCGGTGAGCATATTTCGCTCTTCGGCAGGACTATTTAGTGGAGGACATTCTGCAAATTCGCAGAATGGTGCAACACGACCTACATATGAACCATCTGAACACTGTTTTGCATCCATCGTGCAGGCCACACTATCATCCCCATCTTGATCTAGGGTAGATGAGAAAGGTTGGGCAAAATACATAATGGCAATGAGCATAACTCCAAGAGCGAGAGCTCCTTTGATCACATCTTTATTTTTCATTTATATAGTATACCTTGTTTATTTTCTTTATAAAACCTTCTTTGAGCAGTTCCATAGCAACATCTTTATATTTTGTGAGCTTGTCTGGCTTTTCTAAAAGAATTTTGAGAACTTTTCCACGTTTTTCTCGGTGTGATCCCTTGAATGCGCTCTGCTTTTTGTAGTGTTTGCTTTTGAGACTTGGGTTTTGAGTCTTTTTCAACATTGAACCATAATCCATGAGTGCGTAATACCACTCACGAGGGTTTTGGGTGTCGAGGGTCTCTTTTATTAAAGGAAAAATATCCTTGTCATCGACTTTTTCTTTGTCTTTGAAAAAGAAATGGATATACACTGAACGGATATTTGTTTCGATAAAAGGGTGGGGGATGTTGTAGGCGAAAGCCAAAATAGACCCTGCGGTATTTGGGCCGATACCAGGGAGCTCGACGAGCCCTTCGTACGTTTTGGGGATCTTGGTGATGCTTTTCAAATACAATGCACGACGGTTGTACCCGAGACCCTGCCAGGCAGAGAGTACGTCTTTTGTTGATGCTTTGTTTAGTTTTTTGAGAGTAGGGAATCGCTTTATAAACTCGTTGTACTTTGCAACGACACGCGGAGCTTGGGTCTGCTGGAGCATGATTTCTGAGACAAGTACCCGATATGGAGATATGCGTTCGCGCCAGGGGAATGAACGGCGATGGGCTTTGTAATATGCCCAGATTGTATCGATAAAGTCGGCATTCATACAGGTATTTTTGATTATTATTCGATTTTGTGCAAGAATTGCACGTATTGGAGACGTGGTGGAGTGGTCTAACATACCTCTTTGCTAAAGAGGCGAGCCCTAACAGGCTCCGAGGGTTCGAATCCCTCCGTCTCCGCCAAGAAAATTTATTGTCAGCATGACCCGAGTGGTTAGGTGTGCGAGACGACCTATGCGCCCAATGTTTAAACTTTACTAATACACAAAAGTGTGTTAATTTATTTTTAGAGCAACAACCAACCCTAAAGGAGGCGAATCGTGAATACAATCGAACTTGCAAAACTGCTCATGCAAAAACTGGACATCTCGTATGCTGAACTTGCTGAAAAATGCGGATTGAAGCGACAGACTGTTTATGAAAATTTTCAACGAGCCGCTTCTGGCAAGTCGAAACGCGAAGGCTTTCATATGATGGTCCTCAGGCTTGCCCTGAAAAGCGGCTTTGAGGCTGAGGCGCTCACGATTCTTTTCGGAGAAGGTGAATCGCCCCAAGTTTCTAGTTTGGTTCGTGCCGGAATCATGTATCCCGACCTCAAACCAAATGAACTTGAACAGCTCATTAAAGCAGAAGAGGCAACCCACATGTCGCCGCTTCCCGCTGAAGTCATCAGGTCAATCATCGAGGAGTCTCGTTCCTGAGAAAGCCCCGCGATCCACATCAAGGGGCTTTTAACTTGGTCGTTTTGAAAATTTTAGATCCCGACCCACATAACATCATTTCAATCTCGAAAAGTCTGCTAAATATCTTTATGGTGCTTTACCGCTCCGGTACTGAACCCACATAGCCCGCAGGAAAATAGGCTATACTTAGTGTATGAATAAGAAATTTCTTTGGATTGGTGTAGGTATCGCAGTCATTCACGTCGCCACTCTTTTTCTCCTTGGTCAGCCTTGGATCGCTGAATCAGGAATCATAAAGTTGTGGGAGGGGGATGTTCTATCATCAGGGATGTCACAGCATCTTTTTGATTGGTATACTTTTTCGCACATCATCCATGGTTTTATTTTCTATGGAGTTTTGAAATTATTGTTTCCAAAAATGCATGTGCTCACACGACTCCTTATTGCGATGGGAATCGAAGTTGGTTGGGAAATCGCTGAAAATACTCCGTACGT
>JAGOVB010000012.1 GCA_018060945.1 Minisyncoccota bacterium | reverse complement strand
CTATTGACTTTATATATAAAATATGTTAGTGTATTGCAACGTGCCAAGAAGGCATGGATCATTGTCATCATGAAGAAATTCATTCCAGGAATCATCTTCTTGGTTGCTTTTGGAGCGTTTGTTGCGCTTCTGGTAACCAAGAAGATAAACCGTAACAACATCAACAATTCGTCAGTCACGGAAAGTACCGCGGCTGCCAACACCACCGGTGACGTCACTGTCATCATTCCCATCGATTCAACCACTGTTTCCTTCCGCCATGAATAAGTTCCATCTTTATCTTTTCACCCTCATTGCCATTGCCCTTCGGATCCACGCGGCCCCGCTCATGTGGTTGCCCGTCAAGGACAAAGAAGAGGTCGGGCTCAACATGCTCGATCGCATCACGAGTCTCTCTATCGGTGTTTGGAGCGAAAGTCAGACTGGCCAGGATGGCCAGGAGACCTACAAGACGACCCGAGATCTTGGTGTCGGGATTGAAGGTCTCAGTCGAGCTGCGAACTCCATGGTCTTCAGACTTGTGGTGGCGAATCCAAAGGACCAGGTTCATACTTGGATTCATGCTGACATCGAGGACGATACGGTCTTTTACGCGAATGCTGTGCGGCGCACGGTGCCAACCGATACCCCCAACGTGGTCCTGGGCGAACCGATTCATCTGCAGTTCGACTTTGTGTACGACCCGACCATCAAGGTGCCAGGCGTGCGCAGTGCGCGAGCATATCAGATCGATCCGGAGACCGGGCGCACCAAACGGGAAGTCTACTTGGATGTTAACGATGACCTCGTCACCATTCCGGAAGCTCTCATAGGTCAGGCGCTCTACGAGATTCAGTATGAAGACGGCTCCGTCGTCCTTTATGGCGCCGATGGCAACATGCTTACGCCGACAACTGTGTATTCCATGGTCAGCGTTGGAATCCGAAATGGCATCGTTGTGAAGAACCGTGATGTCGAAATCAGCAATATCTCGTCCTATTCAGGTCATGGCGACAACAAGTTTGTCCACCTGGTGCTCGACAAGGATCGTGAGGTGGGTTTCGAGTTCAAGACAACCGAAGGCGTTTATGCCACCGGCATCAAATACCGGCAAGCTGGGCGCGATCATGCGAATGATCCTTGGCTCGAGGCAAACTTCGAGAACAAGCGAGACGGCGTCATGACCCTCGAGGCGGGCAATTGGTACATCGTGCCACTCTGGGACAAAGGGTTTTCACCCTGGCCGGACGAATACGAGCCACCCAACAATGGTGGTGAAAAGGGCTAAGTAGCCCGTCAGTTCTTTCAGGAGAGGTCCCGAGCGCGATTGCAGCCCGGGCCTTTTTTCTTGCTTTTTATATAAACATAGGGTATATTGTGGAAACAAATTTTATGTCACAGGTTCAACTCATACAACTCAAAAACAAAGAGACAGGAGAGGTTTACTGGTCTCGAAAGAACAAGCGAAAGGTTGAGCGAAAAATTGAGCTCAAAAAATATAGCAAGACTTTGAAAAAGCACGTTTCTTTCAAGGAAGCAAAGAAATAAAGCCAGGCACGATTTTGCTAAATCGTCAAAAAACCGCAAATCGCGGTTTTTTGTTTTCTGTGATATATTGTTTTCCACGAAGGGCGATTAGTTAAGTGGTATAACTACGGTCTCCAAAACCGTTGTCGGAAGTTCGATTCTTCCATCGCCCGCAACCCAGATGATGCTCGGATCTCGACGGAACCATGTTTTCTGTCGTCGAGCGTATTGCCAGATTTTTGTAGGGAGAATTTTTAGTAATTCATCTTTTGTAATTTCTTTTTTCAGATACTGTGCAAGGTAACGATACTCTAGACCTAGCTCATCCATGCGTTCATACGACAGACCGTTTGCATGCAGTAGTCGTGCTTCATTGATCATACCAGCCTCCATTCGAGCTAGAAATCTTTTTTCTATTCGTTCTCGGAGATCAGTTCGGTCGATGCCGTATTGGATAAAATGATACGGGCTTTCTTTGGAAATGACAGGAGGGATGTGTCCGTAGTGAGCGATGAGCTCAGCTGCACGTTTTACTTTACGTGGATTTTTATAATCAATATCCAAACCTGGGGGAATCTCTGGAACGATATCGAGCTCTGGTGCGTCAGGATATTCATTATTTTTGACGAGCGCATCTATGTAGTAGCCTGTACCTCCACAAATGATGGGGAGCTTCTTTTTCCCTAGAATTTCTTTTATTTTTTCCTCAGCATCTTTTTTCCACTCGGTTGCAGAATATATTTCATCAGGATCTTTGATGTCGAGGAGATAGTGTGGTATCCCTTGCATTTCTTCTTTCGTGACTTTGCCGGTACCAATATCGAGACCTTTGTATATCTGCCGTGAATCAGCAGAAATAACCTCGCCATTGTACTTTTTGGCGAGCTCTATTGCATAAGCACTTTTTCCTGAGGCTGTTGGGCCAAGGATGACTATTACGGTTGGTTTCATTTCTTTTCTAAATTGATCAATTTAATAAAATTAGCAGTATTTCTAGACACTCTTACGACATATTTAGTTTTTCCATTATACTGAACACTTTTTTGTCGTTTTGCTTGCACATCTAACTTTGCAGTCATTTCCATAACATCTTCAGATAGATCAAATAATATGGTTGTAAAGTTAGCATATGTGTATTTTCTATCTTTGTAAATAGAACCATCTGTTTCAAACAACCCTTTAAGACATTTTTTAATATATACATCTTTTTCAAATACCCATCTAGGTACTCGTACGTTTTGTTTTTCTTTTGAGCCTCCTGAAACTTTCCAACCTAAAAAATCTTCAAACTGATTTGAGTAACAACTAACATCAAAACAACCCTCACGGTTTATGAGTGAAACTTTGTTTTTAGGTAATATTTTATATAAAGAAGCAACAATCCTTTCAATTAGCAAAGGGTACTTTTTGTCACACGTTATTCGTAGTCGAGTAGCTCTGCCGTTTGGGTTTGAAAGATTTCCATCACCAATTGCTACGCCTACTACATAGGCTGAATTAGCATTTTTCTTTATCATTACGGTGCCAGAGGTGGGACTTGAACCCACAAGCCTTTTACGGCGCTCGATTTTGAGTCGAGTATGTTTGCCAATTTCATCACTCTGGCGTATTGAGCAATGTGCACAGTCTATCAAATAGAGGCTGAAAATCAATGTGATATAATACGAATATATGACATCGCAATTTTTCGGAGATTCAGTTTTCTGGATAGAAGTAGATAAAGTAAAGCCAAACCCTTACCAGCCGCGAAAGGAATTTGACGATGCAAAACTAAAAGATTTGTCTGAGTCGATCCGCATGTATGGTATCTTGCAGCCACTCGTAGTGACTCGCAAAGAAGTATTCAAGGAAGATGGAGGTCTTGCTGTAGAGTACGAACTCATCTCTGGCGAGCGACGTTTACGTGCCAGTAAGCTAGCCGGACTAGCAGCTGTGCCCGCACTTATTCGAAGTGGCGAAGAAGATGCTCGGGTAAAACTTGAACTCGCGATCATCGAAAACCTCCAACGTGAGGATTTGAACTCTGTTGATCGTGCGCGATCTTTTGCTCGTCTGTCTGAAGAATTTGGATTAAAGCACAGCCAAATTGCAGAAAAAGTAGGAAAGAGCCGTGAGTATGTGACCAACACCTTGCGCATCCTTTCTCTACCAGAAGAGATTCTAAACGGTCTCGCTGAAGGGCGAGTTTCAGAAGGACATACACGGCCACTTCTCATGCTGGCAGATCGACCAGAGGAGCAACTCACTTTGTTTAAAGAAATCGTTTACAAGAAACTGACGGTACGAGAAGCAGAAGCGATCGCTCGAAAAGTCGCTGTTGATCGTGTGCGAAAGAAAGAACTAAAGTTTGATCCTGCAATCATCGAAATGGAACAAAAGTTTAAAGAGTCATTGGGCACTCGTGTGCACATCGAACAAAATGAAAAAGGGGGAAAGATTACTATTGATTTCTTTTCAGCTGATGATTTAAAGACGTTGCTGAGTCTAGTTTCTTCAAAAGGAAAGGCTGAAAATGACCTACTTGAGCAGCATATTACGAAGACTGTTGATGCTCCAAAAACAGAACCAGAGGGGATGACCGTTGCAGAAGCTATCGATGATCGAAGTAAAGAGGAAATAGTCAAAGAAGAGAACACTGAGGAGCTCTACTCTATGAAGAATTTTAGCCTGTAGACAGTGTGGACATTTTGTGCTATAAAGTATGCTAGGGCTGGGAACACTTCGTGTCTCTCAATCTTTGAGTAAAAATTCTTCATAAAAATTGGTATGACCTGGAGTGAATTTGAGGATAGCAAACCAGCTGGAATGACTCACGAAGAATATATGAAGCGTTTGCCTCGAAAAGTTCTTTTTGCGTTCGCGCTCCATATGCGAACGTATAGGTCTGACCATGCTGAGTACGGACATATCTACGTTCTGCTGGACGAACAAGTTCCGGAGACGCCTGTGAAGGAATATTAGCTTTTATCACGAACCGAATCGCAGTGGCGACCGGTTCTTTCTTTTTTATACACAGGGTGTAGAATTATGGGGAAGGAAAACGTTTTATGAAAACAGAAACGACTTTGGATGAGTTTCTCGAGTATGAAGTAGTCCAGGACTATCTCGAGACAGTTCACAACTTCAGTGACGTTGATGAGTTTGAAGCTACCCAAAATGCACTGAGAAGATTCCTCAGCACAATCAGCTCTCCACTATTGCGCAGGCTTACGCGCGAGGTTGAGGAGAAGCACCCTGATGAACGAACACCGACATGGGAATTACTCCAGTGGATGGAGGATGTTATCCAGGCCGGGTCAGAAGATGACCGACTGGCGGACACATTGCCAGCCACAGTTGTCATGGGTTGATCTTCGGTTTGTCTCTCTTTGTTGCAATGGCCAGAACACGCGAGTGTTCTGGCCATAATTTTTATTCTGCTTTTTTCTTTGCAAATCCTCGTTTCTTTTTTGGCTCTGCTAGGATTTCGAGTGCACGAGGAAGCTTGATCGTGTACACATCATCAGTCTTTAGTGAACGGAAGTCTTTGTCGTGGACGATGTATGGACCAAAACGACCGATAGAAGCCGTGATGGTTTTTCCAGTCTCAGGATGCTCACCAAGTTTGCGTGGGACACTCAGGTACTTCATCGCATCAGCGACAGTGACCGCAGCGAGGTCAGCTCCTTTTGGGATGCTTGCCATACGAGGTTTTTCTCCTTTTTTCTTTTTCTCTGGTCGTACACCGAGCTGTACGTACGGACCATATTTTCCAACGAGGACGAAAATGGGGAGACCTGAAGTTGGGTCAGTCCCAATTGGATCATCTTTTTTTATCTCTACTCCTTCGAGCGTGAGTGCACCGTCACAGTCTGGGTATGTTGAACACGAAAGGAATTTTCCATTTTTTCCAAGTTTTATATCCATTTTCTTTCCACATTTTGGACATTTGTATTTTGGGTCTGCATCACCGAGAGTGGTAAGCTTGTCTATCTTTTCTTTTGATTTTACATCTTTCAAAAATGGTTTGTAGAACTTTTCAAGTGTTTCTAAATATTCGTGTTTACCTTCGGCGATACCGTCGAGTTTATCTTCCATTTCTGCTGTAAAAGTATCGCTGATATAGTCTGCAAAGTATTTTTCGAGGAAAGAAGAAACCACGTCACCTGTATCGGTTGGCATGAGTGTTTTGTTTTCTTTGGTGACATAGCCACGTTCCTCAATGGTGCGGATGATCGATGCGTAGGTAGAAGGTCGGCCAATACCTCGCTTTTCGAGTTCTTTGACAAGGCCAGCTTCTGTATAGCGGCTTGGTGGTTCGGTAAATTTCTCCAATGGTTCGATAGAGAGGAGATCGAGTGGATCTTTTTCAATTACTTTTGGTAGAGTGACTTCCTCGCCTTGACCCTCTGTGTCTACCGTGAGCCATCCTGGGAAAAGGATACGGTTTCCATTTGCTGCAAAGTCGGGGATAGAATGAGAGACAACGTTTGCGGTAACACGTGTTCGTAATGTGACTGCATCAGCCATTTGTGAAGAAAGCGCACGCTGCCAGATTAGACGGTAGAGTTTTTTCTGTTCATCATTTGCACCTGCACTTTGTTCTGACAGATCAGTTGGGCGGATCGCTTCGTGGGCTTCTTGAGCATTTTTGCTTTTGGTAGCGTACGTTCGATACTGGTAGAACTTTTCCCCGTATTCTTTTTTGATAACAACGCTTGCTTGATCAAGAGCCTGCTTTGAAAGGTTAGTGCTATCAGTACGCATGTAGGTGATGAGACCGGCTTCGTAGAGGCGCTGAGCGATCATCATGGTACGAGATGGAGCAAAGCCTAAACGAGTGCTGGCTGCTTGCTGGAGGGTAGATGTAGTAAAGGGCGCTCGAGGACTTCGTTTTACTTCGGATTCTTCTACTTTTGCGATGACCCAGTCTTCGTTTTCTGCTTTTTTCACAATTTCTTCCATTTTGCTTTTTTCTGTTGGTTCTTCGCTACAGGTAAAAGTTATCGCGTCACCTTTTTTTGTTTTAGTGTTTGCGGTGATCGTCCAGTAGGCATGAGGAATAAAGGCGCGGATTTCTCTTTCTCTTTCCATGATGATGCGGAGTGCAGGAGACTGTACACGCCCAGCAGAAAGTCCGTAGCGTACCTTTTTCCAAATCAAACCAGACAGGTCGTATCCTACGAGTCTGTCGAGGACACGTCGTGCTTCTTGAGCCTTGCGGAGATTTTGATCGATGAGACGTGGATGGAGAATCGCTTCTTTTATAGCGTCTTTGGTAATTTCGTGAAAAACTACTCGTTGAGGTTTTTTGAGACCTGTTGCTTCAGCGATATGCCAAGCGATCGCTTCTCCTTCACGGTCGGGGTCAGTTGCGAGGAGAACCTCGTCAGCTTTTTTTGCCAACATTTTTATTTCTGCGATGACCTTTTCTTTTCCAGGAGAGATTTCGTAATGAGGGACAAAGCCAGCTTCGATATCGATCGCTTTCTTTTGGCTTTTAGGAATATCACGAACATGACCAACACTGGCACGGACCGTATATCCGTCACCTAAATATTTTGAAATTGTTTTGGCCTTCGCAGGCGACTCAACGATGACAAGCTTCATATGTGGTAACAGTATTACACGATATATAAAGTATTGGCAACTGTATAAAAGGAAAAGCCCGCCGAGAATACGGCGGGCTTGCGAGCAAGTAATGCTCATTGGCGGTATAGTGACCGGTAACGGTCGATGGAGTCCGGAGTGAGCAAAAAGTTCTGCTCCGCCCCATTGTCATCATTCTTGAAAGTCACCATAGCTCTCTGTCCGAGAGGAGTGATACGGAGACTGAGACCATCAGGGAGGTCTCTATCCTGATGACCGAGGGTGTTCTGCTCGAGCTCACATACCCATTTTTCAAATCCCGTTGCAGGAATGAAGTCCTGCTTGTGGCTTTCTGTGTCGAACTCGATCGTCCCGAGGTCGATGGGATCCTGTTGTCTGTTCAGGCGGGAAATGCCTTTCAGAAGAGCTGTTTTTTTCATCAAAAATAATTCTACATATATATTGCTACTTGTCAATGATATATAATAGTATATATGACCCAAGCTCAAGCACTCGATATTCTGAAAATGGGACACAATGTATATCTCACCGGTCCTGCCGGATCGGGAAAGACGCATGTGCTCAATCTATATATAGACTATTTGAAATCACACGATGTTTCTGTCGGTATCACTGCAAGTACCGGAATCGCTGCGACACATATGGGCGGCATGACAATCCATGCATGGTCGGGAATCGGAATACACGCAGACCTTTCTGATAGCGAAATAAGAGACATTTTAAAAAAGTCTCATATCAAAAGAAAAATAGAGAACGTAAAAGTCCTGATTATAGATGAAGTTTCAATGCTGCATCATTTTCGTTTAGATCTTGTAGACGAGATTTTGCGTGCGGGAAAAAAGAATGACGAGCCTTTTGGCGGTATCCAGGTAGTTTTGTGTGGAGACTTTTTTCAGCTGCCGCCAGTGTCGAGGATGGGTGAGCCAGAAGCTTTTTTTGTGTACGAATCAAATGCGTGGAAAGAAGCAGATTTCAAAGTCTGTTATCTCGAAGAACAGTATCGACAGACAGACGATCAGGCGACTGCGGTGCTCAATGATATTCGAGCAAACCGTGTGAGCGATGATACACATACTTTTTTACGCGCTTGTTTTTTGGAAAATAAAAAAGAAATTTCAGTTACTGAGCCGACTCGACTGTTTACTCACAATGTCGATGTTGATGTAGTGAACTCAAAAGAATTGTTGAAGATAAAAGGAAAAGAAGCGGCATTTACTATGCATACTCGCGGCAATGAAACCCTCGTTGCGATTTTAAAGAAAAGTTGTTTGGCACCTGAAGTACTCAACCTCAAAGTCGGCGCTCAGGTGATGTTTGTAAAAAACAATATGGAAGAAGGCTATGCAAATGGAAGTCTCGGAGTAGTCACATCGCTCGATGGCCCAGAGGTGCGACTAGCAAATAATAAAGTCATCAAAGTAAAGCCAGAGTCATGGCGCATCGAAGAAGAAGGTCGTATTCTTGCGGAGATCACACAGGTGCCACTCCGATTGGCGTGGGCGATCACTGTACACAAAAGTCAGGGCATGAGCCTGGATGCTGTTGAGGTAGACCTCTCTAAATCATTTGAAAAAGGGATGGGGTACGTTGCGCTCTCACGAGTGCGTACACTTGCAGGGCTCACTATATTAGGAATAAACGAGCTGGCCCTTGAAGTACATCCTGCGGTCTTGGAATTCGACGAGCGGCTCAAGATGGATTCGTATGCCGTGGCAGAGACACTCGATCGTGTCGATGTGGAAAAAGCACAGAAAGCATATTTAAAATCGATTGCACCAGAAGTCAAAAAGAAAAAAACTCAGTCTACATATGATATGACTCGCGAGTTGTTGAGTGACGAGCTTTCACTCGTCGATATTGCCGCACGACGTGGCATGACCCAAGAAACTATTTTGACGCATATCGAAGCACTCATCGAACAAGATTTGATAGAGATAAAAGATATTGAGTATTTTAAAAAAGGAATACAGAAAGCGAGATTCGACAAAATCATGGAGGCACTCGTCGAAGCACACGAAGAATATGGTGATTGGCGACTATCTCCAGCCAAAACAATTTTGGAAAAGAAAAAAATCCGTCCAAATGTCTCGTTTCGTGAAATACAGTTGGTCAGACTTTTTGCAAAATATCAATAGGGGTGTAGTATATAGGAATGAAGATACAATTTAATGCTGTAACTTGGTACTCTCAGATCGCTGCTATCGTGCTTTTTCTCGTTGTATTCGCTGTCGGCTTTTATATAGGCCTTCGTTATGAAAATTCAAAGATTCCAGATGTAGTCGAGTATGCATGTGCTGACAAAAAAACAGTTGGCGCTCAGTATTACAAAGACAAAGTCCATGTCGGATTGAGTGATGGTAGAGAGTACAGCTTGCCACAAGTCATGTCAGCATCTGGTGCACGATATGCAAACGCTTCAGAAAGTGTAGTCTTTTGGAATAAGGGAGACGGGGTCTTTTTCCAAGAAGGAGCGCTCATTACCTACAGTAATTGCCTCGAAGCTGGCAAATAAAAGTTATCCACATTGACGGTAAACGCTCGTTCACCTATACTATAGGTATGAGCAAAACAATATTAATTAAAGAATTAAAAAAAGAAATTAATAGTTTAAATGCAGTCATCGATATGAGGATCATCCGTGGCCTCCCTTACAAGAGTGAAGCAAAGCGACACAAGTTTCTAAAAAAGCAGCTACAATCATTGAGCTGGACATCTAGTTTTAATCAGTTTATATCTTATTTCGCAATATGAGTATTGAAGTTTACAAAAACAAAATTACGTCGTTCTACCAAAGTAAACGGAGAATGCCATCATATACAGAGATTATGGATTTGCTCGGCTTCAAGTCCAAGAATGCTGTGTTCAAGCTTGTAAACAAATTGGTTGAGCAAGGTATTCTATCGAAAGACTCACAAGGGAGACTCTCTCCGATGCGTCTCGATAGAGAGGTGCCTATTCTCGGTCTAGTCGAAGCAGGTATCCCTACCACTCTCGATGGGATGACGCTCGATACGATTAGTATGGATCAGTATTTGATAAAAGATAGTGAAAAGACTTTTCTACTCGAAGTAAAAGGTGACTCGATGATCGAGGAAGGGATTATGGAGGGTGATCTAGTACTTGTTGAAAGAAAGAGTGATGCAAAAGATGGTGACATTGTGATTGCGGAAGTAGACAACGGCTGGACTATGAAATTTTTTAGAAAAAAAGGAAATACAGTTTTTCTTGAACCTGCAAATAAAAAATACAAACCGATTTATCCTGAGTACGATTTAAAAATTGCTGCAGTTGTAAAAGCAGTGATAAGGAAATATTAATTTTTTTAAAAAGTTATCCACTTTTTTTCGTTTTGCAAAATTATTTTTTTAATATTGGTGTTACAATATTTGTGTAACGGTCGAAAACTTTTTATTAAAAAAATATTTTACTCTCCATGGCTGCAAAAAAACGAAAGGTTGCAAAGAAGAAGACAAAGGCAACAAAGAAAAAGAAGACTGCAAAGAGAAAGAGATAGTCCTTCGAAAAACATCCGCCATTTGGCGGATGTTTTTTTGCTATACTGCTCTCATGACATTTGCTGAAAAAGTCTATACCGTTGTTAGTAAAATTCCTCGAGGAAGTGTGATGACTTATGCTGAGGTTGCGAAAAAGGCTGGAAACCCAAAGGCATTTCGTGCAGTTGGCAATATTTTAAATAAAAACTATAATCCAGATATACCATGTCACCGTGTCGTGAGAAGTGATGGTACAGCCGGAGGGTATAATCGAGGTGCAGCCAATAAAATCAAAATACTACAACATGAACAGAATGACCTCACTCAGCGTTATAAAGGCACTAAATAAGCTCAAAAGTAAGGAACGAGCAGTTGTATCTGCTCGCTATTTTAAAACAGGTATAGGTCAGTACGGTGAGGGAGATATTTTTATTGGTGTTACTGTTCCAGACCAAAGAAAGATTGCGAAAAAGTTTAAGGCGTTACCGTTTAATGAAATAGAAGTACTACTCAAGAGCAAAATCCACGAACATAGACTGACGGCACTTTTGATTTTAGGAAGTAAAAAGATCGACAAAGAAGTCTACGATTTTTATATGAATCATTTGCCGTATGTAAACAACTGGGACCTGGTCGACTCTTCTGCGCATATTATCGGAGAATATTTGTTTGATAGAGATCGGATGATTTTAGAACTTTTATCGAGCTCAGATAAAATATGGGAGCGCCGTATCGCTATTATCGCCACACATTATTTTATTCGTAAGAAAGATTTTTCAACTACATTTGTCATTTCTGAAAAGCTGCTCGGTGACTATCATGATCTCATCCATAAAGCAGTCGGCTGGAGTTTGCGCGAAGTCGGAAAGAAAGATAAACAAGCGTTAGTTGATTTTCTAACAAGATTTTCAAAAAATATGCCGCGCACCGCACTACGTTATGCGATCGAGCACTTTTCAGACGCTGAGAGAAAGTCGATTATGGCTCGATGAGACATACCCCTTTATTTCGAGTAGGGTAAGTGAGGTATTGAAATCAGCGATGTGGAGTGTGCTGTGCGCTATCAAGTCCTCACGACTACACTCTCCAAGAAATTCTAGTGAAGTAATGATTTTGATTTCGTTGCTAGAGCAGTCGTCGTACTTTTTTATCAAAGGAAGACTCGCCTGTATATTGAGTCCAAGTGCATCGTGGATGTCCTGAGCTCCACGTATCGGGATCGCACCTTGGTGGATGAGATTGTTTGCCCCGATTGAGCCCTTTGCAAATATCGAGCCGGGTACTGCTCCGACTAGTCTGTTGTAATCGAGTGCAAGGCGAGCAGTGACGAGGGTGCCTGATTTTTCTTGCGCTTCTACGATCACGGTCAGGTGACAAAGGCCTGCCATCAAGCGGTTTCTCTGCACAAACATCCAGGGGAGCGGTCGAGCGTCGATATCGTATTCTGAAATGAGGCAGCCACCAGCAGATACTATGTCCTGAGCTAGCGATATGTTTGATTGAGGATACAAAACAGATGGATCGAGACCAGAGCCGGGAAAGGCAATTGTCTTTATACTATATTTTAGACAAGCACGGTGCACTGCAGTGTCGATACCGATGGCCATACCTGAGACTACATATATAGAAGGGTCGAGTTCGGCTATGATTTTATCCACTGCATCCAGCCCATAACGGCTACAGTCGCGAGATCCTACAATGCATACGAACTTTTTTTCTGGATCAGGCAAAATGCCGCACGCCCAAAGCTTTTCGGCTTTTTGGGGTATTTCGCCGAGCTGGGGGTGTAAATCTATAGGATTTTTGATACAATAAGGCGCAATCATGCTTGATATAAAATTTATACGGGAAAACAAAGATATTGTAGCACTCGGAGCAAAGAAAAAAGCTATTGACTTTGATGTAAATGAATTGATAAAACTCGACGACAGACGTCGTGAGCTTACTACTGTGCTTGAAAAGAAAAGAGCAGAACAAAACTCTTTCAATGACAAGATTATGCGTGCCACGCCAGAGGAGCGTACAAAACTCATCGAAGAGATGAAAGTGCTCAAAGACAGCATGAGTAAAGAAGATGAGGAGCTCAAGCTCACTCTTGCTCAGTGGCAAAAGTTGATGCTTCAGGTGCCAAACATCCCTGATATGTCAGTGCCAGACGGAAAAACTGACGCAGACAATGTCGAGATCAAAACTTGGGGTGAAAAACCAAAATTTGATTTTGAACCAAAGGATCATGTCGAGCTCATGCTCAATCTAAAGATGGTTGATTTTGAGCGAGGTGCAAAAGTTCACGGTTTTCGAGGATACTTTTTGACCGGAGAGGGTGCCCGACTGACTTTTGCTATCTGGAACTATGCTCTGGCATTTTTTGGTAGTAGAGGATTTGTACCGGTGATCCCGCCGACTATCGTCCGCAAGGCAAACTTGTACGGTACTGGACATCTACCTGGAGACGTAGAGGATTTTTATACTACCCAAGACGGAGACGTACTCGCAGGGACAGCCGAGGTGCCAGTGATGGCGATGCATTCTGAAGAAGTGCTTGATGCAAAAGAGTTTCCGATAAAATACCTAGGATTTTCTCCTTGTTATCGACGTGAGGCAGGTAGTCATGGAAAAGATGTCCGCGGACTTATCCGTGTCCATGAATTTTACAAAATGGAACAAGTTATTTTGTGTGAAGCGAGTCATGAGCTATCAGTAAAATTTCACGAAGAGCTAAATAGAAATACAGAAGAATTTATCGAATCATTAGGCATCCCGTATCATACTGTCATTAACTGTGGAGGAGATCTGGGTCTGGGTCAGGTAAAAAAATACGACATTGAACTTTGGGTTCCGAAAGAAGGTAAGTACCGTGAGATCTCTTCTGCTTCATATTTCCACGATTTCCAGACTCGCCGATTCAATATCCGCTACAAAGATTCAGAGGGCAAGCTCCGCTACGCTCACTCACTCAACTGTACCGCTATCCCGACTCCACGAATCTTGGTTTCTTTGATTGAAAACTTCCAGCAGGCAGACGGTACCATAAAGATTCCAGAAGTTCTAAAGAAATATTTGTAATGAAATACATAATCGCCATCATTATTATTGTGGCGATCGGTGGGTTCATATATACACAGCGTTCAGCCCCATCGCCCATAGTCTACGAACCATACGCGCTCCTTTGTAGCGGTGAGTTTGATTACTTTACTCCAGGCGAAACCGATTGTTTTTCAATCACGAAAGAAGGAAGGACATTTGCCTCTACTTCAGTCACGCTTGGACTCAAGTATTTTGGTGAAATATCAACTACCACAAATTTCTCAGAGGTAGCTGACCTTGTAGACACGGTGGCAAAAGAAGTCGAAGTCCAAGCGGTCTCTATTCTGGAGCATGATGAGTATATTATTCATACAAAAATTGGTAAAATTCTCATCAAGGGTAGTGATTTGGAGATGGAGCTCAGTAATATCTTGGTTTTCTTGAGAGAAAGAAAGATGGAAAAGTTTGAGTACATTGATGCGCGGCATGGCAGTAGTATATTTTTTAAATGAACGAACATAATCCAGCTACATATCTATTTTGGAGCACACTCGCCATTGTCATCGGCATACTCTTTGCAGCGGGAGCAGTGGAGATCGTAGAACATGAGCGACTCATGCAATTTTCTTTCGGTAACAAGGAAACACTTATATCACCTGAAAAGCTTAAACCAGAGATTTCTCCTCAAGTTTCTGCTGAGTCTTATATTATTAGCTCGCTTACAACTGGCAAAGTCTTATCTGCTCAAAATGCAGAGGAAGTGCTACCCATTGCTTCACTCACCAAACTAGTGACTGCTGTAGTCGCTCTCGATGTGATCCCGCAGGCGAAGATAAAAATCACTGATGAGGATATACGTGTGGAAGGAAATACTGGAAAGCTAGCAGTAGGCGAAATTTTTTCAACCAAAGAGCTACTGTATCCATTGCTTATGGTCTCAAGTAACGATGCAGCTGCAGCTCTGGCTCGTCAGTATGGCAAGGCACAGTTTGTGGCCAGGATGAATGCATGGGCTTGGTCTATAGGTGCTATAAATACTGCTTTTATCGATCCAGCTGGACTTTCATATGGCAATGTCTCAAATACAAAAGACATGATCAAAATCATTTCTTGGATTCAAAAGAATCGACCAGAAATACTTGAGATCACTCGACTGAAAACTCAAAATGTCCGGATGCATGCATGGACAAATAAAATACCTTTTTTGAATATGTCAGAGTATGCGGGTGGCAAAAATGGATTTACTGACGAGGCTCAGCGTACTTCTGTATCACTTTTCTCTTATCCTGAGCTCGGAAAAGACTTTGAGAAGTTCGTAATCATTGTTTTAAAGAGCGATGATCGAAACAAGGATGTCCTTGCATTATTGCACTCTATTGTCGTAAAGTAACAAATATGAGCTTTTGGGATCGATTATCACCACAGTTTTTATGCCTTGCGCCGATGGCTGATGTCACCGACCAGGCTTTTCGGCGCCTATTTGCAAAGTATGGAAAACCTGATGTCACCTGGACAGAATTTGTCTCTGCAGATGGACTGTGTTCTCCTGGGCGAGAATTTCTTTTGCCTGATCTCAAATATACTGAAGCAGAAAGACCGATTGTCGCTCAGTTGTTTACTTCTCATCCAGAAAAAATGTATGAAGCAGCAAAGCTTGCAAAAGAGCTTGGTTTTGATGGAGTGGATATCAATATGGGGTGTCCAGATAAAAGTATTGAAAAACAAGGTGCAGGAGCTGCAATGATAAAAAATCCTGAAGCAGCCTACGCAGTGATCGCTGCAGCAAAAAAAGGATTTGAAGGACCAGTCTCAGTCAAAACTCGTGTAGGGTACAACACTGTCGATATGACATGGATCGAAGGACTTTTGAAACAAAATTTAGCAGCACTTACTATCCACGCTCGAACCCGAAAAGAAATGTCAGATGTACCTGCACGATGGGAGCATGTGCGCGAAGTAGTGGAGCTTCGAAATAAAATTGCTCCACAAACAAAAATCATTGGGAACGGTGATGCAAATAGTCGTGAAGACGCTTTTCAAAAAATAAAAGAAAGTGGGGCAGATGGAGCGATGATTGGGCGAGGTATATTTGGAAATCCTTGGTTTTTTTCTGGGCATATTCCGACTATAACCGAAAAACTAAATGTACTCGTAGAACATACCAAACTATTTCATGAGCTATTGGGTAGTCACAAAAACTTTGCAATTATGAAAAAGCATTACAAAGCATACGTACACGGATGGGATGGAGCAAAAGAATTGCGCGTACAACTGATGGAAACAAACACTCCAGAGGAGGTGGAAAAAATAATCAAAGCCTATATACTGTAGACATGACCACTGCACTATACCGCACATACAGACCAAGCAAGTTTTCAGAGGTAAAAGGCCAGGACCATATCGTCGATGTGCTAAAAGGCTCAATCGAGCTTGGACGTATTTCGCACTCATATCTCTTTGCGGGAGGACGAGGAACAGGGAAAACGAGTATTGCTCGCATATTTGCTCATGAGCTCAATGTGTCGGAAACAGATATATACGAGATCGATGCTGCTTCAAACCGTGGTATCGACGATATCCGAGAAATCCGTGATGGGGTAGCGGTGCTTCCTTTTGAATCAAAATACAAAGTCTATATTATTGATGAGGTGCACATGCTTACTAAAGAAGCTTTCAACGCACTGTTGAAAACACTCGAGGAACCACCAGCACATGTGATCTTTATCCTCGCGACCACTGAGATGGAAAAACTCCCTGAGACGGTTGTCTCGCGATGTCAGACTTTTCAATTCAAAAAACCAAGCCAAGTAGTCCTCAAAGATATTGTCGTGAATGTTGCTAAAAAAGAAGGATTTAGTTTGGAAAAGGGGGCAGCTGAGCTCATTGCTCTTTTGGGTGATGGATCATTCCGCGATACATTGAGTACTCTCCAAAAAATCGTCAGCTTTTCAAAAGACAGTAAAATCAGCATCGCAGAGGTAGAACGAGTCACCGGTGTACCGAAAATAGAGAGTGTAAACAATTTTATTGCTGCACTTGCTTCGAAGGACGTCGAAAAAGGATTAAAGATTTTAGAAAAAATAGATTCGCCACAACTTTTCAGCACCTTGGTTCTCGAACGAGTCCGTTATGTACTGCTCATGAAAGTGATGAAAGACTTCAAACCTGACCTCTCTGACGAAGATGTCGATTTTCTCAAAAAAATAGAAAATATAAATTCACAGACACTAGTCGCAGTTATCGATGCAGTAATCCTCACGAAGCAAATAAACGATAATTCTGCGCTAGAACTCCTACTATTTAAAATAAGCAACTAAAAAGCCGGGTATTTCTCCCGACTTGTGCGTCTTCTTTTGAAGACTTAGAACCTTCTCCGCCGCCGTCGAAATCTATAGACTCGAGGACGGGGTGCATATAGCCTGACTTCTTCGGGCTGCAAGATTTGCCCGTTTTCTGCGCAAAAATGCATACCGAGCTCGCTGATTCGCTCGCTACAATTCGCACATCTTCTTTTGTGCATGGTTCCTTTTGGTTGGACTATTCATCATAGCCTGGTTAAGGTTTGAACTGCCGAGAATGATAGTACTCCTTGTAGTACAATTATGCAAATGAACAATAATCTTGGCTAAACCGCCTATATATAGTATTGTATATGGGTTATTTGCGGGATCGTATAATGGTAGTACAGCGGCCTTTGAAGCCGTGAATCTTGGTTCGATTCCAAGTCCCGCAGCAGTCATGTGAGACCTACCTAAACGCCTAAAGAGGCTGTTTAGGGAAGAAGGCTTTGAGCACCAGTCATGGGCTCGAACTTCGGTTAATCACAAGATACTATTCCGTTATTACATACCTGCTGAGAGCAGTATCCAGAACAAAAAACCACCTGAGAAGGTGGTTTTTTGTTTGACTTGCACTATACCCCCTAGGGGGTATATAATCTAGATATGAAATATATGGAAGATAAAAGTAAGGGAAAAATTATTCGTCGCCTCAAGCTCATCGAGGGTCAGGTTCGTGGCCTACAAAAGATGATCGAGAATGACACTTACTGTATCGACGTGATTACCCAGACCTCTGCGGTCAAACAAGGACTTTCTAATGTGGAAGACTTACTGCTCGAAAATCATCTTGGTGGATGCATCCTGAATCAGGTGAAAGCGGGACAGACTGAAAAAGCAAAACAGGAGATTTTAAAAGTTTATAAGCTAAAGAGAAAATAATTTATGCACACACAAACATACAACGTAAAAGGAATGCATTGTGCCTCATGTTCATCTGTTATTGAAAAAACATTTA
>JAGOVB010000003.1:59599-63304 GCA_018060945.1 Minisyncoccota bacterium | reverse complement strand
ACTTTGTTGATTACGGCTGGAAAAGATTCTGTCGAAATACTGCCTTGGTTTACTACATAGATATATCGGTAATTTTGTCCATAACCATAATAAGGGTCGTTATTATTTGTATAAATAAAACTGTACTGAGGCCTGACAAAAAGAGAGGGTACGAAAACGATAAATGAAATAACCACAATAAACACTATAGGTAATGAGATACCAACAACGAGTGGCAGGTTTTTTATTTTCATACCAATATTATATCACGTTGTGAACGTACTAGGATTTGAACCTAGGACCCCATTATAGTCTAGCTACCATTGATACGAGGACTGGGATAAACCATGCTCCGAGTATCACTAAAAGAATAATACCCCCCTACTGAAATGTTCTTTCGTCCCTCTCGAATTCCATCTCTCGACAAGCTTGGTGCGCGTACTAGGATTTGAACCTAGGACCCCATCAGTATCAGTGATGTGCTCTACCAACTGAGCTATACGCGCATATGTGAATACGCTCAAATCTACCAGAAAAAAGCCTAAAAGACAATGTTAAAGGGCGCCGGGAACTTGAAGTTCCGCGACGCCCTCGCGAGAGTCATAGACCCGAATTGAAGAACGGGATGAACTCCCACAGTGCTGCCAATACTCCTGCAGCAAAGAGCGCGACTGGGACGCACACGATAACCCAGTGCCAACAGCCTCGGAAGAGCCTACGCTGTTCGAGGAAGAACGCCCATGCGTCCTCCAAAAAAACAGCAATCTCTTCGACAAAGGATGTCGGCTGATGATGAGAATTATGCTGGTCATCATCTTCAAATACCAGCGGTCTTTGTACTGCCTGCGGCATGGTACCTCCATAGCAGGTTTCGGTTCTCCGCATTACCCCGGTAAAATAATATTGCCGGCAATGCGTGACTCGCACATTAAGGAGAACTCACTGGTTACAAAGTGTATCACGACCCACAGCACTTGTCAAGTATGGTTTTTTGTGTTGTTTATAGCCCAGCTGCGTCAGCTAGATTCTCGAATAAAGCAAGTACCGTCATCTGTCCGACTCCCCCCGGGACGGGCGTTATAGCCCCTACAATAGGCGCTACAGAGTCAAAATCAACATCTCCGACTAGACCCTCAGCTACGCGGTTTATCCCCACGTCAATGATGATTTGACCCGGTTTAACAAACTGATAAGTTATGTGTTTCGCTTGACCAATAGCAACGATGACAATATCCACCTGCTTGGTGATAGTAGGAATATCTTTCGTTTCTCGATGGCAGACAGTTACCTGAGCCCCTTCTCTTTCACACATTTTAGCAATAGGTTTTCCGACCAAGTCAGAACGACCGATCACAACTACTTTTTTATCTCGCAAAGAGATCTTATAAAATTCGAGCAGTTCTTTTATCCCTCGAGCAGTGGCTGGGATATGCTCACCCCTTCCCAATCCATCGACATCTTTTATAGGTTCAATCGCATCAAGTAGTTCTTTTTTATTTAAATGTTCTGGAATCGGAAGCTGTAAAATAATTCCCTGAGCTGTTGATGACTTAATTGTATTTAAAATTTCTTCCTGTGTAACTGAAACTGGATATTTGATCAGTTGTGTTTTTGCCCCAATCTCTTCAGCAAATTTGTTTTTGGCTTTTATAAATGAATTTGAGTCTGATCTATCCCCAACCTGGATAATCGTAAGCACAGGAGAAGAGTTTTTGATCCTTTTAATCAAAATATCTTTATAGTGTGCCCGAGCTACTTTTCCGTCTAAAAGATTAATAGTTTTAAAAACTTAATACGATAGTGCATTCACAAAACCAAAAACAGTTAATAGCCAGTGGTTCAAAATAGTATTCTTTATTTTGTTCCGTTCATCGGTCCGTGCCTCTATAGAGGGCACCGACCATTTGCTCTTCCTCTCTCGAGCTGAGTGTTCATATTTGAAGTTTAGAACAATTTCTTCTGTATGTCCGAAGACATAAATCGACACGGTCAGGTATTGTCTTTCGACGTTACCGTTGATCAAATTGAAATAATCCACGAGCAGCTTCCGCTACCCGTGCCTTGTTACGACTTACTCCCTGTCATTGAGCTTGCCTTAGGCCCATAAAATATGAGACTTCGGGCACTCCCAACTCCCTTGAGTTGACGGGCGGTGAGTACAAGACTTGAGAACGTATTCACCGCAGTATGGCTGACCTGCGATTACTAGCGATTCCGGCTTCATGAAGTCGAGTTGCAGACTTCAATCCGAACTGGCGCCGAGTTTATTAGGATTTGCTCCACCTTTTACGGTATTGCGCCCCGTTGTCTCGGCGATTGTATCACGTGTGTAGCCCAAGATGTCAGAGGGACATGCTGACCTGGCGTCATCCTCACCTTCCTCCCACGACACAGAGCACAATCCATTTAAGGATGTATGCGCTTTGTCGTGGGCAGTCTCGCCTGACATATATAACAGGCAACGAGGGTTGCGTTCGTTACCCCACTTAAGGGAACAATTCAAACCACGAACTGACGACGGCCATGCATCACCTGCCCAACTGCCTTGCGGCGACAAAGGTTTCCCAATGTCTTCAGCTGGGTTTCAAATCTTGGTAAGGTTCTTCGTTTATCGTCGAATTAAACCACATGATCCACCGCTTGTGCAAGTCCCCGTCTATTCCTTTGAGTTTTAACCTTGCGGTCGTACTACCCAGGCGGACATCTTAACGCGTTAGCTACGCCTCTCAGAGGGTCGATACTCCGAAAAGCTAGATGTCATCGTTTAGGGCGTGGACTACTGGGGTATCTAATCCCATTCGCGACCCACGCTTTCTTGTTTCAGTGTCAGGAGTGCTCTAGTTTACTGCCTTCGCTTTTGGTGTTCCCTATAATATCAACGCATTTTACCGCTACACTATAAGTTCCGTAAACCCCTCGCATCCTCTAGTCGTACCGTTTCCCTTGCATGCCCCCGGTTGAGCCGAAGAATTTAACAAGAGACTAATACAACCACCTACACAACCTTTACGCCCAATAATTCCGGATAACGCTTGAGGCACTCGTATTACCGCTGCTGCTGGCACGAGTTTAGCAACCTCTTATTCGCCAAGTACTATCAATAAACTTTCTCCCTGGCAAAAGGTTTTTACGCTCCGAAGAGCTTCATCAACCACGCGGCGTCGCTCCGTCAGGCTTGCGCCCATTGCGGAAGATTCTCGACTGCGGCCACCCGTAGGTGTATGGACCGTATCTCAGTTCCATCGGTGGGGGTCACCCTCTCAGGTCCCCTAGGTGTCATAGCCTTGGTAAGCCGTTACCTTACCAACTAGCTGATACCGAGCAGGCCCATCCCAAAGCGATAAATCTTTACTCCGAAGAGACCATCAAGTATTAGCTAATCTTTCGACTAGTTATCCCTGACTTTGGGGTTGGTACCTACTTATTACTACCTCGTCTGCCACTGTTCTTGCGAACCGTTTGACTTGCATGCCTTATCCACGCCGCCAGCGTTCATCCTGAGCTAGGATCAAACTCTAATCATAAATGAACGGAACAAAATAGAAAATACTATTTGTTCTGTTTTCACTGGAATTAATTGTTGTTTTTGTTTTGTGTGTTGTTGACTTGCACGTATGTGAATGTTTTACCATTTACTTCTACGTTCAATGCACTATCGTATTAAATTTTCAAACAACTGTATAAAATCCACCTTATCTAAAGGCGTAGAGACTATTCTACTCGGCC
>JAGOVB010000003.1:20389-59499 GCA_018060945.1 Minisyncoccota bacterium | reverse complement strand
CTTCTTGCGATTCTGCCACTTTTCGATAGTCACCAAGAGTGGCGAACCGATGAATATTGATGAATATGTACCTGCTGTAATACCGATAAGAAGGGCTAGAGCAAACTTATGTGTTGCTTCACCTCCGTATATGTAGAGTGCTACAAGGGCCATGAGTGTAGTCAATGAAGTGTTGATTGAACGAGCAAAGGTTTGGCTGATACTGTTCCCGACAATTTCGGTAAAACTTTCTTTCTTTTGATTGCGGAGATTTTCTCGGACACGGTCGAATACTACGATCGTGTCATGGATTGAGAATCCTAGAATCACAAGGAGTGCGGTAACAAACAATGTATCGACTTCATAGCCGAGGAAGGCAAATACTCCCACAGGAATAATCACGTCGTGAACGAGAGCGATAATTGCTACGAATCCATACTGCCAAGAAGAGATCGGTCGTGAGACATGTCGAAATGCATATGCAATAAAGAGCACGATTACAACCAAAACAAGCAGGATAGAAGCATAGGCCGATCGAGCCGCTTCTTTTCCAAGTACAGGACCAATGGAATCAAATCGCTTGATTTCAGCTCCCTTTAAAAGAGACGTAATGGTTACTCGTTCTTCGTTTGATATTGCTCGGCTTCGGATAAGAAAGCCCTTGTCTCCTGTCTCACGAACAGACTCGCTTAAATCGAGCGGTTTTAAGACTTCTAACACAGACTCGCGACTCGGTCTTTCTCCTGTATATTCAGCTTCGATTATAGTTCCCCCTTTAAAATCAATGCTGTAGTTCAATCCTTTTACAAAGACAACTCCAATTGATCCAACAACAAGGAGTGCAGCGATAGCGTAGAATACTTTTCGATAAGTGACGATATACATGTTATTTTTGTGATCGGCTAATTGAATAAAGGAATATTCGTGAAGCGGTGATTGCGCTGAACATAGACACGAGCACACCTATGATAAACACAAGTGCAAATCCGGTGATGATAGATGAGCTACCAAAGAAATAGAGGATGAGACCTGTCAAAATGCTTGAGGTGTTTGAATCTCGGATAGAGAGCCACGCTCGAGCAAATCCTTCGTGCATCGCATCCCACTGATTTTTACCTCGTTTTAGCTCTTCTTTCATACGCTCAAAGATAAGAATGTTTGCATCGACGGCCATACCGATAGAAAGGATGAAGCCAGCGATACCAGCAGCTGTGAGTGTTACTGGGATCAATTTAAATAACGCCAACATGAGCACGCTATACATACCGAGGGCAAGAACAGCTACGAACCCTGGTAGTCGATAATACATGACGAGGAAAATCGCAATGATGATAAATGCTACCACACCCGCTTTTACCCCTCCCTGTAGTGCATTTTGGCCCAAAGAAGACCCAATAGTCTGTGTAGAGATGAGCTCAATTGGCAAAGGCAGTGCTCCATAGTTTAGATCTCGGACCAAAGCCTGAGCTTCTTTTCGGTCAAAGCTACCAGATATGACTGCCTTACCATCACGGATTTCTTGTCGAATGGTCGGCAATGACAAGACCTGTCCATCGAGGAATATACCGAGTACCTCTCCTGTATGTTCTTTGGTAACCTTAGCAAATATATCTCGGCCTTCTGCTGACAATTCGAGACCGACGGTAGGCTGACTTGTATTTGGATCAAACTGTAGTGTTGCACGCTTTAGCTGAGCCCCGGTGATACCTGTGTACTCAGTTGTAAAAGTCGAAGATGCATTCTCTTGTTTCTCTTCTTTCACGAGTCGAAATTCTAGTTTTGGAATCTGACCGATCATCTTTACAGCTGCGTCTATATCAGTAACTCCAGGCAATTCGACAACAAGCTTGTGCTCAGCTTCTTTTGATCCCAACACGCCTCCCTGCTCTACCTGTACGAGTGGTTCCGAAACTCCGTATATATTTACACGTTTTTCAATCACATCACGCAAAGACTGCATCGAAGGGTTGATATCGCCACTAGGTATTTTTGAGATGTCTGCCTTGTACACCAGATGAGTTCCTCCATTCAAATCAAGCCCTAGAGTAAATGGCTTTCCTTTAGTCACATAGAAACCTACCGCAATCGCGAATAATACTAGAAATACCGCATATATTCTTGTTCTTAGCATAATGAAGTACTATATACTAAATTCCACTTTTAGACAAAAGTATCCTGATTGTTCTGAGGGCAATCGTAAGCTCGAGTACCAATGAACGGTGCTTTATATAATACAGATCGTAAGATAGCTTGTTACGGGTCTCATCTAGACCTAGCTGATGATGTGCATGCTCCCCATAGAGCTGAGCCCAACCTGAAAGACCTGGCTGTACTATATGGCGCAATCCAAAGTATGGAATCTTTTCTTCGTACTGTGTAACTAATGCTGGAAACTCAGGGCGAGGACCCACGAGAGATAGATCCCCAATAAGAACATTGTATAACTGGGCAAACTCATCCAATCGGCTTTTTCTTAGAAAGTCCCCTACTCTGGTCACTCGATGAGGAGTACCATCTTTGCCGTATTTACCATTATCATTTGCGGTCATGCTACGGAACTTATATATTCTGATTATCTTTCCATCTCTTCCGACACGATCCTGACTGATAAAGACAGGGCCACCATCTTCGAGTTTTACCAAGATATATATAAATGGAAAACAAATTATCGGCACGATACCGAGACATGTAGCCACAATGATATCAAACACTCTTTTAACTGCATTGTAGGTATATCGGCGTGTCACAGAGATATTTCGAACAAGCCACCCCTCATTTACCAAAGACAATGGGATACGCTCAAATATCTCTTCATAAAGCTTTGTAAGCTCAACACACTGAATGCCTTTTAAGATAAGAGGATAGAGTAACTGTGCGTACTTCATCCGATCATCGAGTATAACCATGGTTATGTCGCTAGGCAGTGTCGCAAGCTGTTCTGGATTGATCTTCCTTAGGATCCTAAATGGATAGCGGCTATTGTTGTTTATTTCATGAATCAGCTCATCTGCCTCAGCACCCTCTCCAAGGACGACGGCATGTTTCTTGTTCCCGGTAACAAACGCCTTTAGACCATATAATCTCCAGACAAACAAAATTATAAGTGAAATCCCAAGGTATAGGAAAAGGTTTATCTTTGGCGTGATGGTAAAGAAAGGTACAAAATAGAACAATGCTATTGCAATGATTGCATTTCCAATCTGCGCTCTCGTAATAATCTGGGATAGTTTCTTTTTAAAAAGAAGGGTGTGTTGTTCATAGAGTCCCGCTATAAAGAAAGTAACAATAGAGAAAATAAAGAGTATTGAGAATGGCCCAATATGGTCAGAAAAGGCTTGCCCGCGTACAAAAACTGTAAGCGCCAAAGAGACCGCGAGAACGATAATATCGCCTATTAGGAGCACAATATACTCATTTTGTCTAATGTTTTGCATGTGGAAATAGTATACTATACTAATGTATATGTCTACCGATACTCCTCGAACCAAGATAGCCTTTCTGATCACCAAATCTAACTGGGGTGGTGCTCAAAAACACGTCTATGACATAGCCACACACCTGGATCCAAAAAAGTACGATGTGGTTGTTATCCTTGGAGGACATGGAGTGTTAAAGAAAAAGCTCGCAGAGGTCAGTATCCGTACCATAAGCATTGATACAATGTGGCGTGATATAAGTGTCAAAAAAGACCTGATCTCATTCGTTGAAGTTTACAAGATTTTAAAACAAGAAAAGCCAGACATTCTTCACTTACACAGCCCAAAAGCAGCTGGACTTGGTGCCCTTTCTGCCCGAATACTCAAAATAAAGAAAATTATATACACTGTTCACGGCTGGGCTTTCAACGAAGACAGGCCCCTGTATCAAAAACTGCTCATTGTCTCTGCCTCATGGATCACTACAGTCTTTGCGACACACATAGTCACCATTTCTAAAAAAGAAACGGATCAGACCGCACTTTTTCCATACGCAAAAAATAAAATCACTCTTATTCCTAATGGAGTTAGGGAACAGTCGGCACCCAGAGAGAACGCGGCCCGGGAATATATTGGGAACGGACTTGGTATACTGCTGAAAGACAAATTTCTCGTGGGCATGATTGGAGAATTACATCCAAGTAAGGGTTATGAATATGCAGTTGAAGCAATGAAGTCCTTGATCAATCAACACAATGACATCCTCCTCATCATTATTGGTACTGGTGAAAAAGAAGAATCTTTGAAAAAACTAATTGAAAAATCAAACCTCCGATCACATGTGTATTTGGCTGGTTTTATAGAAAATGCCTCTCAATATGCCAAAGCATTTGATCTCTTTCTCATGTCTTCGGTAAAAGAAGGACTGCCATATACCCTGTTGGAGATCGGACTTGTTGGTATTCCTGTCATTGCCACTACAGTTGGGGGTATCCCCGACATTATCGACGACATGAAATCTGGTATCCTGATCCAACCCAGAAAATATCAAGAAATAGACTATGCAGTAAATTTTATGTACGAGCACCCTGATATGCGTTCGGAGTTTGGCCGAAATTTAATAAAAAAAGTAAAGACTGATTTCAGTCTTCAAAAAATGATTCAATCCATCGAAAAAATATACTCTACTGTGGCCCCAAAAACTCATTCTTCATAGTGTCTTTATGAGCGGTGCGAGAATATTTACGCATTCCCATTAAAATACCTAGGGCAATAAACTCAGTGAGCACATGTGTACCCCCATAGCTTAAAAAAGGTAATGCGGTCCCAGTCACTGGGAGCACTCCGATATTCATCCCAATATTTATGACTATATGGATGACAAAAAGGATTGCCACACCTAGTCCGAAGAGGATTTCAAAATTTGTAGCACCGTGCATAGCAATAATTACAATCCGTAATACCAAGATAGTGAAGAGAGTAAATAGGATAAGCACTCCGACATAACCCCACTCCTCTGCAAAAGCAGCAAAGATAAAGTCAGTCTGGTACTCTGGTAAAAAACGAAGTCGTGACTGAGTTCCGTACCCCACTCCCTTACCCAACCACTGCCCAGATCCTACTGCGATCGTAGATTGATACGCATTGTATCCAGTTCCACGTATATCAGCCAAAGGATTGATAAAGTTTTTGATGCGGTTTTTCTGATAATCCTGAAAACCAAAGCTCCAAAGACCAGCAAAAGCCAGGGCGCCAACGAGCGTAACGAGAGCAATGTGTTTTTTCGATATTCCTGATACCAAAACCATTCCCAACCATAAGAAAAATATAATAATAGCTGAACCGAAGTCTGGCTGTATAAGGACTAGGGCAAATATGATAAAAGCATATACACCTGAGATTAGGATATGGCGTATATGTGCTATCTCGATATGTCGCCGGGAGAAATACTTTGCCAATACTATAACCAAAATAATCTTTACGAATTCAGCAGGCTGAAGTGAAAAAAAACCGAAATCAAACCAGCTTTGTGCTCCTTTTGCCACATATCCAAATGTAAACAGGCCCACGAGCAACGCTCCTCCCGCAATGAAAAGACCAGTTACCACTTCAGTTCTGTGTAGAAATCTAAAATCTATATTCGATAAGATAAAAAATATACCTATAGAAATAATGATCCAAATAAACTGTCGTTCAAAATACGAACTAGCAGTACCGAATGAGTTCATAGTTACCAACCCAGCACCTAAAAGAGGTATGGTGGCCCCAAAAAGTAGCCAATCAATTTCAAAAAAACGTTTCATTATTTTATCCGATTAATACTTGGGATTACTTCGGTGGTGAGTACTCCTTGTTTTTCTCCAGGCCAAGTAAATTGGATATTTGTACTAGCTCCTCGTCTCAATCCATCTAACTTTGTGCGTGAAAAGCCAACCTGGTTTCCTTCGCTATTATAGAGAATAGCGAATACGTAAAACTGACCGTAGTCATCGTACATTGTATTTTTGATTGTTGCTGTCAGCGAGGATCCATCTTTTTCACTAACAAAACTTTTGTTTGAAACGATGATACCATCATTCTGGAAAGAAGTTTTCTCCCACTCAATAGGTTGTGTAAATTCAAAAGTAACCGGACCAGGAATGCTTTTACCAGTCTGGACAGCGGACTCAAATATGAGTGTATTTTTATGTGCCGGTAGGTAGGTTGATCCAGTTCGCTCACCAATAAGCTGAGCATTTTTATCATATAGATTGAACCGGTAAGTAACATTTGAAGCAGCGCCATCTAGATTTGGATTTTCTACGTAAGCTGCGATATTGTACACTCCATTTCCTATACTATCGATCTGTGACCATTTTATACGAGGTGAAAGAAAAGCGCTCGAACAGACTCGCGCACATTTTCCCCCACAATCTATACCTGTTTCATTTTGATTTTGTTTTCCATCAAAACAGGTTGCTGTAACATAAAATATATTAAATAAAGGAATTCCAACAGCCAAAAGAACCACGAGTACAAACCCGTAGCCAAATAATGATTTTCTGCGTGTAGACCAACTCATATAGGAATTATATATTAAACACTCTGTTCTGGCGACTAGCTACTTTTGCCCCATAGAGACTATCATCGCCGCTACTACGTTTAACTTCCGTGTTCGGAATGAGAACGGGTGGTTCCATAGCGCCGAATCACCAGAACAGAATATTCAAATACTAGGTTTTTTTGTTTAAATGAAAAGTTTGGAACATGCTTTGTAACTGTGACTTCCAGATTTCCTAATAGGAGTCGATGGATTAGTACTTCACGGCTGAACACATTACTGTGCGTACACCTAAAGCCTATCAACGTAATCATCTCTTACGGATCTCAAACGATTCCTAATCTTGGAGCTGGCTTCCCGCTTAGATGCTTTCAGCGGTTATCCATGCCCGACATAGCTACTCTGCGTTGCCCTTGGCAGGACAGCAGATACACCAGAGGTCAGTTCAACTCGGTCCTCTCGTACTAGAGTCAAATCTCCTCAAGAATCAACGCCTGCAGTAGATAGGAGACCAACCTGTCTCACGCTTGTTACCAACGATTACTCGTTGCAATGGACTATAGCTTCATCCTTTCGGATGGTCGATGTTTAGTCTCTACGGGTGTCTGTGAAATTCACAAACTTCCCTCGGTATGATCCATTCGCGGGCGCAAATGGACTTCCACCGATACTAATCGACTTGATCACTTCCATATTTCTATGGAGGACCGCCGTGTATGATTGGTCAAACTTCCTATACTTATTATCTTTTTTTAGACGAAAAAGACTCGAAGTGATTCAGACTGTTTAACAGTCAAAGATCACAACACTCTTCTTCACTCACATGCATTTCTCACACTCGAGACCGTGTCGTATTTAACTACTAAACGGTCTGAACCCAGCTCGCGTAACTTTTTAATTGGCGAACAGCCAAACCCTTGGGACCTTCTCCAGCCCCAGGATAAGTTGAGCCGACATCGAGGTGCCGAACTGCGCCGCCGCTATGAACGCTCAGGCGCAACCAGCCTGTTATCCCTAGAGTAGCTTTTATCCGATAATCTTCCCCCGCATCTAATGCGAAAGGTCGGTTCACTTAGCTCCGCTTTCGCGTCTGCTCGACAAGTACGTCTCACAGTCAAGCCAGCTTGTGCCTATACACTATCGCCATGGTTTCCATTCACGGCTAGCTGACCTTAATAGGCTCCTCCGTTACTTTTTAGGAGGATAGCGCCCCACTAAAACTGCCCATCATCCGCTGTCTCACGGTGGTTTTTCCACTGTGGTTAGAATGTATATCAATTAAGAATGGTGTTTCATCGACGGATCCACCCACCCCGAGAGGTGAGCTTCAAATCCTACCATCTACGCTACGCATAATAAATATACACTCAACGAAAAATTGCAGTAAAGCTTCTAGGGTCTTTTCGTCTAACTGCAGGTAACCGGCATCTTCACCGGTACTGTATTTTCACCGAGCAAGTCTCCGAGACAGTTCTCCAGTCGTTACACTATTCGTGCGCGTCAGAACTTACCTGACAAGGAATTTCGCTCTACTATTCCTTTAAGCACAGTAGGACTCTATCTTCATCCTTCCCTTTCGGAAGTCGGATGTGTGGTGCTGGTCTCTATTTGCCCACATGGACTCCACAATCAATTTCTTGAATTGCAGGTAGCTTGTTTATGTAACATATTTGATCTGTTTTCTCTAAACTACACTTTTGCTATATAACAGTCCTAGTCCGTCTCGGTTCATCCGAAGATAAACCGAGAACCTTAGGACCGTTATAGTTACGGCCGACATTCACCGGGGCTTACAACAGTCAGCTTGATATAATCGCACCGCCGTTGTTTGACCTACCGGCATTGGTCAAGTGTCACCCCCTATACATCCACTTACGTGTTCGCAGGGAGCTGTGTTTTTGATAAACAGTCGCCAGAGATACTTTCGCTGCGGCCCATATTTTATTATGGGCAAGCCTTATTCCGAAGTTACGGCTGCTTTTTTGCCGAGTTCCTTGGAGACCTCTCACTCGTTCGTCTTAGGCTACTCGCCCTGATCACCTGTGTCGGTTTACGGTACGGTTTTTACGTAGATAAACTTAGAAGATTTTCTCGAAAGCGCGCTTTGTATCATTTGCAAGGGCGAACCCCAACATTTGCACGCTACTTAGACCCGATATTTAAATCAGTCTCCGGATTTACCTAGAGAGCGCCCTTATAGAATGCACACAAATCCAATAACATGCGATACATACTGCACTTCGTCCCTCCCTCATTCTACGTAAAAGTCATGGAATATTAACCATGTGTCCATCGGGTACGGCGTTTGCCATTCCCTTAGGCCCGACTAACCCTTCGCTGATCTACATCGCAAAGGAAACCTTGATCTTTCGACGTGCGGGTATCTCACCCGCATTGCGGTTACTTGTGCCAACATTCTTACTTCTGTACGCTCCAGTGTGGGTCACCCCTTCACCTTCAACGCAGAACAGAAAATTCTCCTACCACGCGATCTTTCCGAAGAAAGAACGCATCCTCAGTTTCGGTATTACGTTTAAACCCCGATTATCTGCGGCGCAAAGTCTCTCGATGAGTGAGCTGTTACGCTTTCTTTAAATGATGGCTGCTTCTAAGCCAACATCCTCATTGTTTAAGAAACTTCACCACCTTAAGTGTACTTAACGTAAATTTAGGGACCTTAAATGGAGGTCCGGGCTGTTTCCCTTTTGACGCATGGAGCTTAGCCCCCACCGTCTAACTGCTAGATATTTGACCACGTGTATTCGGAGTTTGATAGGTCTCGGGATCTTTCGACCTGTCAAGACCTTCCAGTGCTCTACCCCACGTGGGTACGTCTAACGCTAGCCCAAAAGCTATTTCGGAGAAAACCAGCTATTACCAGGTTCGATTAGCTTTTCACTCCTTACCTCAAGTCATCGAAGAGAATTGCACAACTCTATCGTTCGGACCTTCCTTCTGATTTCTCAGAAGTTCATCCTGCTCAAGGCAAGCTCACCTGGCTTCGGGTCTTTAGCATACTACGATCGCACTATTCATACTCGGTTTCCCTATGGCTCCAGTCTCTCGACCTTAGCCTGCAGTATGCTAAAACTCGTTGGCTCATTCTTCAATAGGCACGCCGTCGCGGACTTGCACCCGCTTCGACTCCTTGTAAACATATGGTTTCAGGATTATTTCAACGCCCTTAACGGGCTACTTTTCACCTTTCCCTCACGGTACTAGTTCACTATCGGTCTAAAAGAGTATTTAGCCTTGCCGGTTAGTTCCGGCAGATTCCCCCGAGCTATTCGTGTCTCGAGGTACTCAAGAATGGGAACAAAAAAGACTATTTAATTTCGTTTACAGGGCTATCACCTACTAGGGCTGTTCTTTCCAGAACATTCTACTATTAAATAATTTTGTAACTTTTCTGATATAAATATCACGTCCCCACCTTACAACCCCCATCCTTTATCATACGAAACACTTACGTGCGCCGTATGATAAAGGATGAGTTTGGGCTATTTCGTTTTCGCTCGCCGCTACTTGCGAAATACATATTTGTCTCTTTTCCACCTGGTACTGAAATGTTTTACTTCCCAGGGTGCGCTCACATAATCAAGTTATGTGTCTCTCTCGAAAGAGAGGGGTTTCCCCATTCGGAAATCTTCGGATATAACGGTCACTAGGCACCTCCCCGAAGCGTATCGCCGCCTGTCGCGTCCTTCATCGCCTCTTTTAGCCAAGGCATCCACCATATGCTCTTAAATTTCCTATTAGGAAATCTAAAAACCACAATTACAACTCACATTCTCACACCTTTCATTAAACTTAATTCAACCTTTGATATTCAGTTGTCAAATAGCCTCCGAAATATTTAAAAACCGCTCTTTTTAAAGCGGCCGTTACACATCACTTGTTTAGAGCTAGTATTACGGCTGTTTTAGTGAGTTTTTTACCATATTCGGATGTGCTGATTAGTATACTCGAGGCTAAAATAAAGTCAATACCCATAATGCAAAAGACCCCCTTTCGGGGGTCTTTTGAGTTTCAATTATTGATGATTTGAAACGTCATGCTTCAACTTTGAAACAAGTTCTGAAGCTGCTTCTTTCCCACCGAGTCCAAATGCAAGTCCTGCTGCAAGAGATATTGCAACAACAACACCCATGAATAGTGTTTGTACAAATGGAGCTGCGATACCGAGCTGGAAAAGTACTGTAAGTACTGCAAATATCCAAATAGCCCACTTAGTAACACTTCCGAGCAAGTTTGCAGAAGTAAGATGAGCTGCTTTTGATGAAGCAATTACAAGTTTCTTTGCTGCGTCAGCAACTACGATTGATACCATAAGCATCAATACAGCTATAATTACTTTTGGCAAATAACCGAGAACTACATCGCTCAAGAATTTGTTTACCTCGTTAAGTCCTAGGACATCGAATGATGCGACAAGGAATACAACGATTACAAACCACTTAACAAGAGCTCCGACAAAACGTCCAGAGTTTAGAGAGTACCCTGCTCGTCTCACAGTCTCTTCTACACCCGCCGCTCGTAATGCACTATCAACTTTGACTGAACGGAATACTGCCTCTACGATTCGCTCGATAAGAACAGCAACAATCCATCCAACAACAAAGATAATAACTGCGAAGACAAGGCTAGGAACAAAGCTCGCTACACCCACCCAAATCCCCTGTAATGAACTAGTGAAGATTTGGCCCCAATCTGCTACAAACATCATATGTTTTAATGGTTAATACTATTAATAATACCCACTAATTATACCACACTAACTAAGTGATAGACGGTCAACTATTTTTACGTGTGGAAAATCCAAAATATCACGCACTAGTTTGTCGTATACTCCGATACGGTATTCAAAGTCTGCAGTATCGAGCGCAGTATATGAGATCTCTTTACCAAGCTCTGACTCAAGTAGTTTAACGATTGAGTGTATCCGCTCATTATCCAGCTCATCTCCGACAATCATGAGGTCAACACGGCTTTCCCAATCCTGAATAAATACCCCTGCGACAATCAACGCCTTGATTTTCCCTACCTTAGAAAATCGTCTAGCAATATCATCATGAGAATGTAGACTCACAGAGATGAGTAATGTTTTTAAAGCATTGAGGTATGGAAACTTACCGTCGAGCAGATATCCTATCCCCTTTATTCGTTTCGTTACTGTCTTTTTCTTCTTTACGACGATGACATCTTTGATAAAAGGTTTTTTTCGAATCAGACCTGTTTTTATAAGATCCGGTAATTCATTTTTAACCTCCTTGCCGGTCATCTTTCCTCTTTCAATAATCTCATCTAGACTGAACACGTATTCAGGATTAAAAAGGAATAAACGCATGATTTTTACCTTTGCAGTCGTTCCGAAAAGTTTTTCTAATATATCCATAGCGGGTTTATTCTAGCATACAAAAAAGAGCCTCGCAGGCTCTTTTTTGTGGTCTTATTTATTTCAATTCTACCTTTCCTCCTGCAGCTTCGATGTCTTTCTTCATCTTTTCTGCATCATCCTTCTTTACTCCGTCCTTTACCAATGCTGGAGCTCCGTCTACGAGGTCCTTTGCTTCTTTTAGACCTAGACCTAGAGCTTCCTTGATAACCTTGATCACCGCGATCTTCTGTTCGCCTGCTGATGTAAGGTGTACAGCGAATGATGATTTTTCATCTGCTGCTGCCCCTGCTGATACTGGAGCTGCTACTGCAACTGCTGCCGCAGATACTCCGAACTTCTTTTCTAGTAATTTAACGAGTTCATTGAGTTCAAGTACTGACATTGTCTCGATTGATTCAACGAGTGACTTGAATTTTGCTGGGATTTCTACTGGTTCCATATATTTTTATAAATTATTAAGCTTTCTTTTTTGCTATCTCACTAAGTGCCATAACAAATCCCTGTATAGGAGAATTGATGACGTTGACGAACATACCACGAAGTGTGTCCTGTGAAGGGATGAGGGCTATTGCCAACATTTCTTCCTTGTTCATGTATTTTGATTCAAATACACCACCGAGGATAGAAAGATTGTCTTTGAATTTCTTTTGGAATTCGTAGACTTCTCGAGCTGGAGCGATAAGGTCTGCGCTATATGCGATACCTACTTCACCCAATAGCTCTGGCATAGTGCCTTCATATTTCTTTGTATCGAGAGCTCGCTTTGCTAGCGTTTTCTTTGAGACATAGAATCCTACTCCATTTGCACGGAGCTTTCGTCGAAATTGTGTCGTGTCCCCCACTTTTAGACCATGGAAGTTTACGAATACAACCGACTTGGCATCTTTGATAGCTCCTTCGAGCTTCTCAATCACTTCTTTCTTTTTATTTTTTGAAAGTGCCATACGTAAGATTTTTAACGACTAATAATACGACCTAAGGTTGAGTTTATCTCGGTAGGACTTATGAACGCCTACTTTCTCTGACCTTGTGTGCCATATTACATTTTAAATACCTATATGTCAATCCTTAAAGTAGTCACGTAGATATCTGTGGTATTCGTGTTTTTTAATATATGGGAAAATCTTTTTCTTTGATTTATTTGGCCTTATTGTCTTCTCAAATATTCCGTCATTTTCTATATCTATCTTTAGGTTATCTGGTGTAGTTGAAGCTGTATTTAGACTGAGCTCGATTTTAGAGTCTTTTAATACGGGGAGCTCTTCGTATCGTGCTAAAATCTTTTCTTCGCCTTCTCCGTTCAACACGCTTGTTTGCAAAGTAAATACTCCATTATCAGTTCCGATGCCTTTTATAATATATGTACCTGTATTTGGTACAGATATTGTCTTTACCCCCATATCACTGTAGCTACTACCGGGGATCTCTTCGTCAACAAATGATATGAGACCGGGTTCGATATCCATTTCTTGCTCCCTCTCTTGCTGGTTCAGGGCCGGACCAGTGTGCCGTCCCTCGCTATCGTACACATGAATATCAACTGGTGAAAACATCTTTATTTCCAATGTATCGACTGAGACTTTAGGATAGTCTTTGCTTATGAAAGATGTGTATGCTGATTGTGAGTCAGTAGTACTCAGTACGATATCCTTCAAGAGAGCCAAGACGGGGGTGGCTTCAGTTATATTTGCATGACCAATACCTTGACCGTATTTCTTCAGGTCGAAGAAATAACTATTTTTGAATATATCACTACTACTTGCAATCACAGTTCCATCACCTAGCAAAGTAGTCGTGCTGAGAGAATTGGGTGTAGGCATATTCCACCCAGTGATCGAAAACATCCTAGGAAAATTGATTTGATCTAGGGCCTGATGCAATTTCTTTGCTTCACTGGCTAAATACTTATTTAGTAACATCGGGCTTTCAATATCTTTTGATGAAGAAGCTACGCCAGTGGTAGGCGCAGTAAAAGCGCTGGGCAAAAGGCCGTAGGCTCCGGGCGTATTGTAGCCCAGCTGCCGTGCAATCTTTTTGTTGAGTATGAGGCCCTTTGCAATCTGTTGATCGTACCCGTAGAGTAGTGAGGCAATTGCTTTGGGGGTACCTATGTGTGGGACTGCAATAAACACGAGTGCATCGATAAGGTTTTCTTTCCCCTTGTCCCTAAGTAACTTTAGTAACGCTTTTGCTATCAACCCACCATTGCTATGGGATACGATATTTACCTTCCCCGTAATCGAGCTTGAGGCCAGTGACTGGATCGTGGGGAGTATATCTAGAGCTACATCCATCTGGTTACGCCTCCAGTCATATGGAAAAGGCTGCCATGCGGCGACAGCACCTGATTCGACTACATTGTTCAGTGCTTGGATTAGAGCGTCGTATATCTTGTAGCCGATGCCCTTGTCGATGATTGAGTCAACGGAGACAGAAGTGCTTGATTGACCTTTTTCGTCTAGAAATAGCTTTTCGACATCAGCGTTTCTGTTTGGTTCCCACAACTGATTGCCTGAGATCGACAATCTGCTCGCTTGGAAACCAGGGATAAATAGTATGCTTGAGCAACAATCTTTCTTTCTAACTATCCATGGATCTACTGCGACGTAACCAGTGTTTTTCTTTGGACCTTCATCTGTCCCCCACCAATTGTTTGTTGCATCTACTGTTATGTCTGAAGTGTTGTTGATATCATTCGATGCAGATTCGACAAATTCACTATTATGGATGATCACTTGGTCTTTCGGTGAAAAAATATTTCCTTCCCCTCCTGAAAATATCGGACCATTTTTGAAGACTGCCACTGCTGTGTCATTATTCTTGAACACACCCCACTCAACTACAATGTCTGATAATTTTGTGGATATTCCAGTTCTATTATCTACAAATGATGTTTTATCAATACGTACAGTCGAATTATCAGAAAGAATAGCATTCGATAAGTTTTTGAACGTAGACGAGACGATGTTTAATGATGAATAGTTATTAACAAAGACTCCGTCGACTTCATTGTTTCCATCAAGGATGACACTGTCGAGTGTTATGTCTCCTTGGTCTGAAAAGATTGATCCATTTTGACACTGTTCGAACTCTACTCGAACCAAACTGATACTCGAGTGATCTACACTCAAGCAAAAAGACAACCTAGAAAAGCTCACGTCTCTAAAACTCACTTTTGAATCTTTGATTGTGACTGCATTCAGAGAATTTCGAAATATCGCATGTTGTATCTCTGATCCCTCAGAAGAATCTATATTTAGTGACCAATTCTTTTCCTCATCCCCATATGACTCAAATATAACCGGATCGTCCTGACTACCTTTTACCTGTATTGATCCAACTATTTTAAAAGAGTCTATATCTGCATGCCCCATCTGCACAACAACTCCTGGCTCGATGGTTAGCGTGCCACTTACAATAGTGTCTGAATTTATAATGTAGGGACTATATTGCTTTATCCACAGGTCTGATTCTATCCCTGCGGGGACTATTGTCTCTGCGTGTGTAAGGCTTGGTAAAAATATGACTATAAATAAAAGTATTTTTCTCATATCGTGTATTGATTAGCTGATATGAGAACATCATATTAAATTGAAATGAAATCTTTATGAATTTTCTACCTAACGAGTGATTAGAGAATAGTTTCCAACAATAAACAAGATCCCGAGACTGGTGCCAAGAATCATCGTGAATCCAACTAAAAATTTAAAGAAGGTTTGATCGAACATGCTTATATTATATAACTTTTATACAAAACAAAAAACCACCCGTGAAGGTGGTTTTTTGTTTTACTCACAGATTACTTTCGTAATCAATCCTCAACTAACTAGTTTTGAACTGAGACAGATGTTGTCTGGAAGTCCTCAAGTGGAGTAACTGCTTCAGATGAATCTGGTGCAGCTGCTGTGTCGTTGAAGTTTACTGACTGAAGTTGTAGTCGGTATAGGTCGGTCAAAGCTGCGTCAAAGTATACACTCAATTTGAATGTAGCCTTGCTTCCAGCGTTGATTCGAACATAGCTTCCTTCTACGCTTCCTCCACTAACTCGAGTTACTTCTGAGCTTACTGAACCTGTTGTGGTTGCAGCATAGCTGTTTGTAGAAGACTCGACGTAGTAGTTAGCAGCAGTTGTTGTGCTTGATCCTCCTCGTGTAGCAGAACCAAGTAGAATGTATGCTGTATCTTCGAATGCCTCAACATCGAATGTGATTGAGTACACTCCCTGGTCATCTGTAGTAGCGTCTGCGTTAGCCTGAACAGTCTGTGTCATGTCACCTGCTGTAACCATAACTCCAGTGCTTCGGAATGTGATAACTGAACCGGTTACATCGTGGTTAAGTGTAATCTGATCACCTTCCTCATCTTCAGCATCCCATAGGGCGCTAGATGTAGCTGATACGTATACACTGTCTCCAGTAGAGAATGCTCCTTCAATGTCATTGATTGTAGCAACAACCTTTACAGTTTCGGTCTCTCCATCCTTAACAGTCAAGTCAACATTCTCAAAGAAAATGCTTCGTCCTGTAGCTGTTGTTGATGAGATTGAAACTGAGTCAAGTGTTTTTGAACCCTGAACAAGTTTAACATCCTTGATGATCTCTCCTACACCTGCTCCTGTTGAAGTAATGTATACAGGGAGATCTGTAATGGTAATGTCCTGTTCATCAGCTTCGAGATCGAGTACGAATAGTGTTACATCGCTTGTATCGCTATCTGCATCAACCTGAACTGTTTTTGTATCAGGAGATTCGCTAGCTTCGGTAACGTTTAGGTCACCTGCTGTTCGAGCTCCGATATTGAATGATTCTTCGAGGCTATCTGTAGATGAAACGTATGTATCTGAGATACCCGCTGCATCAACTGCTCGGATTCCACCCTCAGGAACGCTTACAGTAAGATCTACATCTGAGTCACCTGTATCAAGATTGCTTACAGCGTTAACTGCAACGTACAATGCTGCCTCATCATCCTCCTTAACAACTCCGTTAAGACCTGAGAATCGGAATGAGTAAACATCACTGTCTTCATCACCTTCACTTACGTCTGCGTCAGCAATCTTCTTGCCGTCGAGCCATAGAGAAACTGAATCAATGTAATCTCGTAGTTTTGAGCTACCTCCAGATCCAACTTCGATATCGACGTCTACACGTTCGATAGAAACGTCAGAATCCTTTGCTTTGAATTCAACACCAAGAACTTTCTCGTCCTCAGCGCCTTCATCTACTGATGATTCAACACCACCAATAGTATCGAATTCTCGGAGTTCTCCTTCACCTCCGCTAAGAGTAGAAGGTGTTGATGGAGTAGTTCCAGGTGTAGGTGTAACTACTACTGGTGCTGCTGCATTCAACTTCTCTCGTGTCATAGGACCTACGAAACCTGTTGCAGGAAGTCCTGCTGAAGCCTGGTAAGCTGACACTGCTGTCTTTGTAAGTTGTCCAAAGTATCCCTTTGAAGTTCCAGCTGGAATTGAAAGGAAACCTTTAGATGCTAGCCAATCCTGGAGTGCAACTACGTCTGCTCCTGTAGAACCTACAGTGAGGTTAGTGTTGAACTTGTATCCAGTAGAAGCTGCTGTTGAACCTCCTGAAAGTGCTGAGATCTGAGCAGTCAACTGCGCGATCATAGCCTGGAGTTCAGCAACTGTTGCTGCCTTTGCTGGTGTAGCTACTACACTCAATGAGAGTGCGATAGCAACAACCACTAATATTCTTTTCATCATTTGATTTTATAATTAATACCTACCTTTTTCGTTTACTAATAAAAATTTGAAAAAGATAAAATATTTTCACACGTTTATAACTATTAATTCTTTCGATACTGAAACTTTGCACACCCTGATCTTGCAATCAAGATGTACAACAACACTATTCCATACTCTTGTTATCGACACGAGTATGGCATAGCTGATAAGGTTGGGTCTGATTTTCTATCGTACAGCCGTGAAGGAAATATTGCCGAGATTCTGAAATATTGTGCACTTATTCTATTGTCAAAGTCCTATCGTCCTGGGTAATTTCTGAACTGTATTTTGAAAGTATAACACATCCAAAATAGGCGCAATAATCACCACAGTGGATAAGTGCTTTTATGCACATATATCACACCCCGTTATACTACTCTTTTCAGACTAAAAAGTCAATAAAATAGAGGGTTTATTATCTTAGAGAATAACGACTCCATCTACGTTCCCCCTCTCTCTTTACAAGACCTTTTTCTACCATATTGATAAGTTCTCTTTGAATAGTCTTTTCACTGCAGTCAGTCACCACCTGAGCCACGTCTTTTATCGTAAGATTTGAACGCGTCTTTAACAAGCTTAAAATGACCTCCTGTCTATTATTTTTCTTCGGCGACTCCGTTACATTGTCTTTTATAACAGGGACAATATTTTTGGCTTTAACTATATCTTCTTTGAAGAAAGATTCTGAGAGTACATAACCTTTAGTTTCTCGCTCAATGACCAAATTGTCTTTTAGAATATTTGCAATTTTTTCAACTTCGACACGTAAAATATTGTAGTTCATCTCGGACAATAGCCCCGACATATGTGCCAAGCTAAGTGTGGATAAGATCTCTAGTATGTCAGAAAACACAGTCCTCACAGCGAAATCCTTATCGAAGGACTGATCATCGTTCAGTGTAAGTGCCGCAGACATCAAAGTCATGCTTCTTTCTCGCAACTTCCATTTTATGGGCTCCTTGTCTTTTATTAAGTTAGAGACAAGGTAAAGGGCAGCGACAACTTTTTCTGTCTTTTTAAAAACCTGCTTGAGATAAGGCTCTCCTGAGAAAAATCCAAGCTTGGTAAAATCTTCGTTACTGTCTATGTCTTTAAAGTAGTTCATTGTCCTTTTAGTCTCTAAAATGTCTCTTAATAAATAAGCGACTTTTATGTGTCCATTATATGCTTGTCCATGTCTGTTTGTAAAGCGTTCTGGCCGTATTTTTGCAATCCATGATATTATTGTTATATGGCAAAAAAGAAAGAAGTTAAAGATTTCTCTTTGAAAAGCGAGATCGGCAAAGACACAACAAAAGCAATTGTTGCTATCCTTTTTTTTGCGGCTGCTTTGGTCACCGTCCTAGCATCTGTTAATAAGGCTGGGTACGTAGGTACCCACATCTATTCTTTTTTTAAATACTTATTTGGTATCGGTTATTTTCTTTTCCCTCTTCTACTAATCATGTTGGGTGTCTATAGCCTGACTGACACAGAGCAAAAGCTGCGAGTAAGCAAGATCGTTAGTGCATTCCTATTTTTTATATCCGGTCTTGGGATTATCAATATTTTTCCAGGACATAATGGTGGCGTGGTGGGCAACCTGATATCTTCACCACTCATTCGGTTGTTTGATGTGTACGCAACTGTAGCGATACTCATTGCTGTCCTTATCATTTCAATACTTGTATTGTTTGAGGCTCATTTTACTCAGGAGTCACTCGCATTCTGGAACTGGTTTAAAAAAGAAAAGAAAGAGATTGATGAAGATGAGATCGACGAACAAGTAGAAAAGGTCCGCGAGCAAATAGAGGAACAAGAGGTGGAGGAAGAGATGGTGAAGCCAGCCCTCAAAGTCAGAACTCCCGAATTTGTGGAGGATAAAGATTTTGAACCTGCTCCTACTTTTAGCCGAAGCGGCAAAACATACGAACCACCTCCCCTCACCCTCCTTGAACGTGACAAAGGTAAGCCTGAGGTGGGAGATATCAAAGCAAATGCAAACATCATCAAGCGAACCCTTTTGAATTTCGGCATTGATGTCGAGATGGATGAAATATCTATTGGACCTTCAGTTACCCGATACGCCCTCAAACCTGCTGAAGGAGTAAAGCTCGCAAAGATCGTCGCTCTAAACAACGACCTCGCCCTTGCTCTCGCAGCGCACCCAATCCGTATCGAAGCACCTATCCCCGGCAAGTCCCTAGTCGGTATTGAAATCCCAAACACTACAAAAACAATGGTTGGACTAGCCTCGCTCCTGAGCTCTGACGAGTACCAAGATTCTCCAAAGCCACTCATGATCTCTCTCGGAAAAGGGATCTCTGGAAAACCTGTCTTTGCAAACTTGGCAAAAGCCCCTCACATGCTCATTGCTGGTACTACTGGTTCAGGAAAATCTGTGACGATCCACACCCTCATTACCTCTCTTCTATACAGAAACTCACCAGAGGACCTCAAATTTATATTTATCGACCCAAAACGTGTGGAGCTTACTTTGTACAACAAGATCCCTCACCTTCTCACCCCCGTTATCACAGATGCCAAGAAAGCAATCCTAGCACTACGATGGGCTGCAAAAGAAATGAGTCGCCGTTATGACGTCCTCGAACAGAACAAGTGCCGAGATATCGAGTCGTTCCACAAATCTCGTTCCAAGGACAGCGAAACTATGCCGTATATGGTCATCATCATCGATGAATTGGCAGACATCATGCAAACCTACCCTCGAGAGCTTGAGAGCGCTATCGTCCGCCTTGCACAGATGAGCCGCGCAGTTGGTATCCACCTCATCCTTTCGACCCAGCGACCGAGTGTAAACGTCATCACCGGTCTCATCAAAGCAAACATCCCCACACGTCTCGCCCTCCAGGTGAGCTCACAGATCGACTCTCGAACTATTCTCGACGCACCTGGTGCAGAAAAGTTGTTGGGTGCTGGAGATACACTGTACCAAGGTGGAGAGATGTCAAAACCGATCCGTCTTCAATCTGCATATGTATCTGAAGCTGAACTAAAAGATGTTGTAAACTACCTTATCGACTCATACAAAGATGAAATCATGGATGAGATCAATCTCACCGCACCCGAACTTCCTGGAAGCAATAGCATGTTTGAATCAAGTATCGGTGGTGATGAGCTCGGTGAAGAAGATGATATGTATGAGGATGCTAGAGCCGTAGTCGCTGAAGCTGGTAAAGCAAGCACCTCATACCTTCAAAGAAAGCTGGGTATAGGCTACTCTCGGGCAGCACGCCTTATGGATATGTTGGAGCAAAAAGGAGTTATTGGCCCTGCAAACGGATCAAAGCCACGTGAAGTAATCGGCAATGAAGCCATCTCTGCCCCAGCTGATGAACCTGCGCAATAGACTTAAAAATATAGGTATAATTCTTCTAATCCTCATTATTGTAGGCTATTCCCTATACACAGCTCGCAATCTTATACGTGGACCTGTACTCACTATTTACGAGCCTGCTGATGGAGCAATAATCGCGACAACCACAGTCATCCTCAGAGGCTATGCACCCAATGCAAAGATAATCACTCTCAATGATCAACCCATATTGATCGATGAACAAGGAAATTTTGGCGAAATACGTCTCCTAGAGAAAGGCGAAAATGTGTATAAGCTGTTTATAAAGGATAGATTCAACAGAGAAAACCAGAAAATACTTAGGATTTTTAGACAAGCTACATTTTAGAAAAATTTCATGTATGATTTGGTATAGTTGGTTCACTATCAGATTAATTTTATTTTATGGCTAAGAAAACTACAAAAACCAAACCAACAGAAGAACTAAAAACTGAAACATCCATTGAATCAGGTCGCCCATCCTTTGCTGGTATGGCTGATACTCTAGACGCGATCCGTACCAAATTCGGCGACGATGCGATCATGAAGCTCGGAGAAAAACCTCGAGTAGATATCAACGCTATCCCTACTGGCTCAATCGGTCTCGACGCAGCACTCGGTGTCGGCGGTATTCCCCGTGGACGTATCATCGAAATCTTTGGTCCAGAATCATCTGGTAAAACCACCCTTTCACTTCACATCATCGCTGAAGCTCAAAAGCTCGGAGGTATATGTGCATTCATCGACGCAGAACATGCAATGGACCCTGAGTATGCAAAACGCCTCGGTGTCCGAACAGACGAATTACTCATTTCTCAACCTGACAATGGTGAACAGGGCCTCGAAATCGTCGAGAGCCTAGTTCGCTCTGGGAAGATGGATGTGATCGTTATCGACTCAGTAGCCGCATTGACCCCAAAAGACGAAATAGAGGGCGATATGGGCGCAATACACATGGGTAAACAGGCTCGTCTCATGTCTCAAGCACTCCGGAAACTCACTGGTATCGTTGCCAAGTCCAAGACTGTCGTTATATTCATCAACCAGATCCGTATGCAAATCGGAGTGATGTTTGGAAACCCAGAGACTACCCCAGGAGGAAAAGCGCTCAAGTTCTACACCTCAGTTCGTCTCGATATCCGACGTATTGCACAGATCAAAAAAGGTGAAGAAATTATGGGAGGACGTGTGCGTGTAAAGGTGGTCAAAAACAAAGTAGCGGCTCCCTTCAAACAAACTGAGTTCGACCTCATGTACAACGAGGGTATTTCACAAGAAGGAGAAATCATCGCCCTCGGTGAGAAAATGGGTCTCATCCAAAAGACAGGCACCTCATACAATTACGGTGAAATAAAACTCGGCCGAGGATATGATGCAACTCGACAATTCCTAAAAGAAGACAAAAAGACAAGTGAAAAGATCCTTGCTGAGATTAGACAAAAATTAAAAGAAGAGTAATATAGTGCAATGCTTGAATATAACGAAATCGTAGAACGAAAATACATCATCTTTAACGGTGACCCATACGAAGTCCTCACTTCACATGTATTTCGTAAACAACAGCGAAAGCCTGTAAATGCTACCAAATTAAAAAACCTCTTTACCGGTAAAGTTACCGAGTACTCTTTCCACCAAAACGAAAAAGCGGAAGAGGCTATTATCGACAAACGAGACGTAAAATTCCTTTACACCAACAAAGGAGAGATGTGGTTTTGCGAGGCAAACGATCCGGCAAAACGATTTAGCATGACTGAAGAGTTTCTTGGACCCCAGGCTAAATATATAAAAGAAAACACCATCATCCCCCTCCTCTCATTTGCAGAGCGACCAATCGGTCTCAAATTCCCTATCACCGTCGACCTCAAAGTAACTGAAGCAGCCCCTGCAGTTCGTGGAGATACTGTCACTGGAGGATCAAAAAATGTCACTCTCGAGACAGGAGCAACTATCAACGTACCAATGTTCGTAAATGAAGGAGATGTGATCCGAATCAACACAGAAACAGCGGAGTATCGAGAGAGGGTGACGAAATAGTGCTGGCTATATAGCTTTCGTCTTTTCTAATGAAATTAGACTCCCTTTTGCCTGCACCGCAACTGCACATGAAGCATCTTGGGGTGTAATACGCACCAAGTAGAAATCATCGAAATCTTTTGCCAGACCGTCTTTCATTGCATTTGAGATACCTTTAACTGTAGTGGGTCCATATCCATTTGGGTCGTTCGTAAGATTCTTCTTAAGAACCTTGACTAGGCTACCAAATGGCGCGTCTTTGGCGAGACAATACGGAGACTTGGCTTCAAAAGAAGCTCGTGTGAAAGACACCTCCCCGTTTTTGATTATATATTTAAAATCTGGGATATCTTTTTGTATAGCTAACTCAACACCCAATTCTGGTATTGGTACATAAGTAAACTGCTCCACCTCTTGAAGGGCAAGGCTTGGGATGTTTAGCTGTTTGTACACAAAGAATCCTCCAACAAACACGATGACAGCAATAATAATCAGCGCCGATGTTTTTATTTTCATATCCACAAGTATATCAAATAAATACAGAATTACTTTTTTACACTTCTAACCTTCTTGAATAGAAAGATAAACGGATAAACATAGAGTACTCCGGCGATTAGATTAAAGTAAAGATCTGACCCTATTGGTAGAACAGGTTTGCCCAGCGACAATGCGAGTGCTGTATCCACAATAGCAAGCACCATACCGATAACTGCCAAGATGGTGTTTAGTACACCGATTGTCGGCATAACCATGCCTAAATACAGAATACTCTTTCGAGTGCTGTGTACTGCAAATATAGATATGGCCGAAAAAATAACTATGAGCCCAAAGATAGCAATAAGCAGTGGACTCATGGTATACAGAGCAACTACAAAGATAACTAAGTACAAAACAGTTACAATTCCCAATGAAATACTAGCCAGATTCTTATTTTTCATAGCAAAATTATATCACAACAAAAAACCGCCTGCAAAAGGCGGTTTTTTGTTTTTAACATTATCTCGCTACGAATGGTAGAAGTCCGATGAATCGAGCTCGCTTTACTGCTTCGCTCAACTGTCGCTGGCTTTTAGCGCTCACTCCTGTCTTCTTTCGAGCAAGCATACGACCGTGAGGGTTTAGAAACTTTTTGAGGATTTCTGTGTCCTTGTAGTCAATATGCTTGATATTGTTTTGTGAAAAGTAACACTGTTTGTTCATACGTTTTTAATAATTTATTAATTTAGAATGGAATATCGTCTGGATTAATTTCTTCTACAGGGTAATCGATAGTATCGGCTGGAGCTGCTGGTTGCTCGTCCCCTGCTTTTGGAGATGGAGTCGTACCAGTTCCTGTCCCTCGTGGGCCGAACTGAACTCGGTCAGCAACTACTTCTGTGCGGTAGTTTTTCTTGCCTTCCTTATCGTCCCAAGATCGAGTCTGCATACGTCCCTCAACTAGTGCTGATGCACCCTTTTTGAGGTACTGTGCAGCGAGCTCAGCTGATCTGCCGAAGACTACAACATTGTGATAGTCAGCAGCTTCTTGCTTTGCACCACTTTTATCTTTCCACACACGATTTGTAGCGAGGCTAAACTGGCAGACTTTGATGCCTGACGGTAGAGCTTTGAGCTCTGGGTCGCGTGTAAGATTTCCTATAATAAGAGCTTTGTTTAAATACATAGTATACGTATTAGTGAATAATCGACGTATATATAGTTTATGCTTCCTTTGGTGTTTCGTCTACTGGCTTTTCCGCTTCTACAACTACTTCAGCGGGAGCTTCAACAACAGCAGTAGCTTCTTCTCTCAACACTGTTGATGTTCGCTTTCCAAGATAAGTTGCTTCTCGCGGTGTGTTGATGAGGAGGAATCGAAGTACCTCAGTATCCACATCAAATGCCTCTTTAATTTTAATAATGCTTTCTGCTTCAGTAGCAAACTTCACCCATCCAAAATATGCTTGAGTAAATCGGACATTTTTTGTTCCGACTTTCTTTATCATAGTATATGACAATGTTTCGAGCACTGGAGCCTCTTCAGCGATCATCTCAACTTTTTTAGCTGAAAGGATTGCTTTTAATTCGTCTACTTTTGCACTTACCTTTTCTTCAGGTATTGATGAAACGAGAAGGTATCCTATTTCGTATACCTTTGGATCATCGGTCTTTTTTGATCTAGTCATAGTGATAAAGCAGTAATCCATCACGAAGAAATGGAGCAGGGTGACGACATGACACCCGGACTGCTTTTAATTATTAATGTTCGTGTAAAACGAGATTATCACACCAAGAGCGTAAACGCAATACGCCATATACAGCGTATCAGATTGGTACAAAACTTACAGGAAAAAAGTGTAAAAGTTCTGTAAAATAGTGGATTTCATGTGGACAAGTGTATCCCCCCTTAATTCTGCCATCTTTGCAACGATATCGACGACGTTGAGAGGTGTATTTCGCTGCCCCCTTTTTGGAGATACGTATGGACTATCGGTCTCTGACATGATCCGGTCGCTCGGAACATGCTTAACTAAATGATCATAGTCATGAGTAAAAGTAATGACTCCTGTAAACGAAATAGAAAATCCCAATTCTATAAAATTGTTTGCATCTTCAACAGTTCCTGCAAAAAAATGTGCATTTGCCCTGACTGATTTGTCTTTTATCATTTCATAGACATCTTTGTACGCATCTCGTATATGGAGCATTAGCGGCTTATTGATTTCTTGAGCCAAGGCTATTTGTTGTTTAAAAACTTCTTTTTGCTTTTCGTTTGGGTATTTATAATCCAAACCGCACTCCCCTATTCCCACTACTTTTTTATTTTCTGCTAATTGTCTATACATTTCATAATCAAAACCTTCCTCTGCATATATTGGATGACAACCGACAATAGCCCAGATGTTTTCATGAGCCTGAGCGATCTCTACTGCTTTTTTAGAAGTCTCAAAAGTTGTACCGACTACGATGGTGCCGATTTTCTTTTCTTTCATTTGTGTTATTATCTCCTCGCGATCTGCATCAAAGTCAGGAAAGTTGAGATGGGAATGAATATCGATATACTCAATCATTTCCGTGGGAAGAGCATCGGCTTACGCTTGAGCTCGAGCGCAGTGAATATCTCTTTCGAGGTTTCTGGCATAATCGGACCGAGATGATGAGCGATATTGGTGAGTTCAGATAAAAGATATTTTAGGTCTTTCGTTGCTCCAGCCAAGTCGGTTTTAATTTTTTTGAACGGCTCTTCTCGTTGAATATATGCATCCGCTTCCCCTATTTTTTTCCAGATAAAGTCAGCAGCTTCTTTTATATTAAAATTCTCTAATGACCTTACGAATGCTGGATCGAATTCATGTTTAGGAATTTCTATGGGGATATTGTTTGCCAAGACCATTTGGATCACTCGACTTGCTAGGTTTCCGATGCCATTTGCAAGGTTTGCGTTGTAGGCAGTTTTAAATCCTTCAAAGGTAAAATCGCTATCTTCAAATGGATTGAACTCTCGGACAACATGATAGCGCAGTGCCTCGGCTCCATATTGTGAGACAAGTTCTAACGGATTTACTACGTTTCCTGTACTTTTTGACATTTTTTGTCCTCCAACGGTAATAAAACCATTGATCACAATATGTTTTGAAGGCTCCATACCGACAGCGAGTAGCATCGCCTGCCACATCGCTGACTGCTGGCGGAGATTGTCCTTGCCGCAATACTGCACTGCTTCGTGCCATTTTTCTTTATTAAAAACATAGTTTACCAATGCATCGAACCAAACATACATGACATGATCGTCATCACCTGGCACTGGTACGCCCCACGGCATCTTTTCTTTTAGACGAGAGATACTGAAATCCTCTAGTCCTCTTTTCACAAAAGCTTTTATTTCATTGAAACGAAAATCAGGGATAACGAGCAATGGATTTTTATCATAGAGGTCGAGGAGTGGTTTTTGAAAGTGAGAAAACTTAAAGAAATAGTTTTCTTCGTCAATTAGCTCTATTTCTTGAGCCGGATGGATCGGACACTTTCCATTTACGAGTTCTGAATCTGTTTTTTCAAGTTCACAACCGACACAATATTTGACTTGATATTTCTTCTTGTAAATAAATCCCTTTTCGTTGCAGGTGTTCCAAAAATCTTGAGCATTTTTCTTGTGCTGAGGGTCAGTAGTGCGGATGAAATGAACATCAGATATATGGAGTAATGGAATCAGTTCTTTGAATTTTTCTGCATAACCATCGACATATGCCTGGGGATCGAGCTTTGCTTCGAGTGCTTTGCGGTATAGCTTTATGCCGTGCTCATCAGTACCCGTATTGAAAAAGACATCGTAGCCCTGAGTTCTTTTAAAGCGAGCGATGATGTCAGCACGGATGATCTCCGTAGCAAAGCCGATGTGTGGCTCAGCGTTTACGTATGGGAGTGTGGTGGTGATATAAAATGTTTTAGACATGATGATTTTTGTGCTTTTCGATGTCGTTTACGTATTCCATAAGCGCAGCGGAAAGCGGTACGGCGAGGATCGCTCCGAGGAATCCAGCTAGTTTTGCTCCAACCACCAAGGCGAGGATGACGATGATCGGTGATATACCGACAATCTTTTTTACTACCAATGGATAGAATAAATGATTTTCGAACTGGTGGATGATGACATAGAGGCCAAGAACTAAAAGTCCGAGTGAAAGACCTCCATCGACATACGAAATGACGATTGCTGGGAATGAAGCCAAAATAGGACCAAAAATAGGAATGATTTCAAATATTGCTGCCAAAGTTGCGAGTAATAGCGCATGTCTTACACCGAGGATGACTAGCCCCAAATACACCAAAACTCCGACAATAACTGCGAGCAGTACTTGTCCTTGAAGCCAGTAGCCCATTTTTGCTTGTGATCGTTTCCAGAGATCAATGATGTACTCGTGATTTTTGATCGGAGTGATGATGCGGAGAAAGTTACCTACCCCATCATCTTGCACGGCCAAGTAGAATGAGAGGACGATCATCAAAACAAAACTCAACGCACCTCCGAATACCACACTGACAGTCTTGAAGGTCCCCTCACCCGTCCCCGCTATCACTTCACTAAAGTTACCAACGATTTCTTTGATTGGAAATGACTTGTTTGCTAGTGAGTCTGTCTTCCATAGATCTCCTACACTGATACTCTGAGGCAAGTTGTCGAGGTATCCGACTGTCTCACTCAAAAGAGACGGAATAAAGAAAAGGAAAAATCCAGCCAACATCGCTCCAATGGTAATGTAGGTTATGAGAACAGCTAGCAGTCGTTTGACCTTGTGTCGACCAAACCAGTGGATAATAGGCTCGATCGCTGAGGCGATCACGATAGCTGCTAGTACCACGAGCAGTAGATCTCGCACATAGTAGAGGGCGAAAAATAAGCCTGTTATGAGAATAATACGTACAATACTACCGGATGTGATCATGCCCCAATGGTACCATTATTTAGATTTTCAATAAAGATTTGAGTTTTTCTTTATCTGGATAGGAACCGACGAGGGCTATGTTTAGATTTTTATTTACAAATAGTTCTTTTGCCATTTCCTGTATTTGCTCTGAAGTAACTTTCATTATTTTTGCATTGACTTCCTCAGCTGTTTCGATATTCCCTTTTAGAACTTCTTGAAAACCAAAGAATTCCCCTTGAGCATCTGAAGTCTCGAGGCCTAGCTCCAAAGAACCGATGATATTATTTTTTGTACGATCAAGTTCTACATCACTAACTTTTGCATCAATAAGCAATCTACATTCTTCTAGAATGGCAATAACTACTTCGTCTACTCGAGCCTTGTCGACTCCTGTCGATATAGAAAAGACACCGTGATCTGTATATGCATCGTGGCTTGCGTGGACATAGTATCCAACACCCATCTTTGTACGCAATCGTTCAAACAAACGTGACGACATGCCCCCACCGAGTATATGTGCAAGGATACGAGCAACGGGTGTACGAGGGTTCTGTACTGAGAGGCCACGGATACCGATCACCAAATGTGTCTGATCGGTATCTTTATTTTCTATCAAGACTTGTGGCTCGCTCTGCTGCTCGATCACTGGAACTTTATTTGATTTCTGACCGACTGGAATATCTTTGAATCGTGATTCGATATCGATATCACCGTAATTTCCTGATACAACAACTATAGTGGTACCAGTAGTGTAATGCTCCTTTCGGTAATTGATAAAATCTTGCTGAGTAAAGTTTCTTACTGTTTCGACTTTTCCTGCAATATTCCACCCTGCAGGAGTATCTCCATACAAAAGTTCCATGATCATATCCTGCACATGCCTATGTGGCATGTCTTGATACATTCTGATTTCTTCTGTTATAACTCCCTTCTCTTTTTGGATTTCTGATTCTTCGAGTAGTGGGTGAGAATACATATCAGAGATAATATCGAGCGCTTTTTCAAAATGACGAGCACTCACCTTTGCATAGTAGCCAGTGTATTCCTGACTAGTAAATGCATTGTACTGCGCACCGATCGACTCTAGCTCGTGGCTGATATCGATCGATTTTGGTCGAGTCGGAGTTCCTTTGAAAATCATATGCTCCAAAAAATGAGCGAGGCCGTTAGTAGCTCTGGTTTCATATTTTGAACCAGTCTCAGTAAGTACCAAAATAGTTGCAGCCAAAGACTCGGTATTTGGTACCGTGATGACTCTCAGTCCGTTATCTAATGTTTTTTTCGAGTAGTGCATGTAGTTCTTCGATAGTAACTCTTTCCTGCTTGCCTGTGTCTCGATCACGCACAGTTACTTTTTGATCTTTCTCTACTGTCTCAAAATCTACAGTCACACAATATGGTGTACCGATCTCATCTTGTCGACGATATCGTTTTCCGATATTTCCATTGTCATCAAATACGATACCTGGAAACTTTGTGCGCAATCCTTTATAAATCTCACGTGCCTTTTCGACTAAAACTGGTTTGTTTTTCAATAGTGGGAATACTGCGACTTTGACCGGAGCAATCTTTGGTGAAATCTTGAGGAACACTCGGAGCTCCCCACCCAACATATCTTCGGTGTATGCATCACAGAGTACTGCAAGGATGAGACGACCGAGACCAAAGGTAGGCTCGATGCAGTGCGGGATATAGCGAGTTTTTGTTTCTTCATCAAAATAAGAGAGGTCAGCTCCTGATGCAGTGGAATGATTTCGTAGATCAAAGTCTGTTCGATATGCGAGGCCGAGTAGCTCTTTTTGACCAATTGGAAAATCGAACTCAGTATCAACACTGTGCTTCGAATAGTGTGCACGGTCTTCTGGTTTTATATCTACTTGGTGTATTTTTTCTTTACTCAACCCTAGTTCTAAAAGAAAATCTAATTGTTCTTTTTGGAATGCTTTAAATACCTCTTCCCACGCATCTGGTTTTACAAAATATTCGATCTCCATCTGCTCAAGCTCTCGAACACGGAAGATAAAGTCGCGAGGAGCAATCTCGTTTCGAAATGCTTTACCGATCTGTGCCATGCCGAAAGGAAGCTTTGGATGGAATGAATCGATGACATTTTTGAAGTTTACAAACATACCCTGAGCTGTCTCTGGTCGGAGATACGATACTGATGCATCGTCCTGTGCGGCGCCGACATGAGTCTTGAACATCATATTGAACTGTTTTTCTTCGCCCAATTCCCCACCACATTCTGGGCATTTCTTTTTATCTTCTAGATGATCAGCACGGAAACGTCGTTTACATTTTTTACACTCAACAAGCGGATCAGAAAAACCTCCAACATGGCCAGATGCCTTCCAGACTTCTTGGTTCATCAAAATCGATGCGTCGATACCGTACATATCTTCTCGATCAGTAACAAAACGTTTCCACCACACATTTTCTATATTCTTTTTAAGCGTGACTCCGAGCGGACCATAGTCAAAAGTACCCGCCAGACCTCCGTAGATCTCTGAGCCTTGGTATATAAAACCTCTTTGTTTTGCAAGTGAAATTATTTTTTCCATTATCGTATGATAGTGTCGTCCCCATTTTTAAACTGTGGGTCAGTACTGAAACGTGTGGTGAGCTCACTTCTGCTTGAATATAGCGTAGTGCCAGTGAATATGTCAATCGCTTTAAAAGCTGCGTCCTCGACTAGTGCCAGTGTATTTTTACCCACCTGACTTACACTTGGCTCAAATGATATTTGGAACGCCACTTCTCGGCGAGCAGCACCAAATCCTGTGTACGCTGGAACATCTCCTACATTCCAGACAATTGAACCATCCTTTGTATCGTACTTGATGTCCTCTGTCTCTGGACTTATTTTGCCTACCCACTTTACATACGGAGGTAACTTTGAAGTCGCCACCGCATCAGCAATGCCGCTTGAGGTGTTGTTTAGTGTCCAAATAACTGTGTAAGTGGTTACTTGCTCGGCTTTTGGCGGTATCGGTCCTGTATTTTGGAATGGACCAGTAGATCGAACGATAACAGCTCCGAGGCCTGCGCTCGATGCAATCTTTATATTTCTAACCGTATTTGATACTAGATTTTCCGGGACGTTTTCCTCTGACACTCGTCGACCCTTTATACTGACGTCTGCGGTCATGGTTGGGTTTGTTTGAGCACCTTTTGATCGTGGAATAAATTTAAATGTTACTCGACCACTCTCACCAGCTCCAATACTCCTCAGTCCTTTAGTGGTCTGAGTATTCCAAACGATCTCATTGTCAGCCGATTTAAACAAACCTTCATCTGGATCGACAGAGTCTTTGTCAAAGACCATACCTGAAAACTTTACCCGTATTTCGGCATCAGTCACATTTGTAGGTAGGTTGTTGAACCATTCTATCTCTGCGGTGACTGGCTGATCGTACTGTGCTACATAGTCACCATTTCCTTCTGAATCATTGAGGGTCAGCTTTGTGGTAAGGAATGGTTTTTTTATTCTGAGAGCTTGATTCGATGAAACAAATTCAGTCCCGATGACTTTGTCACTCTTTGCGCTTTGTAACCCGGTCGAAAACCTAAAGACACGCTCTTCTTCATCTTGACCTTCTATTTTTCCTTTGAATTTTATTGTCTTTTTTTCTTGAGGTTTTAGGTCACCAAGTCTCCATGTGGAATTATCAGTAAGTGGCTTTACATCAGCACTAGTGAAAGTAAACCCAAACGGATAGTACGCGTGAAGCATCATATTTTTTAATACTTGCTGCGAGTTTGATGATACTTGTACTGTGACTTCAAATTCTTGATTTGACTGAATTTCTTTAAATGAAGTGACGGTCATCGATACTGGTGCAGCGTTTATGATCACCTCGTATGGCTTTTCTTTGTAATACAGAGCATTTGAGCCCTTGATACGGTACTCCACTTTTATCATGATTGTTTTTTTACTATTTTCCTCTCCATACAAAATAGTTCGAATTGTTTCTTGCGCATAGGCACCAGGCTCGATGTCAGGCAATACTTGTTGGTACCGTTTGTATTCTGCACTTGTATCATCTGGATTTACAGTGCCTGACGGAAACTCGACACTCAAATCAACCACTTCGAGTTTGATGTTATTTTTATTATATACCTGGACATCAAACGGAAACTCATCCCCGGCTCCTGTAGAAAGTGGCCCGGAAACAGAAATATCGATATTGTCAGCAGACACGATGTTTGCACCTTTAAAAAGAAAGATGAGACTCATCCCCAATGCAAGAACAAAAAATATGAGGGACCCTATAAAGAATTTTGTAAAAAATGACATACCAGTATCTGCATACTCCACAGGCCGTTCTTCAAAACTTTCCTCTGGATGCTGCCAGTCGGTCGGTACATTGCTCTCTTCAGGTTTAAACGAGACCTTTGTAGAATGGGCTGTTTCAGGTCTATTTCGAGAATATAGACTTTTTTGGAGCTTCGAGAGCTTACTTTCTTCATTCATTTCATGAATTATATCATAGTTGGCTTTCTTTCAAGCCCTTATTGATCAAGCTTACAAGCTTAGTTTTGTCTGCACCTTTTGTTTCATTTACACTTACATAACCCAGGTCTGTTAGGATTTTTATCATAATATCTGTTTCGTCTAAATTTTCTTTGAATAATTCTTGTTTTAAATAATCAAAAAGGACCTCATGTTCCCCTTCTCCTTGGAGTAATCTTTTTATGATGGTTAAAATTTGAATGTATATTTTATTTGTATTTTTGTTGGTGCTTGAGGCGCTCGTAATCCTCCAAAACTCTTTTCCTCTGACTAAAGAAACAGACGAAAAGCTATAGTCCAATAAGTGTGGGCGTAGTTTTGATTTGTTGAGACGCACTCCCTGGGCAGTAGCGATAATCATTCCAAATTCTCGAGTAAATATATGGTATATACGATTTGCTTCCCCGATCGGAGCACTTGAAAGAATAAAGCCTTCAGTCGTGTGTACGGTGTACGCCATTAGCGTTCGATAGTCATCGTCGTTCCAGCATCAGAGAGTGTGAATGTAACTTCTTTTATCTGCGCAACTTTGAGAAGGAGAGGTTTGTTTTTCTCGATCAATGCTTTTGTTTTTTCATCAGTTGCCACAGCGAGTTTTGCTGGCTCACCCAGTTTTAATCCTTTTTCTTTTCGCAGATCTTGGACGAGTCGAAGGAACTCTCGTACGTCTCCTTCTTCTTTGAGCTCAGGAGTGATGACATGGTCGAGGAGCACTTCCCCTTTTACTTCTTTGTCTTCTACAACTGTTTTTACGTTTACTTCATCCTTGATCAGTTCGACAAACTCTGCACTGACGAGCTCACGTACAGAAAGTTTTGCGAGTGGTTGTCGCACTTTTATACTGAATCGAGTCCGAGCTTCGAGACCAAATGTCACGATATCACGAGTCTTTTTCATTTCTACAATCACCTTTTGATCAACTGACTGTGGTGCTGGCCAAGATGCTAGATGGACACTCTCTGTATTACCTAGTCTTTGATACATATCTTCAGCAAAGAATGGCATAAAAGGAGCGAGTAACTTTGAAAGTTCTGTGAGGATATATTTTGTTGTCTGGATTGCCTGGACATCACCATCCTTGAAACGGTCACGTGAGCGTCGTAGATACCAAGTAGAAAGATCATCGATAAAATCATTGAAGGGTCGAGTTGCTATATGTAACTCGTATTTGTCCATACCTTCGGTAACAATATGAGCAGTCTCGTGGAGTCGTGCCATGATCCATTTGTCGAGTATATTTGTTGAACGCACACTTGCAGCTTCTGATCTTGAATACATTTCAAAGAAGGTGACTACGTTATCGAGACGATTGATTACTTTTTTAACAACTTCATCGACACCCTTTTCACTAAAACGCAGGTCCTCTCCTGCCATCGCTGGAGACAAGAGCATAAAGTATCGGATAGCATCGGCGCCAAATTTGTTCACCACATCCATCGGATCAGGATAATTTTTCAAACTCTTTGACATCTTTTTCCCATCTTCTGCGAGCACGAGCCCGTTTACGATCACATTTTCATATGGAGATTTTCCAAATAGTGCAGTTCCCAAAACAAGCATCGAGTAAAACCATCCTCGAGTCTGATCGAGTCCTTCTGCAATAAACTGAGCTGGGTAACCTTTTATTTTTCCAAACCACTTTGGGCGTACCGGTTGAGATGCAAACGGCATTGAACCTGATTCAAACCAGCAATCAAACACCTCAGGTACTCGCTTCATCTCATGCCCTTTTGAATCGTGGAGAACGACTTCGTCGATATATGGACGATGGAAATCGATCTTGTATTCTCTGTTTCTTGGTAGCTGAGTAAAATGCAGTGCACGAACTTCTGCATTGTCGAAAAGCTCAATATCGCAATCGTCATCCTTTCCTTCTGACAAGGCCTGCACAATCTTTAGAGGTGTATTGTGGCTGATGATGAGAATGTTTTTGTCTTTATATTTTTTATCTATCTCGTACACAAAACTACCCACTCGCTCACGTACTTCAGACAAAGTCTCGAGTCCTACAATCTTCCGATCAAACCATTCTTTTCGATCACGATACATGTTCAAAATGTCAGACCATGGTCGACCTTGGAAATCCATTGCATCTACTTCAGCAAGACGTACATCTTCTTTTATGTGCTCTGATTTCAAATCCAAAACCCCTGCAACTATTTTTGCAGTCTCTTTTGTTCTAAAAAATGGAGAGATGAAAACTAGATCGATCTTTTTGTTTTTGAGTGACTCTGCTGACTTTTTGACTTGTTTCTTTCCATTCTCAGTCAGTCCCTCTTTCTTGTGTATATCAGCACTGATAAGATTATTTTTATTGCTCTCGATCTCGCCATGTCGCATCAATAGGATATTGTTTCGAGGTTTACATGCTTTTTGAATATCAGAAAGCGAAGCAATTATTTTGGTTTCAGTTTTACTCTTCCACACTGGTAGTGGAGCTCCCCAGTATCGACTACGTGAGATAGCCCAGTCACGAGCACCTTCAAGCCAGTTCCCAAAACGATTTGCTCCTACTGATTCGGGTACCCAGTGTACTTTTTTGTTTTCTGAGACGAGTTTGTTTTTTATTTCTGGAACTTTTACGAACCATGAAGAAGAAGCATAGTTAAGAAGTGGTGTATCACAACGCCAACAATGTGGATATGAGTGGATCAATTTTTCTTTTGCAAAAAGCGTTCCTTTGCCCGCAAGATATTTGATAACTTCTACATCAGTTCGCTGATGATCATCTTTTGGCTTTGCATCCATTCCTTCAAATGGAACTACGGTCATTTTGCCATCGGGAGTAACGTGCTGGATAAATTTGAGATCGTACTTCTTTCCGAGATCATAGTCATCCTGACCAAAAGCAGGCGCAATATGGACAATACCTGTTCCATCTGTGGTAGTGACAAATTCAGCTGGGTAAACTTTTCCCTCTTTTATATATGCATCAAAAACAGGAGTGTACTTTGTACCTACCAAATCTTTTCCAAGCATTTCTTTTTCGACAGTGTATGCATCTTTTATTACTACGAGTCGTTCTTTTGCAAGAATATAGAAATCATCGCCTATTTTTATCTTTGCATATGTGATATCGGGACCGACTGCGAGTGCAGCATTGCCCGGTAATGTCCAAGGAGTAGTGGTCCATGCGAGCAAAAATGTGTTTGGCTCTATCTTAAATTTTACATAGACAGAGATATCAGTGATGTCTTTGTATCCCTGATTAACTTCAAAGTTTGAAAGTGTGGTTCCACAACGAGGACAGAGCTGCATGCTTTTATATCCTTCGTAGACGAGCCCCTTATCGTGAAGTGTCTTAAATGCCCACCAGACAGACTCAGTATATGAAGAGTCCATCGTACGATAATCATTGTCCATATCTACCCATCGTCCAAAACGAGGGACTACCTCTTTCCAGATATGTGCGTATCGGAGCACTGCATTACGTGCAGCATCATTGAAATTTTCGATGCCCAATTCTTCGATATCTTTTTTGGTTTTGAGACCGAGTTCTTTTTCGATCAGGTTTTCAAGTGGTAGTCCATGACAATCCCACCCCCAACGACGAGGCACATGATACCCCTGCATAGTTTTATATCGTGGGATAACGTCTTTTATAGTTCCCGTCAAAAGGTGGCCATAATGTGGAGTGCCAGTCGCAAATGGAGGTCCGTCATAAAATACAAAATCGCCTTTTGGGGAATCTTTCTCTAGTGACTTTTGGAACGTACCGTCTTGCTTCCAATATTCGAGTATTCGTTCCTCTCGTTCTGCGTGGGTGCTTTTAGCTTCATTCATGGCATTTACTCTATCATATCTTGGTATAAAAAAGAAAAAGGTCAGCCCGTGGACGCGTCCACTGCAACTGACCTTTGTCCGACACCTCGAAGCCGAAAGGTGCGAACAGCAAAAGAATAGCACGGTTGAGGCATGACGTCAACTACATTTTTGAGGGGATTTGGATAGCGAGGATCTTGAGGCCGTTTTGCATAGTCTCGATAAAAGCTTTGGTTTGCACCAATCTATACCCAGTATCATCCCCTGCATCGAGGATTTTGTTGTGAGCGTAAAAATTATTAAACTCCCCCGCCAACTGAGTGAGGTACGTGACCACATGGTGTGGAGCAAATTCAGTCTGTGCACGTAACACAACTTCAGGGAAACGTAGAATCATCCGATCGAGAACGTTGATCGTACGATTTTTTATCTCAGCTGTACCCGCCTTTGCCAAAACAGATTTTGCACGGACACATGAGTATTGAAGATACGGACCTGAGTCTCCTTCAAATGAAACAGACTTTTCTTTGTCATAGATAATGTCACCGCCGACAGCCTGGCGCAGGATCGAGTACTTGATCGCCGCGATCGCTATCTTTTCTGAATCAGAATCAGGATTTTTTTCTTTTACTGAAGTCTGAATATCAGATATCAAATCTTCTGCACTAACAATATTTCCCTTTCGAGAAGACATCTTTCCATCTGCAAAACGCATGAGACCATGTCCAAACTGTCTGATATTGTACTTTGGGTCTATTTTTAATAAAGCTTCTTTAACAACCTTAAAATAATCATTCTGTTCGTTGCCAGTCACTACAAGGGAAAAAGCGATGTCAGAAAATTCTCTAAATTTTGTAGCAGTGAGACCCAATTCTTTTGCTTCGTATGTTGGAAGTCCTTTTGAATTTAAAAATACGCGTGTGTGCGATCCTTTAAATACCATTGCTCCCTCGCTCAATTCGAAAACTTGAGAATTGTCTTTGACTAGCTTGATTCCCTCTTGGGCTACTTCACTTTCAAAGAAGTACCGATCAAAATGTGTGTCGAGCTTTTTATATATAGTTTCAAAATATTCCAGGCTCAATGCGCGACCGAGCTCATAGTATTTTTGTATTTCTGGATCTGATTTTTCAAAAATCTTTTTGTTTAATTCGTCGATCTCTGCTTTGTGATTTTCATACTCACTGCTCCCAGTAACATATACCTTTCCCCAATACTCAATTGTATTTTCGAAATTTTCTTTGTCTTGGAGGAGTGCCCAGATTGCCTTTGCTACATGTAGACCGACATCTCCCTGATAGCAAGCACGTATCACCTGTGCTCCGCCAAACTCAGCAAGACGTGCCAGAGTTTCTCCGATTGAGTTGTTCATCAAGTGCCCAATATGAAATACCTTAAATGGATTTGGATCGGTATACTCCACCATCCCTTTTTGTCCTTTATAGACATCATTTTTCCCAAAATTATCATCTACCCCCTGCACCATCCGAGCAATGTAGTCTTCAGCTAAAAAGAAATTCAGATATCCATTCCCCGCTACTTCTACTTTTTTAATTTCTTTTGGTAAAACTAATTTTTCAAAGACTTTTTGAGCTGCATCTTTTGGAGTGATTTTCCACTGCTTAGCCAGGACAAAAGCTACCGGTGATGCATAGTCGCCGTTTTTAAAATCATCCGTATGTGCAACAGGAATATCGATATTGAGTTCGGTTGCCTGTTTGAGTATTTCTTTAATTTTTTCTTGCATTATTTTCTCAAAATCTTGTCGATACGCTCAGCAATCTTTTTCATATCTTTTTCTTTCTTTCCTCGAGTTGTCTCTGCACATGTACCAAGTCGGATTCCTGATGGGTCGGTTGGTGGTCGAGTGTCATACGGGATCGCATTTTTGTTTACGATGATCCCCTCTTTTTCCAGACGATCTGATGCATCTTTTCCAGAAATTCCTCCTGATATGGTATCGACAAGGATGAGATGCGAATCAGTTCCCCCAGAGACTATTCTCCACCCACGTTTGGTCAGCTCCGTTGAAAGTGCTTGAGCGTTTTTGATCACCTGCTTTGCGTACTTTCTAAAACTTGGTTCTGCAGCTTCCTTGAGAGCGACTGCTACAGCTGCAATCTGGTTTATATGAGGACCTCCCTGCATACCTGGAAATACTGCACGGTCTATCTTCTTTCCCATTTCTCGAGCATCTATCTTTGCATATATGATAGCTGAACGCGGACCACGGAGACTTTTGTGAGTTGTGTGAGTAACGATATCGGCATACAAAAATGGAGATGGATATTCTTTTCCAGCTACGAGCCCGGCAAAGTGTGACATGTCCACCATCAAAAGTGCACCGGATGCATCTGCGATCTCACGGAACTTTTTGAAATCAACTACTCGTGGGTATGCAGTAAATCCAGCGACGATAATGTCTGGTTTGTTTTCTACCGCAATCTTTTTTAGTTCATCGTAATTTAAAAGCTCAGTGTTTTTATCTACTCCAAATGGTACTTGAG
>JAGOVB010000003.1:0-20289 GCA_018060945.1 Minisyncoccota bacterium | reverse complement strand
AAAAAAAGAGGCTACATACCTGGATGGTACGCGCCCCCGGCTAAAAAGCCAATACTCTTTTTGTCGCCATTGCCTTTCGGCGTCAGAGGCACCCGTCTGCGACTGCTCAAAAAAGAGCGACGGAGCCCCAAATGCTGGAGGAACTACCCCACTATTATAGCACTCGTTGTGCATAAAAAAAGAGGCCCCTATCTCATACTCGAGAGGGGCGCTCAACTGGGGCTTTACCATCCCGAAGGATAGCGGTGCTTTGGCCTGGAAGGGCCATTTTTGGGGGGTACACTAACAGCTTATCTTGCCCTTGGGTCATGCTTGTTCAGCCGCCCTTGGACTTTTATAATCTACACCCGACCTAAAAACCTGTCAAGTGGAATAAAAAAGCGGAGGGGCGAGCAAAAAAACTCGACACCCTCCGCCGGAGGAACAGCTAACCTAGCCGTTCTTGTATAATTGTAGCAAATTGCGCCTTTACTTGCTCAAGAGGCTGGTTTGCATCAATCGTGACATGCGGTACCGTCTGAAGAAACTCAAGGTACCCTACCCGAATTCGTTCGTGAAATGGCAACCTCCTTTCATCAAAGAAGTTTCCAGGACCCTTTCGAGCCGCAGCTCGAGCAAGGCCGGTCGCCGGATCAACATCAAAGAAAATATAAAGATCCGGTTTACGAACAAGAAATCGTTCTCGCACCTGCCAAAAAAGATCCTTGAGATGCGGTGCTTCACCACCATGAATTTGATACGCAAACGTACAACAATCAAAACGATCCAACACAACCGGCCCCTGCCCCAATGCGGGGATGACAAGCTTAGTCATGTGATCGCTTCGTGCGGCCCACGCAAGGCCAAACTGAGTCTCCGGAGTAGAATCTCTTCCACCCTCAGAAAACATAGTTATGCGGATGGCTTCCGCAAATGGTGAGCCTCCTGGCTCCCGACTGACAGTCAGTCCCGCTGGATAAAGTTCTCGCAAATATGCCACCATGGTGCTTTTGCCTGAACCTTCCCCACCACATATAGCAATGAATTTATTTTTCATAATGAGTTATTTGTTTTTGTCTCTTGGTCTAGTATATACTTAGACCATGAAAATATACAACGACTTACTCAAAGAAATCATGGAACACGGCGTTGACCGTGAAGGTCGAAATGGAATGACTCGAGGATTATTCACTCGACCCTTACGATTCAAAATGTCAGACGGCTTCCCAGCTACCACTACCAAAAAGCTTGCTTTCAGAAGTGTGGCCGCGGAGCTGTTTTGGTTTATGTCAGGTTGTTCTGATAACAAGGTGCTTCAAAAGCTTGGCTGCGAAATCTGGACAGCGAACGCAGAAGCTGAGTATTGGAAACCAAAAGCAAAGTTCGATGGGGACCTTGGACGTGTATATGGAGTACAATGGAGAAGCTGGCTGCGACCGGACGGCACCACAGTGGATCAGCTTTCAAACATAATTGAGAGAATTAAAAAAGATCCAAACGATCGACGACTAATTGTGACTGCGTGGAACCCTGGAGAAATTGATCAAATGGCACTCCCGCCCTGTCACATGATATTCCAGTTCTTCGTCACCAACGGAAAATTATCATTACACATGTTCCAAAGAAGTTGTGATACTTTTTTAGGAGTACCGTTTAACATCGCATCTTATTCACTCATGCTCCATCTCGTTGCTCAAATGACGGGATTGATAGCAGATGAATTCATCATCACGCTTGGTGACGTGCATATCTACCATGATCACTTTGATGCAGTAAAGGAACAACTGTCTCGAGAGCCGTATCCGCTACCAAAGCTCTGGATCAATCCTTCGATTAAAAGCCTGTCAGACATCGATGTGTCAAAAATGACTAGTCCAGAGGATGTCACCGCATTGGTGCGATTGGAGGATTACAAATTTCACCCCGCCATTAGAGCAAAAATGTCAGTTTAGCAGTTCCGACACAAGAGCCTGTTCACCGCAAGTGAGTAGGCTCTTGTTATTATGATAAAATATCCCCATAACCTTAATGATTAATACATATGGCATTATCTGACCGAAAGATTTTAGAAGAAATTAAAAAAGGTGACATTATCATCACTCCATTTAAAAAAGAAAATCTTGCCACATCAAGTTATGACGTGACTCTTGGTGAATATTATTACCGCGAACAAAAGCCGAATTACTTCTTAAATCACTACAACATCTATAACAAGAAGCATATGGATTACGTGTGGGGAAAGACAATATATAAAGCCAAGACAGCAAAAGAAGTCTTTAAGGATTTTTCGTCATTTGATTGGGAAGGGATATCTCCAACCGACAAAGTCATTTTGATTGAACCTGGCGAAACTATCCTTGCTCACACAAACGAATTCATTGGGGGTAGAAATCACATCACAACCATGATGAAGGCACGGTCTTCACTAGGGAGAAGTTTCATTGAAGTCTGTAAGTGTGCCGGGTGGGGTGACGTTGGATATGTAAACCGTTGGACAATGGAAATCACCAACAACTCACGACACTATGCCATTCCTCTCGTTGTTGGTCGTAGGATTGCTCAAATCATTTTCTTTGAAACAGGACCAATTCTCGACAAAGATTATGCCGCTTCAGGAAAATATCAAACAAGTGACAAAATTAGTGAGTTAAAGAAGTTATGGAAACCAGAGACGATGTTACCAAGACTTTATTCAGATAGAGATATTAAAAAATGATTCCCTTTATTATTGCCGCAATCAGTGCCGATGGATTTATCGCCCGAGATGCTCATCATCCTGCTTTTTGGACGAGCAAAGAAGACAAAAAACGCTTTGTTGAGCTCACCAAACGAGCTGGTGTAGTCGTTATGGGCTCTACTACGTACAAGACCCTTCCTCGCCCACTCGCTGAACGAGTAAATATCGTCTATACTCGATCAAAACAGTTTGAAGGCGCTGAGACCACCCAGCTAGATCCACAAGCACTTGTAGATAGTCTCGAGGCTCGAGGTTTCAAAGAGCTGGCTATCTGTGGTGGTGCTGAGATCTACAATATGTTCCTCCAAGCAAAAGCTGTTAGAAAAATATACCTCACCATCGAACCTATTATCTTTGGAAAAGGAATTACGTTATTTAAAGATGATGTAAACTACAAACTTGAATTGATGAATCTATCTAAAACAGAAACTGGTACCGTGATGTTGGAGTATAACGTGCACTATAGTTCATAAAGAAAAAACCACTCTTGCGAGTGGTTTTTTCTTTTATATTTATTTTACGTCTACTCCCATGTTTCGAGCTGAACCTTCGATGATTCGCATTGCTGCGTTGATGTCGGTAGTGTTCAAGTCTGGAAGTTTCTTTTCTGCGATTGCCTTGAGCTGAGCTTTTGAGATGCTTCCGATCTTTGCTGTGTTAGGTCGTCCTGATCCCTTTTCCTTTCCGAGTGCCTTTAGGATAAGGCTTGATGCTGGAGGGGTCTTGAGAACGAAGTCGTATGATCGATCTTCGAATACAGTGATCTCGACAGGGACAATGTCTCCCATCATATTCTTGGTAGCATCGTTAAACTTCTTTACGAAGTCTCCGATGTTGATACCCGCCTGACCCAATGCAGGACCTACTGGAGGTGCTGGATTAGCCTTTCCTGCTGGAATGACGAGCTTTAGTTTTTTAGTGATTTTCTTTGCCATATAGGTTAGTTACAGTACTTTATATTAAATCTTCTTTACTTGCAAGAAGTCGAGCTCGACTGGAGTCTCTCGTCCGAACATTGAAACAAGGACTTTTATCTTTCCTCGTTCGCTGTCGACATCCCCTACCTTACCTTCGAGATCCTTAAATGGACCATCGACGATCTTTACAATGTCATCGACAATGAGGTCAATATTGTGAGAAACAGTGTCTTTTGAAATTCGAGCAAAAATGGTATCGACTTCTTTCTTTGAAAGAGGTACTGGCACCACTCCTGATCCTACGAACCCTGTCACTCGAGGTGTGTTTCGAACTACATACCAAGAATCATCGGTTACCACCATGTCTACAAGGATGTATCCAGGGTAAAACTTTTCTTCTTCTTCCACTCGCTTACCTCCTTTGATTTTGATCTTCTTTTCTGTAGGAACGAGTACATTGAAAATACGATCATTCATACCCAATGAATCAATACGCTGCTTGAGGTTTCGAGCCACAGCGTTTTCGTATCCAGAATATGTGTGAATAGCGTACCAATTTCGATCCTGATTTCCTTGTTGTTTTGACATAGATTTATATAAAGAGTTTTATAATCTTTGAGAAAGCAAAATCAAATGCTCCGAGCACTACAGCAGTCGCTACTGAAAACAGTATAACGATCACTGCATACGCGATAGCCTCTCGACGAGTAGGCCACTTTACATGCTTAAATTCTGCTTTTGTGTCTCGAATGTAATCAAACATAGTATTATTTGTTTTCTAGTAAAAAACCCCGCTCGGGGTTATTTACTGACATAGTATCCTATATCTCAAACAAAGTCAACTATCGAATCTGGTACGTAATAGAGACGTTAGAAACGATCTTTTGCTCTCCTGCTGGAACACTAGGTGCAGCTTCTGGCCGCGCTGAGACTGAAGCCATCATATCACCACCTTTTGCGTAGTACGGAACTGGGTATACCCCACCTTCGTTGAAGCTAGTGATACGTACTAGTTTTACTCCTAGAGAATCTGCCAAATCATCTGCCTGCTTTCGAGCTTTGGTGATTGCTTCGTTTCGAGCTTTTTCCTTTAGCAATTCCTGACTCTCAACAGTAAATGCAATATTTCCCAACTGCTTTACTCCTGAAGCACTGACATCAGCAAAGAGCTGACCTACTTTGTTGAGGTCACGAACTTTTACTTCGATAGTCTGATTTACTTCGTAGCCGACAAATGTCTGCTTGCCAGTTGTACATCGGTATTCATTACAATCACCTCCTGAGTATTCGTATTTTGGTGAGATTGAGTACCCTGCTGTTTTTATGTCAGATTCAGGTACACCTGCTTTCTTTACGATTTCAAGTGCTTTGTTGATAGAAAGCGTCGCAGCGTCTCGAGCGACATTTACAGTCTTTGCAGTTTCAACTGCACTAAAAGTAAAAGTTGCTAGATCTGGAACAGCTACTACCTCACCCTCACCTGATACGGTAATATACCCCTGGCTATTTTCACCACCGATATATCGTACTGACTTCCACTCCTTTACTGATAAAATTGCGACGTATAGCGATAGAAGGACGACAAGAATCGCGCCTCCACCGAATAAATATTGTTTATTTGTCTCCATGAAAGGCATTATACACTATTGTCTTTTTCTCGTCTCCTGTAGCTGTAGTGAATGAAAGTGAGACGGCACACAGCTCGATATGCTTATCATCAAACTTTTGTTTGCTTCCATACTTTGTGTCTCCCACGAGAGGGTGCCCGAAGTGTGCAAATTGTGCTCGGATCTGATGTTGTCTACCTGTTTTTAAAATAATCTTTACCCTGTCTTTTATTTTCTTATATGAAAGCTCTGAAAATTTACTACTTGGAACTTCTTCATCAAACACCGAGGTCATATTTTTATTTTCATCATGGACTAGCCAGTTGATCAAAATTCCGTGGTCAGGTAGAGATTCAAAATTCTCTACTTTCGCTTCGTATACCTTTTCGACCGTGTGCCGTCGGAACTGCTCAGAAAGACGCGCGGCGCCTTTTGAGGTCTTCGCAAACAAAACTATTCCAGACACATTTCGATCTAGCTGATGGACCATACCGAGAAATACATTGCCAGGTTTTTTATATTTTTCTTTTATATATCCTTTTACCTGCTCCTGTAACTCATCGATCAAAGTACCTGCGGATTTTGCCACAATGATGAGGTGATTGTCTTCGTACAGTACGTTTATTTTGTCCATCGTGCATATATACCACACGGTAGTAGCCTACCACCGTCTTTTTCTTGGATAGTGAGTTCTCCCTTTTCTATCTTGCCTCCTAAATCTAGCAGGTTGTTTGCATAGGCGATCGGCGAATACCCTGCAGCATATCCATTGATCAAAAAGAATGCCGGATTGTCTGAAAGAAGTTTTTTGCAATTTTCTATGAGTGGTAAAAAGTCCTCCTCAATTTTCCAGAGTTCTTTGTTTGCTCCATGACCAAAGCTTGGTGGATCCATGATGATACCGTCATATCTACGACCACGCTTTATCTCTCGTTCGACAAAGACACGGACATCCTCCACAATCCACCGAATCGGCTTATCAGCAAGTTTTGAGAGCTCAGCATTTTCACGTGCCCATGTGACTGCAGATTTTGACCCATCTACATGCACCACTTTTGCTCCGGCTTGAGCACATGCGAGACTTGCACCACCAGTGTATCCAAAGAGGTTGAGTACTTCTCCTCCGGCCGGTGTGACTTTACGCAACCACTCCCAATTTGAGGCGTGCTCTGGAAAAAGTCCTGTATGTTTGAAGGCAGTCGGTTTTATAATAAAAGAAATACCTCCATGCTCAATATTCCATGATTCGGGAATCTTTTTTGTATATACCCACTTTCCTTCTGTTTGATTTCGTTGATATGTAGCGTCGGCACTCTTCCACAACTCTGGCTTTAATTTTGGCCAAAGTGCTTGCGGATCGGGACGAGACAAAACAACGTCACCAAAACGTTCTAGCTTTTGTTCTTCACCACTGTCTATGAGTTCGTACATATTATTTTACCTTTGTAACAACAATATCCCCTGCTGCAAGTCCGCTTAGTAACTCAGTATTTCCATTTGATCCTCGTAAACCGATTGTGACTGGAACTTCGGTGTATTTTTCACCATTTACTTTTCGAACATAGACCTGACCATCTTTTTCGATGATTGCTCGAGTCGGGATACTCAGGATACCGAACTTTTGTGCAGTAACAATATTGATATCTGCAGTCATTCCTGAGCGTATACGTGGATCAGGAGCAATCGCGAGAGTTACTTTATATGTTGGGATACCTTCGACAATAGTCTCTGCTGGGTCGATCCGTGACACACCTGCATCAAAGAATGTATCCTTGCCATATGCATCCAGAGTGACCTTTGCTATATTACCAAGACTGATTTTTGAGATATTTGATTCTGGCACAAACACTTCTATTTTATATTGATCAGCAGTCATCACCGTAAATGCGGTGACATTTGCAGACATTGTTTCTCCCAGAGTAGGCTCAACTAGAGTAACAACTCCATCAAATGGAGCAGTGATGGTCATCTTTTCAAGTACTGCAGCCTCACTAGCTGCCTGAGCTACTGCTTGTTCGTATTTTGCTTGCTGTGAATCGATCGATTCATTTGTGTTACCAGCTCGCTTCAAAACATACTCTCCTTTTGCATTGTCATAAGAAGCTTGAGCGTCAATAAAATTTGTATTGATAGTAGTAACTGCTTTGATTGTGTTCAAAATGATTTCTCGATCTGCATCCGTAGGATCTTTGATGTAGTTTTGGAGCTTGGTCAAGAAGTCTTTAGTGAGTGCAAGCGTGCTACGAGTCAGACTCATAGACTGATCTATGTTTGCGTTTGCATAGTTTTTGTTCCAATCTGTGATCGCTTCGGTGATTAGTAGTCGCAACAACTCTAATTCTTTTCTACGAGTATCGTTTGAGACGCTCACGATGATTGTCGGGTTAGAACTGTCGGCATTTATAAACATTGAGTCACTATTTGATCTCAGTGTATTGTCGATCTGAGCAAAAGTGTCTCGCATGATGTTGTTGAATGTTCGCACCGCATTTGAATATGTTTGACCTGAGATAGTGAGCTCCTCTCCTCGAGTTCCTTTTCGAGATTCATCGAGTTTTGCTTTTTCTGAAAGAACATTTGCCTGCGCAGCTTGGTATGAGGCCCGAGCTTCACGAGTGTCGAGGGATCCGAGTACCTGTCCCCTTACTACTTTGTCACCTACTTTTACGGAGACAAGTGAAACAATTCCAGTCTTTTCAAAAGCGAGATCTGCTTTTTGCTCTGGAGCAATCTTTCCAGTTACATCAACATCCTGAATCACATCGGCCACGGTGACGGGTGCAGACTCGAATGCAGCGTCGCCTTTTCCTGAACTCACCATGATGATAATGATCGCAATCAGAACGATTGCACCTATAACGGTATACTTTTTGTTAATTTTCTTCATTCCTTTGATTTTAAGCTTTTTTTGAGCTATAGTCTATAGCCATGGATATCAATTTAACTATCCTCTTCATATTTATCTTCTGCAGCCTCTACATCCAGCTCTTCCTTCTCATCACTTTTTTCGAATCAGACACTGTAGCAGAAGATACTCCAAAAGACCTCCCAACGGTTTCTATCACGGTACCTTGTTTTAACGAGGCAAGAACACTGGTAAAAACAGTCCACTCACTCCTCGCCCTCAACTACCCCACTGAAAAGCTCTCTATTATGATCATCGACGACGGGAGTACGGACAACACTCTGGCAGTTGCAAAAACACTTGAAGGTCCGCGCGTGCAGGTGATACACCAAAAGAATGGCGGAAAATATACTGCTCTTAATAGAGGCATAGCAATATCAACCGCAGAACTGATTGGTTGTTTGGACGCAGACTCTGAAGTGCATCCCGACGCCCTCCGCAACATGATTCCTTATTTCACTGACAAAAAAGTCATGGCCGTCACTCCAAACATGGTCGTGCATAATCCAAAAAATATTCTCCAGCTCATGCAGCGTGTCGAATATCAGATCGGTACTTTTACTCGATGGATGTATGGCAAACTAAACGCTCTCCATGTCACCCCGGGTCCTTTTTCTATATTCAGACGAAGTGTATTTGCTACTGTTGGCGGCTTCAAACACGCGCACAACACCGAGGATATGGAGATAGCATGCCGTATCCAGATGCATGGTTACAAGATTCTAAATTGTCCACGTGCTCTGGTGTATACCATCACACCAAACACTCTTAAACGTCTGCATGTACAGCGCGTCAGATGGACCTATGGTTTTTTTAGAAATCTGATGGACTACAAACACTTGTTCTTTAATCCAAAGTACGGAAACATTGCCCTACTTACACTTCCCTTTGGTTTTATATCGACAATAGCTGCACTATATATATTCGGTAACTTGCTTTACTACACTACGCTCAATATTTCTGAAGATGTATATCGCTGGTCTATCATCGGCATCGATGCCCCTAAATTTAGCTTTTCTTTTGACTGGTTCTATATCAATACTGATGCGTACAGCTTGCTCGCACTCGTTGTTGTCAGTATTGCGATCACCATACTCTTTATCGGGCGAAAGATATCAACTGGCTCAATCAAACCATCGATCGATATTGTGTACTTTCTATTTGCGTACGGTTTTATCGCTCCAATCTGGCTTGGAAAGTCTGTCTACAACGTAGTCCTTGCCAAAAAGGCTCCGTGGAGATAAGGTGTAGCCATGCAAATCAATACCCGCAAATACGTGCTCGTATTCATACTGACCTGCTTTATATTCTTTACAGCTTTTTCTATTAGCAACTTTCTCAATAATAAAAAGCTAAACCAACTCAAATCAATCGAAGACAAGATCTCGATCGACATTCTTTCACTCGAAACCCAGTTTTCACTCTTTGAAGAAATAAAATGTAGCCAGATTGGGAGCAATGCTCTCTCAAGCGAGCTCAACGTCCTCTCTGACAAGCTCACTTACGCCGAAGAACAAAAAGGAATTACCGATGAGGATGTAATCACATTGAAAAAATTCTACTCGCTCCTCCAGATCAAGGACTATATTTTGATGAAAAAGATTGCAGAAAAATGTGGGGACCGGCCTCGTTCAATTTTGTACTTCTATAGTTCGCTCTCGTGCGATGACTGTCGGAAACAAGGCTATGTCCTGACTTCATTGCGTGAGAAAAATCCTGGAGTACGAGTATACAGCTTTGACTACGATCTTGATGTAAATGCCCTCAAGACTCTTATCGCTATCCATAAAATCAAAGAACTTCCTGCAGTCGTCATAAACGACATAACCCATTCTGGATATCAGGATTTTGATAGTCTAAAAAAATTGATCCCAAGCCTAGTTGCGTCGAGCACCCCAACAACAAAGTAGAAACAGCACCGTAGAAGTAAGTGCGGAAAAGAGACAGTACGGACAGATCGCTTTGATCACAAAAAATTGCAAAAACGTGAAGTATAAAGAAAAAAGAAATCCAGTAGTAGTAAGCGCAAAGATTCCTTTTACAAACAACGGTTTTTTTAGATCAAAGAACAGTACGAGGAGTATAAGCACTGCCAAGTAATATGCGACTCCTGTGTATGCAACAGGTACACCAAAGATCTTTGAGTACACGCTTGTTGTCACCAACTCACAGCCTCCGATACTGCACGGTGGAATGACTCCCAGATAATGCTCTACAGCCAAGAATGTTGCATCAGCAAAGCCGAGACCGGCTACGATAAAGAATACGACAATATATTTACTGAGAAACTGTTGTAGTTGCGATAGCATTTATAATGAGTTGCTTAAATTGATCGACTGACTTTGGACTGATTTGCTTTCCATTTAAGAAGAATGTTGGTGTACCACTCACCCCAGCCTGTACACCCCCACGATACATTTCGTTTATCTTTTTGCGGGTTTCGGTAGAGGTGATATCTGTATTAAACTTTTCGATATCTAGCTGTAGAGTGGCTGCATAGTCAGAAAATATTTGTGAAGTAGTAGCAAATTCCCAGTCTTTTTGCTTTTCAAATAGCAAATCGTGCATCTCCCAGAACTTGCCCTGATTACCAGCTGCTTCAGATGCACCAGCAGCCAAATCAGCGTTCTGATGAATCATGATCAGTGGGAAATGGCGATAGACAAAAGTCAACTTTGGGAATTCGGCCACAATTTCTTTGATGACGGGTTCAAACGCAGCACAAGCAGGACACTGAAAATCGCTATACTCAACAAGCACTATATCAGAGCTCGTCGCACCCTTCTGCCAATCTTGCGCAGTGACAGGTACTTTGAGTAGTCCTGTGGTCTTTGCTCCCTTTTTAATACCCTCAACAGTTCCCCAGATAATCAGCCCGATCACCACGAAAAATAAAATCCATAATGCAATTCTGTTCATACGAGTATATTACTAAAATAAGCGAGAAAAGCCAACAACACTCATTACTCCAACCATATTCATGACAAACGTCAATAATAAGAAATACCGGGTTCGCATTTTAGATACACCCATAAGCATGATTCCAAACTCATCGGGTAGTGGCGAGGCGACAATGATTGCTCCAATGATTGGCGAAAGCCACTTCAGAAATCCTACATGGAATGATCTTAGAAAAAACTTAACATGAAAATGACGGAGTACTCTGAGCACATCCCTACTGAACTTGTCTCTAATAAATACAAACAAAACATAGTCCCCGATCATCGCTCCAAGAGCAGCGACAATGACCACAGTGGGGATTGGTAGTGACTGGCCCAAATGCGCAAGAACTATAGCAGCAGGCGCAATGGTAAATGCGGAGGTAAAAAATACACCGGCTATAAAGACCGAAAGGATATTCGGGGTTACTTGGAAACCGCTCACCTTCACCACATAGAGAGTGACAATGGTTGTACAAATAATAATCAAAATATCAACCAATAAATCTCGGTAGTATCGTTTCATTACTTTAGCAAAGAGTATGCGATCACTGACACCGCGGCACACAATATAGTTCCCCATGCTATATCTACTGCAGCTAACCGTGTGGTCCAAGTAGACAATATTGCGAGATTTGTAAGATCATAAAAAGCATAGGTTAGTAAACCAAACAATGCTCCAAAGCCGATCACACGGAGGTATGATGGTCCTGCAACCGGTAAGACGAATACAAAAATAAGTAGCGCCATAGCCACATATACCCCGATTGCAGCGGGAATATTTGGCACGATTGCTTTACCGAGCTCTTTTACATAAAAATCCTTCATTATAACCCCGAGCCACACATAGTCTATGGCTGCAGTCGAAACTATTGTCACTACAAATGGAATGATGTATTTGATCATATTCATATTATACTATAGCTATGTTCAAAAAATTCTACCTGGGTCTTCTTGTCGAGTTTGGCCCGATCATCGTCTTTCTTATTGTATCTACTTTTCAAAGTTTCAATAATTCTGTATTGATCTTTGTACTCGCAACAGTTGTAGCGCTATTTGTAAACTATATCCTAAACAAGAGACTTGCATGGTTCCCTGTCATCGTTGCTCTTACTATTATAATTTTTGGGTTGCTAAGTTATTTTTTAGACAATCCCTTTTTCATAATCTTTAAAGACACTTTATACAATTTGATTTTTGGATTAGCACTACTTATAGGATTATATTATAAAAAGAACATCCTAAAACCCTTATTTGAAATGCTATTCTCTATGTCAGATCGTGGGTGGAATATCCTCGCATTCCGATGGGCATGCATATTTATTGGACTGGCAGTATCAAACGAAATCGCTCGTATGATCCTGACGCCGGATCATTGGGTTGTGTACAAAGGGGTGACGACACTGATCACTACGGTATTTTCGCTATATCAGTTTACTCTCGCAAAGACCCATAGACTCCCCGGTTCTAGCCCTTGGGGTGTTAAAATAACATAATATGATCCTAAATTTATTTTTCATAAGTGCAGTCATTATTGCACTATACATGTCAGTACTGTTCATAGTATCTCTAATCAAAAAAGACAATAGCATTGTCGATATCGCCTACGGTGTCGGTTTTATCCTGATCGTCGCGTCAATATCGAGCTTTGGTACACTCCCCCAAGTAATCGTCGGACTTTGTATCACCGTCTGGGGATTCCGCCTTGCACTCCGTATTTTTAAAAGGAACTATGGTAAACCAGAGGATTTTAGATATAAAAAATGGCGAGATACCTGGAAGTGGTTCAAGCTGCGTAGCTTTTTTCAGATATATGTTCTCCAAGGAGCGATCATCGTGGGCATATCAAGTGTAAGCATCGCAGTAAATGCGACACAGGTGCATGGATATACTGCGATCGCTTTCCTCGGCTTTATCATCTGGGCTGTGGGTTTTTATTTTGAAGCAATTGGCGACTACGAGCTCGATCAGTTTATAAAAAATCCAGAAAATAAAGGCAAAATCATGGACTCTGGTCTCTGGGCACTCACTCGCCACCCAAACTATTTTGGAGAAGTGACTATGTGGTGGGGACTCTATGTCGTAGCATTGAGCATAGGTGCATGGTGGGCAATCATCAGCCCTCTCATCATCACCTATCTCCTACTCAAAGTATCTGGGATCCCAATGCTAGAAGAAAAATACAAAGACAATCCGCTCTACGAAGCATACAAACGTCGGACAAATGCCTTTTTCCCAGGCAGCCCTAAGCGTGATGATACTTTTCATTCCGCATAATAGTGCATGCGCGATATACCTGTTCTGCAAGTATAATTCTCACTATTTCATGTGGGAAAACTAGTTTTGAAAGAGACCAAACGAAGTCAGCTCGATCTTTTATCTCCTGCGTAACACCGTACGCTCCCCCGATGATAAAGACAACTCGCTTGCCGCTATCCATACATCTCTTTTCGATAAACTGTGCTAATTCTGGAGATGAAAGTTCTTTTCCAGTTTCATCTAGAAGAATGACAAAATCTTTTTCATCATAAGAAATGGTAGTTTTCCATTCGCAAGGAAAATAGTGACTAATCCGAGCGGTATAATCAATCACCTTTTCATCCTTTACTTTGTCTCCCTCGGAGATAAAAAGGAATTTCATTATTTTTTCTTGTGAATCATGAGTTTGTTTCCATCTGGATCAGCGATCGCTGCCATATGACACGACGGTACATCCATCGGCTCGAGGATAAATTTTACTTTTTTCTCTTTCAATTCTTTTATTGCACTATCAAAATCCTCTACCTCAAGAGCGGCAGTCGCTCCTTCAGTGCCTGGATTCCACCCTTCCCAAGTTCCCAAAGCGAGCGCCGCTCCTGGACCTAAGTCATACTCGATCCACGGCGCTCCAACCACTTGGTCTTGTGGAGCAATGAGTCCCAAAATACCCTCATAAAATTTTCGAGACTCATCGACACTTTTTACGTTGTAACAAACAAATGCTATTTCTTTTATTTTCATATCCACAGTATATATTAAAAATCATTTGACAGACAATCCGTATTTTTGTACTATCATTCTTCGGACAGCACCCTGTGGTGCTGGTCCTTTTTTATATAAACGAATACTCTCTTTTAAATATTTTCTTTGAAAGAATATATATTGAATACGTAATAAAAGGTGCTGCAAGTACATCAATTGAGTAGTGCACGTGCGACAAAAGGACGGTAATACCGGCGACAGCTGATGCAACCATAAAGAAGTAACGCAGTGTTGGATATTTCCAGAAAATGAGCGAGAGCAAGAATGGCAACCCAGTATGTCCTGAGAAAAATAAATCTGCACCAGTCGATGGGTCTGGTGACGGCAGATGCGTGGTAACCATGAGTAAAGTTCTAATCAAATAAAAGAATGTGACCGACGCTAGAGTAAATGGAATATATCGTGGCACTCGGATGACTACGAGGAGTACACAGCCAATCAAAATTACTGCGCCTTCATAGAAGAAAAAACTGGTATCGACTCGAGTCACATGATCGAGAATGAGATCAGGAATAACCGGACCAACAAATGTATTTGCATACTGAGTTGCAGCGAGTGCGAGTGCAACACTGGCACCAAGAAACATGAGATGGAAAATGCTACGAGGAACAAAATCTGCTTTTTTCATTTCATTATTATACCTTAAATTATTTTATTTCTTCTTCAAATCCCCTGCATTTATCCTATTTCGTCCGTTTATATGCCAGTTATGTGGATTTGTTTTGTGAATCTCATCAAACATCTTTTTTGCTGTCTCTGTAAAAAGTTTTGGATAGACAACCTCTTTTCGATCCTTGTTCAAAATTGTTCCCAGACTATGCCCTTTATATTCGAGTTCTAAAAGTTCGATCTCAACATCGATATTATCTGCGTCTTTTACGATTTTAGCCTCCTTACTTTCTCTTTTTTCATATTCTTTTAAAATCTCAATTTCATCTTGATGGATCGTACCTCCAAACATACCATTGGCAGCTTGTTCTTCATCACGTTTAGTATACTGTCTGGAAATATAGTCCACATCCCCTGTTCGACTCTCGGCTAGATCATGTATCAGTGCCATCTTCAAAAGCTTCTCCTGGTCCACCCCTCCCTCGTGTTTGGCTATAGTTAGGGCCGTCCAAACAACACGCCATGTATGTTCAGCACAATTGGCTACATCCGGGTTCAAAAAGCGCTTCCAAGTACGTTGTACATGCCGAAAAGCGCTAATTTCAAAGAGTAATTCTATGTCGCGTTGCATATTCATAAAGGCATTATATCAGTTCCACTACTTTTTTCTGTAGATCTTCCAGCGCGCCGTCATTTACGATAGTTTTGTCTGCAAGTGCGATGACTGCGTCAATTTGTTGTGAAGCGCTGGCTCGCTCTTTTTGCTGCTGTTCTACGAACTGTTCGAAGGTAATGTGATCAGTCTCCCTATTGCGTGCTAAAGCCCATTTGTAACGAGTCTCGAGTGGTGCATCAACAAGAACGAGACGAAAATCAGCTCCAAACTTTTTTCTCAAAATTTCTACCTCTTCTACATTTCTCAATCCTGATATAACAGTTTTTTCTGTAGCCATGAGACTTGCCTGTTCCGTCAGATACCCCGCTCCTCTTTCCAATCTCTTTTTAGTTGCAAACTCCCGGATATGGTCGCGATCAATTGGCATACCCAGTGCGGTCATTTCTTTACGAATCAAATCACTTGTTGAAATATGCAAAAAGCCTTGCTCTGCAAGCACCTCTGCTGCCGTATCTTTTCCTGAAGACTGATACCCAGTGAGTCCGATGATGTTCATTATATTTTATTTTCAATAGCCATAATATCATAATAAACAACAAAGCCCGCCGGTTTTTGCCGCGGGCTTGAGGTGTTCAATATACAGAACAGCAAACTCTTTGCGCTACCGTTGAAGCATCCGCTCAAATTCTGGCCGCATTCGCTCAAGATTGAGCCAAAAATCAGGCGTCACAGGCTCGTCGCACAGAATGGCCTTCGCAGTAAGGTCCTCGGGGTCTGTCCCGTCGAGCTTGTTGAGGATGACCTGAAGTGGCACCCACGCCGCCTCGCTGTGTTCCCAATCGAGACGAACACCGAAATCTTCGGCGTCTCTCGCAATAAAACGAACATGCGACATCATCAGATGACGCACCCAAACTTTCTTGTTGTCAGGGTCATCATCCTGAAATGTACTGATCAATTCGGGGTTGCTGAACTCAGTCACAAGCAGACCAGTCTCACCGGTAATCTCTATAGACGCCTGCCGCGTGAGCTCGATATCGCCGTTCACGACACCTGCAATAGTGGACCAGACGTTTTTCATGTAGGCCACGCCACTGCCCCGTCGCATCAGAAGCACATGTGGGACTGCACTAATTCTGCCGATGAGATACACGAGAACCACAGGAACAACGACTTCAGTTCGCATGTCTTTCCCGAGATACGGAATTCTCTTAACTGGATTCAAGCTACACTCCTTGTTAGTTGTTGTACTCCTCACAAACGCGTAAAGAGCTTCGAGGTGTAGACTAGAGGAAAAGACAAGCTGTGTCAACGATTTTACTTTGCCAACCACCCAAAACACAGACTCTTTCCTGGCGCATCTGCAGCCATTGCTTCGGCGTTAGTGAGATAGCTATAGCCGAGACATTCTGAATATTTACAAGATTACACTTTCTAGTTCCTCTACCGTGTCGACAATATAGTAGGGGTTTCTAGAACTCAGTTTTTGTTTGCTCGTAAACCCCCAAGTTACCGCCACACTTTTGATTCCTACCTCTTTTGAAACATCGATTTCATGATTGCTGTCACCAATAAAAAAAGTATCTTCTAAATTCAGATTATTTTCTTTTATTATTTCTTTTACAGGTCCCAATTTGTCATTTGCATCCGTAACAATCTTACTAAACACGCCTTCGAGCCCATAGTCTCGCACTTCAGGGATCAACGTCTCTGGAAAATCAGAGCTCACTACAGTGAGAAAGTGTCCTTTGTCTTTGCATTTATGCATAAGCGCCACCACTTCTGGAAAAGAAGTTGCTTTTGGGCAGGCAGGGTCCAACTGTAGTTCTTGAAACAATTTTGAGCGCCCTGCTTCATCGTACCCTTTTGGCAAGTATTTTTGATAAAAAAGCGCAGGTGGCTGGGTCCAGTTTTCTCTGAACTCTTCAGTAGCTATCTCTCCTACTCCGTATTTCTTAAATATATTGTTCACAATCCACATTTGATTTGTCACCGTATCTCTCACTACGCCAGACCAATCAAAAATAATGTTTTTCATACGGCAAGTATACCAAACCTCGAGGTGCGGTGGTGGAGGGTGTAATAAAGACTAGATCCTTACTTGAACCTAAAAGAAGTAACCACTTGGGGTAGATCCCTAAGCGCTTCAGCACTGCCAGTCCCAGCCCTCGTTGTACTGAAAATAATAGACTGATTTTTTCTCACGATTATATACCCAGTTTCTCGATGTAGCTCTCCTGGGTCTTCAAATGTAACCACCTCTTTTGCACCATTAACCTTTATTGGAGTTTTTGAAAAAACAACACCAGTATCCGTGCCCCCATAGAAAGTATCCACATAAGACTGCACATAATCCTCACTCGGGACAACATGCACATAAAATGCCTTACCTGGGTCGTCACATGCCTCACATGTTATTTTATTATTATCTCGAAAGACTGTTGCCGTTTTTGTCTCCTCTTGTGTATATTCAGAAGGATATTTAAATTCAAAATCGTGTACCTTGTTCTGATATGTATTCCCCGTTTGCATAACAGATTTTTTTATTTCATCTCTATCTTGATCTGTCATTCCAGGACAATAAGGCCAACAAATTGTGCTTCCGCCACTTAGATTTTTATATGCAAACCATCCTCCGATCAACAACACAACAATAATAATGACAGTTAGTGTTTTTAATTTCATGTTTTAGATATACAGAAAATTAAACACTGGCATATACATAAAGAAAAGATACAACTCAATAGCAACCAAAATTACGGGGAGAATAATTCCTCTAGTAAAGAATCCACAGATTATTAAAACAACCGGTATGATCAACATAAATAGTCCAATCACAGGAAGGAAGCTTGCTAGTCCAGAAGAAAACCCTAGTGCGAATGATGCTATCAACAAAATAATACCCGCGATCAACGAAAATTTATTTTTCATCACTAAATTATATCAGAGGTTTCTTACCTTCTCACTTGGGTGCCTTGGTGGATAGATTTAGAACCTATTAATCTCCTGCTGCAGCCCAATGAATGCTGCATTTAAAACAAGTTTTAGAGCATCTGCTGTCTTTGGATACTTATCAAAAGGTGTTAGTAAAACAGCCTCTTTCATTGGAGTAACAATTGGAAGGAATTTTTCTTTTGTCCATTTAGGACTAAGCACTGCAATATTATACGAAACGGCTGTAATGTTATCGCAGAGATCTGATAGTTTTATAAGACGAACTTCTTCAGGGCCATTTCTTACTTTCTCAACATATGGAACCACATCATCATCTCCCCACTCATTTGTCATGCCCACTATAAGCTCTAGTCCTTTATCCCCAAATAATTCTAGAATTTCTTTTTTATCAACCTTGGTGTCTTCGAGTAAATCATGTCCGAGTGCTGAACAAACAATAATCTCTCTACTTTTTACATCTCCTTCTTGGTACAAATTAAAAAAATATTCAAGACGCTTTGATACACGCTCAATATGATGCCAAACGGGAACATTGTTAGCGTGAACCTGTGTACTGTGGCATTTTCTTACAAAATCAAAACATTTTTTATAATCCATTTAGAAAGTATATACCTAACTAGACGAACTTTAAAGATGGGTGTGGTGGAGGGTGTAAGGAACTAGACTCAATAGAAAAATAATACAAGTATTTTTATTCCAGATCTTTCACTAAAGCGAGCTCATTACTCTCAGAATCTTTGAAAAAAGCTGTTCTTCCCCAAGGGAACTTGGTGATATTAAAATCATCAACCTCAAGAGCGTTAGGCTTATCCATACCAGAGATAAATTCAATCCCTCTATTCTTTAATTTTCTTACTTCATTGTCGATATCCTCAACATAAAATTCTACATGACCAGTCACACCGCCATCTTTATACAAATGAATTTCAGCATCTCCCACAATAATTGCAGCCCAATTTTCTTTTTGGATACGAGACTCGAAGCCAAGTAACTTCGTATAAAAAATAACCGCTCTTTGCAGGTCACTCACTTTTATATCGATAATCAATTTCATAAATATAATTATACTCGGTTAGAACCGTTTTTACATCCTGATTAAACTATATTTTAGAAAAACTTTTAATTGGGTGCTGTAGTCGAGGAAATTAGAAAATCTTTACAAAATTAACTAGAACAATAATCAGTAGCGCAACCGCTGGAAATATCACGATGAAGTCTTTCTTTGAAGAAGTCTTTAATTTCTCCACAATATACCCTACCGTTAATAAACACAGTGAAATAAGGAAAAAGATTGGCAGTATGGGATAAGCTATTCTCGAGACCTTTGCATTCACTAAAGGAATGATTGTTGACGTTGATATAGCGAGCACTATTGCGTATATTGCATTTATCGCAATCACAAGAGTAAGGGCAGAAATCATGCCAGCTCCTATATCTGTAATCTCATTTGCCTTTATTTTGTGACGAATTACCGCGAGTGATATTGTTGTTATCAATACTCCAATAAGTACTCCACTGATTATGTTTCCAAAATAAACAAAATTGGATACAAAAGAGCCGGTACTGATGTAATTAACAAATTCTGAAAAGCCTATACCTTGGGATCGAAACAGTACGATCATGCTTGGAATCGAGAGCATCCTTAATACTAAATAGACTACTCCGAACCAAAAAGAAACGTGATACAAAGTTTTTAATTTCATAACAAAAGTCTATCAGGTTAGAACTGAAAAGTCATTACCCAGATTCATATTTTAGAAAAAGTCTTAATGGGGTGCGGTGATGGAGGGTGTAAGAATTACTCTTGATCTATCAACTTAAAAGACTCAAAAATCTTATTAAACACATCACTCTTTTCTTTGTAATCAATATAGTAGAAATACTTTTCACCCGGAATAAGCAACTGTTTATATGAACCAAAGTTGTCTTTACCAACCACAGTCATCTTTTCTTGCAGAAGAGCTTTACGACCTAAAAATTCTATTTCTTTGGCAATAAAATAAT
>JAGOVB010000002.1 GCA_018060945.1 Minisyncoccota bacterium | reverse complement strand
ATTTCATCAAATATTTTGTACATAAGAAAAACCCCTTTCGGGGTTCTTCTTTTACTTAAAATGTCTCAGAACGCTATTGCTTTAGCACTAGAGACGCTGGACCTCCTAAACCGTATTAGGAGAACTGGTGACTTACGGTAAAAAGTCTATCATGTATAATATGCTCATGCAACCCACCTTCGAATCTCTCTACAACAACCTTAATACGGCTCAAAAGCAGGCTGTAGACGCTATAGAAGGGCCTGTGATGGTCGTGGCGGGGCCTGGAACTGGTAAGACGTCTATTCTTACGTTACGTATTGCCAATATCCTTAAAAAGACCGATACAGCGCCAGAAAACATACTGGCTTTGACCTTTACCGAATCAGGTGCCAAGGCGATGCGTAAAAAGCTTGTAAATATCGTCGGTAGTCAGGGCTATAAAGTGCGCATCTCTACATTCCACGGATTTTGTAATGGACTCATCAAAGAATTTCCAGAACAATTTGAAAGAATAATCGGAAGTACCTCTATCACCGATGTAGACCAAATAAAAATTGTTGAAGATATTATTTTAAAAACAGATTTTGAATTTATCAAACCATACGGTGAACCTTTGTTTTATCTAAAATCTTTATTGAATTTGATAAAGACTATGAAGCGCGAAGCGATCAGCATAAAAGATCTCGAGCAAAGCGTCGCACAGCAAAAGCTCGATTTCAAAAATATCCCTGATTTGTATCATGAAAAGGGAGCGCATAAAGGAAAAATGAAAGGTGAGTATATCGATCTCGAGAAGCAGATAAACAAAAACACCGAGCTCATCACCGTCTACGAAGCGTATGAAAAAGTATTAAAGAAAGACAAGCTCTACGACTACGAAGACATGATCATCGAGACCATCAAGGCATTTAAAAACGATGCTGACTTTTTGCTACAGGTGCAGGAGACATACCAGTACATCATGGCCGATGAGCATCAGGATGCAAACAATGCACAAAACACTATTCTAGAATTGCTATCAAGCTTTCACCCAGATCCAAACCTCTTTATCGTGGGAGATGAAAAGCAAGCAATATACCGTTTCCAGGGAGCAAGTCTCGAAAACTTTTTGTATTTTAAAAAAATATACCCTAGTGCAAAACTAGTACACCTCGAGGAAAACTATCGCTCAACACAAAACATTTTGGACGCATCACACTCTCTGATTTTGAATAATAAAACAAATCCAACTGCGCTCCGATCAAATATAGAACACAAAGCACCGATATCAGTAGTCGAATGTCGATCACCACTACATGAAGAAAGATATATTGCAGAGAGTATAAAAGAATCATACCAAGAAACAGCGATACTGTATCGAGACAATAAAGACGCTTTCTCAATGGCACAGACATTACAAAAGTACGGCATCCCATATACGATAGAATCTGATCAGGACCTACTTAGTAACGAGCATATCAAGCGATTGCTTTACCTTTTGCGACTCGCACATGACCCCTCACGAGAAGATATATTGGCTAAAGTTTTATTTTTTGAACACGATGCACTAGAAGTAGTAAAAGCAATCGAATCAGCACGAAAAGAAAAAAGACATTTGCTTGATTTCAATCTGTTGCCGAATCTGAAAGAGTGGGTAAAGCGCGGGAAGAACAAACCATTCCTCGAGTTTTTTGAATGGTTTATAAAAGACTCAGGATACATGGCGTATGCAGTACAAGAGTCAGAGCGATTTGATGTGCTCACCGCTTTTTATGATGAAATAAAAAATCTAGTCATGGCCAAGAAAGAATATTACCTTTCTGATTTTATCGATCACATCACTCTTATCGAGACACATGGACTGCTCATAAAAACAGCGCACAAAGAAAAAACAGGAGTACGACTCATGACCGCCCACAAATCAAAAGGATTAGAGTTTGAGTATGTGTATATTCTCGGAGCAAATGACGGACACTGGGGAGGCCGAAAACGCCGCACCTATTTCCATGTGCCACTACTCAAAGAAGACAGTGGAGAGTCGCAAGATGAGCGAAGACTTTTCTATGTAGCCATCACTCGCGCACGAAAAGAAGTAACGATCACCTATCATACAGAAAATGATGCGATTCCGACAGAGTTTATTTCTGAAATAGACCCTGCACTCATCGAGAAAAAAGTCGGTACATTTACCGATGATGGAAAATTTATGTTTAAAGACAAAGAAGTAAAAATAAAAACTATACTGGATGTAGAAACCATCAAAGAAAAATTCCTCGATCAGGGTATTGCGGTGACTGGACTCAACAATTATTTAGAATGTGCCTGGAAATATTTCTTTGTAAACTTGGTACGTATACCGCAAGCTCCATCAAAGCATCAGCTCTACGGAATCGCTATCCACGAGACCCTGCGTGCATTTTTTAATCATTACAAAGAAGAAAAGGAGTTTGATGCACTCAAGTTTTTTGAAAAGAAATTAAGCACGATGCCGCTCTACGACGATTATAAAGATACATTAGAAAAAGGAAAGGAAGCCCTCTCTGCATATCTTAAAAATAAAGTCTGGAATAAAAATATTCTGACAGAGTACTCTGTTGAGCAGGATTTGGATGGGATCACGGTAAAGGGAAACCTCGATAAGATAGAGATCATCGACGATAGAAAGGTAAATGTGGTCGACTATAAAACAGGAAAAAAGAAGACTGAAAATAAAGAAAAATATGCACGCCAGCTCCAGTTCTACAAGATGCTCCTCGATCTAGATCAGAAATACAACATGGTTTCAGGCGAGCTCGATTATATCGAGTCAAATAAAGTAGAAAAGTACGAAGATATCGATACAACAAAGATAATCGAAACAACAAAAGAAGTCTCCAGCAAGATTATGAATGGAGACTTCTCAGGTGGTTGTAATGAAAAAGATTGTGAATTCTGCGAACTAGCAAAACTACTGCAACAATAGGTCGATCATAAGGGCCATGATCTCATATGGGAAAGCTCCTTTGACGAGGATGCTTTTGCCGTCATCAGATATTGTGATGTATGCTTCGAGACCTTCGTTTGCAACTATTTTGCTCAAAGCGAGACGCTTGTCAGATGATAGTGCTGAGTCTAGTACGAATACATTCGTCGGAGTACCCGGACGGCCTTGGTTGAGAGCTACTCCGTCATCATAATCCCGAGTCACTCTATCATTTGTTTCTTTTTTATCTAAACACGACTGGAATCGAGCCATATCTAGACCTTGTGTTCTTGCTATATCGATAAGCTTGCTTGCTTCTAGTTTGTTGTTTGAAGGAGTGACCTCGTATACTTTGTCGATATATTTCCAAAATGATGCACTGCCATTACCGGCGATAGCGGCACACTCGGTTGCTATAGATTCGTTCCATGCTTTTGGATGGAGGTTCGATATAGGGAGGTGCCGATAGACCCATGCCACTTTTCCGTCTTTCCCATACTTGTCGATGATGCGGTGCATAGTCGAATGGAAGTTTTTACAGAATGGACATTCGGTGTCTGAGTATTCAATGATTACGATAGGTGCGCTAGGATTTCCTAGGATATGATCTTTTTCTTCGATGGGGAGGGCAGAAATAATATTTGCACTAGCAGAATTTGTTTTTGATGTTGGGGCTGTTCTCGGCGCACTTGTATATATCACGGATACAGCAATGAGGGCCCCTGCGACTACAATTGCAACTGGAATGGTAAGGAGATTTGCTGGTTTTTGTTCGTATTCATTCATATATGGTAATATTATATCACAATGAAAAAAGCACCAAATTTCAGTCTATACGACGAGGAAAGTAATCCGCATGCTTTGTCAGATTACAAAGGACATAAAGTAATTCTCTATTTTTATCCTAAAGATATGACGAGTGGCTGTACTCTTGAGGCCCAAGGGTTTCGTGATCTTTGGCTGGAGTTTGTAGCGCTCGATGTCCATATCTTTGGGATCAGTCCAGACAACGTCGCTTCTCATAAAAAGTTTTGCCAAAAAGAGGGGCTGACCTTTCCACTGCTTGCTGATACCGATCATAAGGTGGCTGAGGAATACGGTGCCTGGTCAGGAAAAATTAGTCGCAATACGGTGCTCATAGATGAAAAGGGTAATATCGTAAAGACCTTCGAAAAGGTAGATCCAGCTCGGCATCCACAGGAATTATTGGAATATATTAAAAATCTTTGATTTCAAATATTATTTTAGGTGTAGTGCAGGGTCTTACTGAGTTTATCCCAGTTTCTTCGAGTGGGCACCTCATCCTCGTACGAGAATTTTTGGTAGTACATGGAAATGATCTTGCATTTGATGCAGTGTTACAGCTCGCCACCATTCTCGCTGTTGGGGTTTATTTTTGGAAAGATTTGTGGGCACTTTTGTATGATTGGAGAAAGCTAAAGATAGTTATCATCGCGACCATACCAGCTGTTGTACTTGGTCTTTTGCTTGAGAACTATATGGAGACTGTGTTCCGTAATGTACTCCTCGTTGCAATCATGCTCGTTGTCGGTAGCTTTATAATGCTCCTCTCAGAGTATTTTGCGAAAAAGGACAAGCGACTAGGTCTCAAAAATGGTTTTATTATCGGATTATTCCAGTGTCTCGCTTTGATCCCTGGTATGTCACGCTCTGGTATGACGATATCTGGAGGTTTGTTTACTGGGCTCGATCGAGAGACTGCGACACGGTTTTCTTTTTTACTTTCATTTCCGATTATTTTTGGTTCTGGTCTAAAAAAAGCGTTTGATATTCAAACATTTGATTTGAGTTTTGGATTGGCATTTCTGACTGCATTTATTGTTGGGCTAGCGGCTATCCATTTCCTTATAAAATTCTTGAAGCATCATTCACTACGTACGTTTGCATGGTACCGCATCCTCCTTGCGTGTTTTATTGTGTATTGGTTTACCTAAAAAGGCATCGATAGGGTGAGCACATTATCATCCATCTTTTCCCAATCTTTTGTATCGAGTTTGATATCGCGGATTGTCCCGAGGTCTGGATATTTTAGGCTTTTGTTTTTCATCGCATACTCGTAGACTTCTTTGGTGATTTTTACATCTTCCAAACAGTACTTGATGATCTTGTCGATCTCACCATTCTTCCACCAAGTGATTGCTTCAAGGCCATGTGCGATCTTGTTTTTACCAAGAGTTGCCTCTGCAATACTATCGAGCTTGATCCGTCGCCCGAGGGACTTTTTTACTTCTGCTAGTAGATCGAGACTTTTGATCTTTGTGAGGTCTCCTGCGTAATACTTGTTGAGTAGAGGGATGTCAAAATGATCACCGTTAAAGGTGATGAGCATATCTGCCTTTTCAAATAGAGGCCATAGCTTTGGAAAATCTTTTTGGAGGTAGCTCGAATAGCTATCTGTCTCAGAGTCATAGACACAGACTACAGATATTTCCAAATCAACCGGGTCATTTGAACCCGCCTCTGCAAAGGTGTTTTGAGTTTCGACGTCAAATATGATTTTACGCATGGATGTCTCTGATCTCGTAGGCTCCTTTGTTCATTTCCTCTTCTCCGATCACAATGAGTTTTGGGATATTTTGTTTGAGTGCAGTTTTGATCTGGTCACCGACTTTCTTGAGTGAGTAGTCGAGCGCTACTTTTTTTCCATCTTCACGGAGCTTTTGAGCAACATCTTGGGCATAGCCAAATGCTTTTTCTTCGAGTACTGCGATGTATATATCCGCACCATGTGGCTTTTTGGGGAGTAAGTCATATGTCTCGAGAGTGTCCCTCATCGTCACATCTCCCATACCGAAACCGAATGCAGGCACGCGATCGTTACCAAATAGGGCAAGTAGTTCATCGTATCGTCCACCACCAAAAAGAGAGCGGCGATTGTTTGGGTGCCGATCAAATACTTCAAAGACTACACCGGTGTAATAGTCAAAGCCACGCATGAGTGAGCTATCGAAACGCACATTTGTCACGCCTAGTTTGTCGAGACCATCGATCACTTCTTTTACACGCTGTGAGGGATTTATATCTGCGAGCAATTCCAAAACATCTATATCAGTGATTTCTTTTGCGAGTTTTTCAAAAGTCTCTCGATCCATTTTGTCTTTCTTGTCGATCAGTTTGCAGAGTGCGTAAGGAATATCTTTCATCAAAGCACGGTCGTTTACAATGATTTCAAAATCATTGTTTTTCATTCCAAATTCGTGGAGGATATCAGCTGCGAGAGCGATGACCTCTATCTCTGATTGGCTGCTTTCTACACCAAACATATCCACATTGAGCTGCCAGTGTTCACGTAGACGTCCTCGTTGTGGTTTTTCGTAGCGGAATAGGTTGGGGATAGAGAACCAGCGGAGGGGATATGGAAGCTCACGCTTTCGAGCTGCGACCATGCGAGCTACGGTCGGTGTCATCTCTGGACGGATAGTGACTTCACGGTCGCCTCGATCTATAAAGGTATATGTCTGCTCGTTTACAATTTCCTCACCGCTTTTCGCACGATAAAGCTCAGCTGGTTCGAGGATAGACGCAGTGTACTCTTGGTACCCGTACTTTTCGGCTACTTTTTTCCAGGTAGAGAAAATATGGTTTTGGATAGCCATATCCTCTGGGTAAAAGTCGCGGACACCTTTGTAAGGTTCAGTGCCTAGTTTCTTATTTTCACTCATACATGTATAGTATCAAATATGATCACAGTTTACAAAAACCTAGGCGAAACACCACTACAGTGCCTCGAGCGATACCGTCTGGAGGCGGGTATTAACCCTGATGTACCAATGACCTATGCGGGGCGCCTCGACCCCATGGCAGAAGGCGATCTCGTCATCCTTGTGGGTGAAGAGTGTAAAGGAAAGGATCGTTTCTTGCCAATGAAAAAAGAGTACGAAGTCGAGTTTCTTTTGGGTATAGAAACTGATACTTACGATTTGCTCGGCATCTTTCAAAAAGAAAGTGAAGTTACTGATTTTGGTATAGAAAAAGGAAAATTCACCCAGCCCTATCCACCTTTTTCATCAAAGACATTTTCAGGTGGAAAAAAGGAAACAAAAGAGGTAGAAATATATGATCACAAAATTCTAGAAAAAAGAACTATGTCAAAAGAGGAACTACATAACCAAATCAAAACCAGAATTGCTCTTGTAAAAGGGGAGTTTCGACAAAAAGAGATTTTGGCTGCATGGGAGACATATTTTAGCCAAACAAAAAAGACCGAATATAGACTCATCAAGGCCTGGATATTTGCGAGTAGCGGCACCTATGTGAGATCTATTGCCCACAGAAATCAAAGCTTGGCATATTCGATAAAAAGAACTAGTATAAGAGCATGAGACGTATTGTCATAAAAGAAGGACCATTTGTATTCGTACGAAATGTATTTGCTATGGAGCTTGTAGCAACCGCAGTTCTTTTCGGTCTTTCATTCCTCGAAAACTATGAGCAACTATACAAAGCGTTGGGACTCATAAAGCTCCTCCGTTATGATCTCTTTCTGATTTTTGGCTTTTCTACATTTCAGCTGATATACATCATCTTTCTCTTTTTGCAGTGGTATTTCAAGTACTATGAAATCCGAGACAAAGAACTAGTTCGACGTACTGGTTTTCTCTTTCCACGTCAAAAATCAGTGCCACTTTCACAAGTCGCTTCTGTCGAGACTTCACATTCACCGATCAATCGCCTGATGCGTCATGCGACGATTCTCCTCGAGCACAACAATGGCCGTATTACGCAGATCCAAAACGTAGCTGATTACGAAGAGTGTGTAGCGGTGATTAAGCAAGCTATGGAAAATGGAGGCAAAAGAAATACGAGCCACTCACTCGCTGAAATAATAAAACAAGGAGAGGGTAAGTTTATCGAATTTAAACAAACCTTACGTTGGGATGCACGCAACAAGCAAACTCATAAGGATCTCGAGCGAGCAGTCGCAAAAACAATCGTGGGTTTTTTGAACAATGATGGAGGAACACTCCTCATCGGAGTCACTGACACAGGGAAGGCGGTAGGACTCGAGGATGACTACAATACGTTGCCAAAGAAAAATCAGGATGGATTTGAAAACCATTTGACGCTTTTGATAAAGACGATGATCGGAATGAAGTTTCGTGGGTATATCAGTGTGCGGTTTGAAAAGATGTCGGGGAATGATGTCTGTATTGTCGATGTCGAGCCGAGTCACAAACCGGCGTATCTCATTAATGAAAATAGAGAAGAGTTTTTCGTGCGGGCAGGGAACTCGACACAGCCGTATACCATGAGTGAAGCGGAGGAGTATATAAAGACACGGTGGGGGTAGTTGACTTTAATCTATAAAAGTGATATAATATAGGCAGATTGCTGGTGCGGCAATTGTCTATATTTTGAAGGATTCTCTGTGGCGATGTACGTCTTGAGAACCCCCGATGTACGGGGCAAAAGTAGAAGTAAGTGCACTTAAAGTTGTTTGAAAAATGAAGCCGATTCTAAACTTCATCACTCGTTGCTACATGGCGGTCTATGCGATCATTCCCTTGCTCAAGGTCTCCATCGACGGACCTCGTGGGGGAGAATGGAACAGTCTTTACCTCAACAAAATGAAGAGGGAGATGTTCGCAAGTCTGGTCGCACCGGTCCTTTACTACACATTGTTTGCGACCAGCGGAATTGTCATGTTTACCACCAAAGAAACATTCAGTGGCTTCTGTTCCTGCCTCACCTTCGTGATTTCATTCGTCTTTCTCTACCGAATCGCTCCGAATGTAATAGCGTGGGGACACATCATGCGGGTCGTACACACCACAGCAAGGGCCGCTCAAAGCTCAGGTTGCATGGATCAGGTCCGGGAGAATGTGGAGACCGAGTTAAAGCGACAGGGAGTCGCTGTAATATGGAAGCTTTCTGACAAAGAAACTCCGACTTCCGCTGTCTTCAATCACTCGGAGTGGCTCGCACGACAGCTCGGTTTTTGGAAGGGCGAGCGCAAGTCGCTTTTGCCTGAGAAGAGAAAGTACGAGTGACCTCTCACACTCAATCACCCACCCCACGGTTCGGCCGGCGGGGTGGTTTTTCGTTGTAAAGAAAAAGACTCCGAGTGGAGCCTTTTTCAAATATTATCCCTTTCTATTCGCCTTTGCTCGCTCAGTCTCAGTCAAAAGTTTTTTTCGAAGTCGTACGTTTATCGGAGTCACTTCGAGGTATTCATCTTCTCGCATAGTTTCGAGACCTTTTTCAATATCCATTTTCCATGCAGGGATGAGCATGATGTGCTCGTCGTTTCCAGATGATCGCATGTTGGTGAGCTGCTTTCCTTTACATGGGTTTACATCCATGTCTTCACCCTTTGAGGTGTCTCCTACGACCATTCCAGCATATACATCAGTTCCTGGCTCGATATAGAGGCGACCACGGTCCTGGAGGTTCCAGAGGGCAAATGCGAGGGCTTTACCAGCGACCATAGATGCCATAGATCCAGTCTGGTGTTTTTCAATAGCTCCAGCGTATGGTTTAAAGTCGATAAATCGTGAAGCGAGGATTCCTTCTCCCTTTGTATCGATCACGAATGCACCACGGTATCCGAGGAGTCCTCGAGTAGGGATTTCAAACAGCATACGAACCTGACCTTCTTTTGTCTTCATATCGGTCATGATCGCTTTTCGTTTTCCGAGCTTTTCGATGATGGCTCCAGAGAATTCTTCTGGGATGTCGATGGTGAGTTCTTCGAACGGCTCTGACTTTACTCCATCAACGTCTTTTATGATTACCTGAGGCTGTGATACCTGTAGTTCGTATCCTTCACGTCGCATGTTTTCGAGGAGCACTGCGATGTGGAGTTCTCCACGGCCATAGACTTTGTAGAAATCAGCATTAGAAAAATCTACCTTGAGACCGACGTTGATCTCGAGTTCTTTTTCGAGGCGTTCACGGATCTGACGACCGGTCACGAATTTTCCTTCACGTCCTGCAAAAGGAGAGTTGTTTACGAGGAAACCGAGGGAGATCGTCGGTTCGTCGATCTTGATCGCTGCAAGTGCTTCGGTCTCTGTCTTGTCGACGATAGTCTCTCCGATAAAGATTTCTGGGAATCCAGCCACCATCACGATGTCGCCTGCTGCTGCTTCTTTTGTTTCAACTCTTTTCTTTCCTTCGTATGTAAATAGTTTGGTGATTTTTCCTGAAACAGTTTTTCCATCGATAGTTTTAAGGTATAGAGACTGACCATCCTTTATCACTCCGTCGTAAATACGGCATGCTGCGAGTCGTCCGAGGAAGTTGTCGTACCCGAGGTTGAATGCCTGCGCCTTTAGTGGGAGGTTTGCCTGTTCTGGAGTGTTTGCTGGCTTTACATGTGACAAAATACAATCAAGGAGAGGAGTAAGGTCTTTTGAATCATCAGTAAGATTCATCTTTGCAATACCCTGACGACCGATAGCGTAGACAGTAGGGAAGTCGATCTGAGAATCATTTGCACCGAGTTCGAGGAAGAGTTCGAGTACCATCTCGTGTGCTGCTGCTGGATTTGCCGCTGGCTTGTCGATCTTGTTTATGATGACGATAGGCTTTAGACCGAGTTCGAGAGATTTCTTTAGTACGAAACGTGTCTGTGGCATAGGACCTTCCTGAGCATCCACGACGAGGAGCACCGTGTCGATCGATCGGAGTACACGTTCTACTTCAGAACCGAAGTCGGCGTGTCCTGGTGTGTCGACGATGTTGATCTTTGTGCCTTTGTACTGAACAGAGGTGTTTTTTGCGTAAATAGTAATACCTCGCTCCTGTTCGAGAGCGTTCGAGTCCATTGTTCCGTCGTCACCGTGACCACATTGGGTCATGATCGCGTCAGTAAGGGTTGTTTTGCCGTGGTCCACGTGTGCGATAATCGCAATGTTTCGTATTTCCATAAAATGTAAAAATGTCGATATATTTAATCAAATTTGAGGGAAAATGTCAATCTATATACAAAGAAAAACCCTATCAGCGCGAAGCCTAATAGGGTAATACGTTTGCGCTCGTCAGCGTGAGTCAGGCTGCCATGAGCTCGGCAATCTGATGGGGCTCTTGGCGGGGGCGGAAGATCTTCCAGATAGTCTTGCCCGCCTCGTGTTGCTTGTTGTCGATGTTTCTCATGATGGCAGGCCACTTGGGGTGGTCACGGCCAATCATTGCTTCGACGAGCAGGATGGTAGCACGGCGGATGTTTTTCTCGTCCGTTCCGAGCTCGTGGTAATGGCGGGGGCGGTGCTTTTTGATTGCACGAGCACCAGCCACCGTATCGGTCTCGTAGATCCGAACACGTCGGCCGAGATGGTGATCGTCGCTTCTGTTTTCGTCCAGGCGGCGGAGCACATTTGCCTGGATTTGGGCTTTGCTCGCCAGGAGATGAACGTATCGAATATCGACACCGGACTGGATCATCCAGAGGGCTTGCTGGAGAGTTCTGGGGGTCCCGACAAGGAAGGCGCCGATTCCGCGTTGGATTCGTTCCATGGCAAAGCAAAGTGCAAGCATGACCATGAGATCGGGTTGGAGGCCGCCTTTGGACTGATCTGCCGCATGTGCGTCAAAGATCTTTCCAAGTTCAGTACCGTTATCCCGTTCGAAACGAATGATGTCGCTGGTGTCGAGGAAGGTCGGGTAGAGACCATCCATGTTCATCGCTGCAGCAGCTGCTTTGGCTCGAGTACTCTTTCCAGAGACCGGAGGACCGTTTACGCAGCAGATGCGGCGACCGCGGCAGGCTTGTTTGAGTCGTTCGGGGATTTCTGCGGGGCTAATAAGCATACGGGCAAGTATACTAACAGTTTTTGTTGAGAGAGAGCATGCCTGACTGAAAGCCAGGTACCAAAAAATCATACAACTTTATAGAAAATGCGCAATACCTGTGGATAAGTCGACAGAGGTGGATGAAATTTCATTTTTATTTCATTTTTTCTTCATACGGATTTCATTTCCACTTTCTATACTGTATGCATGCCTGACTATATCGATTACATCATCACCAACGCATACAAACATCGTGCTTCGGACATCCATATCGACCCTGATTTAGATTTTATTGTTGTCCGTTACCGTATCGATGGAGTGATTTATGATATCGAAAAAATAGCCAAGGCATTGCATAGCGAGCTCATTGCTCGAATCAAAATCCTTGCAGGTATGCGTGTCGACGAGCGCTTCAAACCACAAGATGGACGTTGGAGCTATGGAGGCATCGACATACGAGTATCGATCATACCCACTATATATGGAGAAAATGCTGTATTTAGAATATTAGAAAAAAAGAATACAGAGTTTTCTCTGGCAGACTTGGGCATGCAGGCAGAGCAGTTATCAGTCATCGAGAATGTTTTGAAAAAAGACAAAGGCATCATCCTTGTTTCTGGACCGACAGGCTCTGGGAAAACAACTACGCTCTATACATTACTTTCATATTTCATTAAGCAAAGAAAGATAGTGGTGACGATAGAGGATCCCGTCGAGTATACCCTCAAAGGTGTGCGACAGGTCCAAGCTAAGACGCATCATATTACGTTTGCTTCTGGGTTACGCGCTATTTTGCGTCAGGATCCAGATGTGATCATGATCGGTGAAATCCGCGACGCCGAGACCGCAAGTGTGGCGGTAAATGCAGCACTTACAGGCCATGTGGTGCTCTCTACAATCCATACCGATTCAGCAGAGGCGGTCAAAATGCGCCTCATCGATATGGGTATCCCAGAGTTCGTGATGCAAGACATATCACTGGTAGCCATCGCACAGCGTTTGATCCGTTTGGTTTGTAAGCAGTGCGCAGGTGACGGATGTGATGAATGTGATGAGCGCGGGTATAAAGGTCGAAAGGCAATATATGAGATAAAACACAAACATAATTATCGAAAAATGTATGAATATGCAAAAGATCTGGTTAGTCAGGGTGAGACAACATATACAGAGATCGAACGTGTCTTGGGCAAAGGAAATGATATATGAACAATTGGCGTATCTTTTGTCAGCTCAAATCACCGTTATCGATTCTTTAATCATTCTCAAACAACATGACGTACTCGATGAATTTAAAAAGGGGAAGACACTATCATCAATCCTTAAAGAGAAAAATATCGCAGCGTTTATCGTCTCGCGTATTATCCAAGGTGAAAAGACGGCCACGCTTCATGAGGCCTGTGGCGATATCGCTCTTGTACTGCGCAAAGAAAAAGAGATTAAAAACAAAATATTACTGACCTTACTCTACCCATGTGTTTTGTTTTTGGTTACGATTTGCATTGTCATTTTCTTGGTGGCGTACATCTTTCCTAAAATGATGCCGCTCTTTATCGGTATGAAATCGACATTACCGTTTACGACGAGGACAGTGTTGTTTGTAAGTGATAGTTTTGCTCGTTGGTGGTGGTTGTATGCTATCTTGTTTGGTCTTGCTACAACTCTTTCGTTTTGGAAGAGAGAATTTCTTTTATTCAAATTACCCGTGCTTAAAAAATGGTATATGACTCAAAAGATCTCTCAGTATTTTTCTCGGATCGGTTCATATCTAGATTCAGGGATAGGGCTGGACGAAGCAAGTACTGAGTGCGCTTATATGGAAGATTCAAAATATATAAAAGAAATACTGATACATATCGCTACATCAGTTCGGCAGGGGATATCATTCTCATACATCATTGAGCAGCAGAGTATGTTTCCAAAAGAAATACACTCAATGCTTTTAGTTGGAGAAAATTCTGGGAGGTTGGGTAATATGTGCAAAAAGATTGGAGAAATGTATGAACAGAAATTTTCTAGTTATACCAAAAGTATCACGTCGGCCGTAGAGCCAGTATCGATGCTGTGTATGGGCTTTGCAGTTTGCTTTATTGCTCTGTCGATGATTACTCCCCTGTATTCTATTACTCAACATGTACGCTAGAGGATTTTCCATCATCGAGGCATTACTGGCGCTCCTCATTGTCACCACCATGACGGTGACCGCCTTTGAGTTTGACGCTTATACAAATCAAGTATTATCAAAAAAGACTATTTTACCTGCGATTGTTGAACCTGTTTTTTCTGATAGATATAGAGGGTACGATACATGCTTTCTTAATAGTCATTACACAGTTTCTTCGATCGAGTATGTCACACTGCCATTCGTGACTTCGGTAGTGGGGAGGAGTGGGTATGTTTTCGTCACAGCAGATTCAAATATGCAGTCAGATCCAGATCTGTATATTTTCAAAAATGGTGCCGTCGAGGCCGCACTCCCTACTGGTCCAGGGCTACGCGACATTGCTGTCACAAAAGGTTTTGTGTATGCAGCAAATACCAGTTCACTTTCACAAGTACAGAAAATCGATATTTCAAATATACTTTCTCCAAAAGTAATAGCTGCATACGCTTTTGCGAGCACTGGCAATGTGATACTCTTTGACCAAAACAAAATATATATTGGAGTGGAAAAATCTTCGGGGCCAGAGTTCGCCGTGCTCAATGAAAATCTCTCACTTCAAAATATGTATGAGACAAACTCACAGATAAACGATATATATGTCACCGACAAAATATATGTTGCAGCTTCAGATGTGAATCAGCTACATATACTGGGGAAGGGTACGTTCTCACCGAGTGGTTGGGAAACACAGCAGGGCAAGGCACTCGCTGCTTCGGGAACAGAAATATATTTTGGGAGAACGGTCGGGGGATTCAATAACAAAAGCAATCACGAACTGTTTTTGTTAGGGAGTACCTCTGTAGATATCGGAACAGGTGTCTATGGACTGGTGAGCTCTGGGGATCTACTATTTGTAGCCACAAAAGGCGTACAAGTTTGGAAGAAACCATTTACTTATATGTATACGATCCCACTCAATGGTGATTCGATCTCACTTTCCTGTGACAAAGATACATTACTAGTCGGTCTTAAAAGTGGCTTTGCCACAATACATTTTACTTATGCTAATTGAATTACTTTTATACATTTCATTATTGAGCATATTAAGTGGGATCAGTATCCCTATCGTTATCGACATACATACACATGCACACAAAACCATCGATCATATCAAGGAAATATACAAAGAATAGAGGGTTCATAGCTATTACTATCGGAGTATGGGCATGCCTGGTCCTTTCTACAGTCATCGCACTACAAGCGCAGTGGCTTTTTGTATATATAGACCAACAATTCTACAAGAGTGAGTTGTCGCGTTTAGAAGATGCAGCAAACCGTTGCCTGGAGTATGCGTATCAGCTATATATCTCAGGAGTAGTGCCAGAAGATTTTATTTGGAGGAAAGAAAATATCACTTGTTATGGAAAAACTGGGGATATGTTAGTGGTGGTGACGACAACAGGCCGTTTTTGGTACAAAAAGAGTAAAAATTTTATTTAGATTTTATTAAAAATTCATAAGGATTTCATTTCATTTTTCTATACTGTATTCATTATTAGATAATAAAAATAAATGAAATATACATATTCATTGAAAAGAGGATTTACATTATTAGAAGTGTTGATCGTGATCGGTATCATTGCTGTACTGTCTGCGGCAGTACTGGTTGCGGTAAACCCTACTCGCCAGTTCAAACTGGCTCGCGATACACAACGACTCGCAAATGTCTCAGCAATAGCAAATGCGATATCTCAGAATATGTCCGAGCATAAAGGAGTATTTACATGTGATTATCAGATCGCAAATACTGCCGAGCCCATCAGTAGCGCTAATGCAGACATATTGGATTGTTTGGTTCCTACATATATTTCAGCGTTGCCGATAGATCCGAGTGATCCAAATGCTCGTTATGTAAGTGCTACGGACTACAATACTGCATACACAGTCTCTCGTAATGCCTCGACAAGTCGTATAACCGTAGCTGCAGTAGGAGAAATAGAGACAACAATCGAAGCAGTACGATAGTTTGCTATAATGTGCTCATGAAATACATTTTCGTCCTCTTTTTCCTGGCAGTTCCATTTCTTGGACATGCAAGCGATGCAGAACGCACATACAAAGCCGTTGTTACTGAAGTAGTTTCCTCAGAGATTCGTACACTCCCTGGTCTTGGGATGACAACACCTCACCAAACTATAGAAGTACAGTTTTTAAATGGCGATATGAAAGGAAAGAGTGTCTTGATTGAGAATGATTATGTACAGCTTCAAAAAGGCGATACTGCATATATATTACAAGTAGTACGAAGTGAGGATGGGAAAGAACTGTATTCAGTTCGAGATCCGTACCGTATCGACATACTCATATATCTGACAGTCGCCTTTTTGATTTTGGTTATCATATTTGGTGGAATGCAGGGAGTGCGCGGAATAGTCAGTTTACTGGGCAGTCTTGTGCTCATTGGGTATGTTCTTTTGCCTGGAATATTAAAAGGTTTTTCACCTATCCTTCTCACCACAGGTGTTTCCTCACTCATCATCATTGTGGGTTCGTACATCACACACGGTTTCAATCGCACCACTTCTGCAGCTGTGATCAGTATGATTGTGACCGTTATCTTTACTGGTGCACTGGCTACAGTGATGGTGGATGTTACGCAGCTGACTGGATTTGAAAGTGACGAGTCAGTTTATTTAAACCAAGCGACTTCTGGAAAAATAGATTTTACAGGACTACTACTCGGTGGAATCATGATCGGTCTCCTCGGTGTGCTCTATGATGTGGCTATCGGTCAGGCTATATCAGTAGAAGAACTCTATACAATAAACCCAAAAGCTAGTAAGCGATATGTCTATGCCCGAGTACTGCGCATGGGGCGCGAGCATATCGGTGCACTTATAAACACATTGGCGATAGCGTATGTTGGAGTCTCGCTGCCACTATTACTGCTTTTTTCAACTTCAACACTTGATCCGCTTGTTGTTATAAACAAAGAAATATTTTCTGCTGAGATTGTGCGTACGCTTGTCGGATCTATCGGCCTTGTACTTGCGGTACCAATAACAACGCTCATATCTGTCTTTATGGTGCGTGCAAATCCAAAACATTCACAAGAAAATCACCATCATCACCATGGTATAATTTAGGTATAAGGTCGAAACATAATTATATTTTTATATGAAAACACTACATAAAATAGCTTTCGTTTTGCTTGTGATAGGGGGATTGAACTGGCTCCTTATCGGAGTATTTAATTGGGGGGTAGGTATGGTTTTGGGCACTGTGTTGGCTCGAATCGTGTACACTCTCGTCGGTCTGTCAGCAATCTTCCTTGTGGTCACTCACAAGAAGTCATGCAAAGATTGCGTCGGTTCTCAAACAGCAATGTAATGAAGGTTGAAGCATCGTGGCGACCTATGCTAGAGATAGAAGAAGAAAAAGAATATTTCAAAGATTTAAGCGCCTTTGTCAAAAAAGAATATGCTACAGAAAATGTCTTTCCTCACCCGAAAGACATTTTCCGCGCGTTTGATATGTGTCCTTTTGATACTGTGAAGGTGGTCATCCTCGGGCAGGATCCATATCATGGGCCAAAGCAGGCAAATGGACTTTCTTTTGCTGTGCACTCTGGTATCATACTACCTCCGTCACTCAAAAATATTTTTAAAGAAATAAAAGAAGACATGGGTTATGAGCCATATCCTGATGGTGATCTATCCCGTTGGGCAAAACAGGGAGTACTATTGCTCAATGCGACGCTCACGGTCCGTGCGAATAGTCCGGGTTCTCATCAGAAAAAAGGTTGGGAAGAGTTTACTGATGCGGCAATCCGTACCCTTTCAGAAAAAAGAAAAGGCATTGTTTTTATCCTGTGGGGGAACTATGCAAAGAAAAAGGGAAGTATCATAGATCGTACAAAACATTTTGTAATAGAGTCACCACACCCTTCGCCTTTTTCTGCATATGACGGTTTCTTTGGTTCGAAACCCTTTAGTAAGGCAAATACGCATTTAGCAAAACCGATTGATTGGCGCTAGTCAAAGATGTGGAGGAGGTATCCGTCGATGTCTCGTTGCTCTAGGTCATAAAAGAATTTTCCTTGTCGGCGTAGGTCAGCAGCGAGGTCAGTCCCGACAAATCTCCAGTGCCATGGTTCAAAGATGTAATATGCATTACTCTTTGGGTATGAAAGTACGAAACCATATTTGTATGCATTTTCAGTGAGCCATGTATATGCGGGGTCTTTATTTATTGTCTCAAAATTTGCGCCTAGCTTTGCTGTAGTCAAATCCATCGTCGTGCCAAGCTGGTGCTCAGAGTATCCCTGATCAGCTGAAAACTGATTCGCACCAGTACCGTATAGCATTTTATGATTTGCTTTGACAATGGCTTGTGTTGCAAAAGAACGATATGAAGAGACAACACGAAGCTCGATACCGTCTTTTTTGGCTGCATCAAACATGTTTTCTAGGTATCTCATCGCTTTTGAATGAAACTGTTGAGGGTTTCTACCAGTGAGAACGTATCCACTACTGATAGTCTCTAATGTTTTTGGAACATAGTGTTCGTTTAGAAAATATACCTTTGAATATTTTTGCAAAAGTTCTTTATCTAATTTCTTTAGTTTCTCTAGATCATCCACAGTGTCAGCAATCTGCTCGATATCTTCTTCGAACTTGTTATTTTTTCTGCGCTCATTTTCATACTGCTCTAGCACCAGTTCTTTTTCGCGATTTGCCTGTTCGAGTTGTGATCTGTATGCCTCTGTCGTGCTTGCAAGCTCGAGCTGGCTGACTTTGAGGGCTTTTGATTTTGAATAGCTATAGTTTGTCAAAGCACCACTCGTCAAAACGAACAAAACCACAAATGATATGAGAACATTTTTCATGAAATGATTGTAACATACTCAAGCAAAAATACACTTGATTTTATATACCATATATGCTATATTTACTCCGGATCGGGATCATTGAATCGAAGTAAGTGGCCCCTCACAATGGTACAATCCTTCGGGAACGTACCAAGGACACTGCATGTCCTAACTCCACGCGTGCCCAGAATGTATTACGTGACTTTGTCACCGCGATCGGGCCCTTTTTCTTTCTTCTGGATGTTAGCTCGGCTTTCATCCTTCCTCGGTACACAGACTCTTTAGTTTGTGTACCACCCTCGCTCTTTTGTTTTCTTTTCGAACTGTCCACTCCCGGACAGTTCTTTTGTTATACTGGATCGATGGTATATACGCTCAAGTTTTCAAAACGCTCACGTAGCCTACGACTCACCGTAAATTGTGAAGGTAATGTTATTGTGTCTGCACCCGAACATACCGACCTCAGTCTGATTGAAAACTTTATTACCAAAAAGAAAAGCTGGATTTTGGACAAGATACAATACTTCAGCTCGTTTACTACAAAGATCAAAACTACAAAGAGAGACTATCTTTTATACAAAGAAAAGGCGCGTGCCCTCGCGCAGAATAAAATAGAGCACTACAACAAGGTATACAATTTTGCATACAAAAATATCAGTATCCGTAATCAAAAGACACGATGGGGAAGCTGTTCGAGAACGGGGAGTATAAATTTCAATTATAAAATCGCCCTCATCCCAGAACATTTGGCAGAATACATCATCGTTCACGAGCTTTGCCATATCGGTGAGCTCAATCATTCACAAGATTTCTGGGATCTAGTTGCAATCACCATGCCCGAATACAAAAAACATCGTGCAGAACTGAGGAAAATCCATATTTGACACCTTGGTGCACATTCTGTAGTCTTAACACGAACTTTCTCCCAAAAAGGGGAGATTTGCAGCAAACTTCAGCATACTAGAAACCATGGCGTATAAACCATTTGCTCTTCTTTCAGTCTTTGACAAAACTGGCATTGTCGACCTTGCCAGTCGGCTTCAGCAAAACGGCTACAGTATCATTTCAACTGGCGGTACTTTGGTGGCCTTGCAGGCTGGTGGTATCGAGGGCGTCACCCCGATTGAGGATTTCACGTCCTACCCCCAGTGTCTCGATGGGCGATTGAAGACTCTGCATCCCATGGTTGAGGTCAGTCTCCTCTATTGTCGGGATAATGCGGATCATGTCGGAACAGCTGAGGCTCTGAATTTCGTGGACCTGCGCGTCCTGGTAGTGAACTTCTGCCCGTTCCAGCAGGTCATTACTAAGGCCGGTTGTACACTTGAGGCTGCGGTCGAGAACATCGACATCGGCGGACCTACGATGCTGCGCGCCGCGGCAAAGAATTGGAAGTATGTCTACAGTGTCGTCGATCCTGCCGACTATCCCGAGCTCGTGAGCTCGATTATTACCGAGCATGAAAACCCGGATGACCCAGGGCTAAAGCTGTTTCGCTACCGGTCGGCGACCAAGGTCTTTGGATACTGTGCCAAATACGATCAAATGATCAGTATGTACTTTGGAAGCCATACATGTGAGTGGTAGTCCAGGCTACTTCCACAAACACCAACCCCGACGCGTGCGCCGGGGTTTTTTATTATTCATGCACGACCTCAGTTTCTTCCTGCTCGTGTGGTGCAAGACGAGTGACTCCAAACATTACGATCATACCTAGGATTCCAGCGATCAAGAAACGATACACTTGTTTATTTTTCTTTATAGATTTATAAATGCTCGGCAACAGATCACGGAAAATAATGTACATAAAGCTACCAGCTGCAAAAGAAAGCATGTAGAGCTCTAGATTTCCAGTATTAGCAAAGAAAAGTGCAATACCGACTCCGATGAGGATACTCCCTGAAGCAAAGAAGTTTCTAGTAAGAGCTTCTCTTACCGTGTACCCGGCTTCACGCAAAATAAAATACTCTGCAATTTCTTGGACCATTTCATGAAAGAGAATAGCGACTGTAGTACCAATACCGATAAGTGGTCCAGCGAGGTAAGCTGGGACGAGGATGATCCCGTCACCAATATTGTGTGCAGCATCACCCAAAAGTACTCGCCGAGCATCGATCATTGAGTGCTCATGATCACTCACTGCGTCATGGTGATGGTGAGCCTGAGGGATAATATGGCTAACAATTTCGAGGAATAGTACTCCCAAGATTCCACTCATAATGAGAGCGGGGATGCTAAGTCCGTGTTCGAGCGATTCGGCTAATAGGGAATACGTAATCATCGCAAATACTCCAGTAGAGAAGGCGATCAATACCTTGAGATTTCTTTCGAGAAACAATGATATATGTTTACTTGCAAAGAAGATACCTGATAACGATGCAAGCATGATGGCGAATGCACTTAAGAATATGTATAGAGTCATGTACATGAGTATACACAAAGATTATACAGATGCAAATCTTTTGCATCTCTTTATAAAAACGACTTGTTAAATACTGTACGTGTACTATAATGTGTCTATTAGAAAATAAATATTTATATATGGCAACAACTGCATACTGTGTTAAATGTAAGGCCAAGCGAGAAATGAAGGATGAACAAGAAGTTACTATGAAGAACGGCCGAAAGGCAGTAAAGGGAAAGTGTCCAACTTGTGGTACTGGTATGTACAGTATCCTCGGAAAAGCTAAGTAATTCAATAGGATCGATCCTACAAAGGTGGGTGGAGTATAGGGAATCTGGTTTGGATTTAAAATAGGAAGTTAAAAAAAGACTACCGCGTGGCGGTAGTCTTTTTGTTGGTTCCAATTTCACCTTGCTGCTTACGCAGGTTGGGTGCTGGGTATCCCTACGGGGATCACATCGCAAGGGCGATTGCCTCCGTCGTGTCTGCGTCGATAGGTCTCCTTGAGGTCAGACCTAGGGTCCGGAGTGTTGATCGCTACTCGGCCATCATAGACGAGTTCGGTGAGAATCATTTGAACACGGTCTTTCAAAATCATTTCGCCCGCACTTGTTTCGACTGCGGCCCAGATCTGGTCGAGTGTCATCCAGTCTTCGTAGCACATCACATCGAGGACTTTTTGGTACTCGATCTCAGCGATGTACTTGTTGGCGGTTGTGCAACTGAGCAAGATGAGGAGCATAATGCCTCCTATCACGAAAACGTTCGAATACATTTGTAGAAGGTGCATCATATGGGGAGGGTTCCTCGTATCTTTTTACCCCTTTTTATACCCTCTGTCAATTACTGTGGAAACTCATCTAATAGCTCACTTGAGTAGTAGAAATTGTAAGCAATTCTTCCAAAGCTGTATTTTTTGCCATCGATGATATATTCGGCACCACCGGTTTGAGGATCGTCATTTGGCTCTGAGTTTTTGAAGCCGATATTGTATAGGGTGGCGAGGATTTCAGGTCGTTTAGAAATATCTACACCTTCGCGTAGCCACTGAGTGATGACTTGCTTGTTGTACAGCGCAGCGTAAAGGTAGGCATAATAATGGTTTCGATAGTCAGTGATGCGTTTAAAACGTTCAGCGTTTTTATCTTCTGTTTTAAAATCTAAAAGATTTTCATACTCTGGTCCTGGGTAAAAGACAGAAGTCTCGTTTTTGAGGTTTTTTTCAACTGCAGTAGCCGTCTCTTCTTTTATACCCAACACACCCCATGAAAACTGGCTCATGCTTGCAAGTACTTTGAGGGGAGCGACGGCTTGTTTAAATGCTGGACGATTTGAATAAAATAAACGCATCTGCTCTGATACAAGCTGGGCAACGAGGATGCGACTTCTAATACCTGTTTCTCGCTCAACTCGTTTTAAAATATCAGCATCTTTGATTACGGCCATCTTAAAGAAGTTCCATTCGTCAGTATTTGCAAAGATAAATAGATCACCTTGATCGACAACATCTGCAAGTACTTCAAAATCTCTTTTATTTATATCTCGTGAAAACTGCTCATCACAGGTAAAATCCGCACCTTCTTTTTCGTTGAGACTATCAATCGCTACGCTTATGTTGTTCTGCGCCAGCTCTTTTTTGTCATTGAGTGCTAGGTTCAAGATGCGTAGGAAAGTACCAGGGTATTTTTCTTTTAATCGTTTGAGGTCGCAGTAGTTTTGGCCATTAAAGAAAGAGTCAGAACCCCCACTGTTTACCACAGCAGCAGTACTTTTACCTGCCTCCCAAAAACCATCTGCTTGTCGGTCGATGATCCCTTCACTGCTCGTAAGGTGAGTGTTTACTGCCACAAATGCAAAAGTCAGTCCTCCACCGATGAGCGCAAAGACGATTACTGCTAGTGTGATGATAGGTCGTACAGCTTTTTTGACTGTATCACTCACGCTTTCTTTTTTCTCTTTTATGCCGCTATAAACGAGCATCCGTTCTTCGAGGGGTATGTGTCTGAAAATGTTGCGGCTCATGAATGTGAAATATTTATCACATTATAACCTACATCTTTCGACTGTCATATGCCCAGTGTAAGAGTGCTTGGCGTTGTTTGCTATGACATCCTTCGTCTCCGACTCGGCAGTGTAGTTTTATCTGTGCAATGTGTCGTCGCATCGCTTTCCAGCGTTTTATCTGTCGAGCGTCTTCTTCTGGAAGTCTGCGTCCCATATAGTAGCGGCAATACCACTGGAACCAGCCGCGAGGGTCGTGCTCTTCATTGATCCAGCCTTTTGCGCGCCATACTGATAGTGGTTGACTCGCTTTTACTCCAAAGTAGTTTGTGTCTTTTTTGTGAGTATACCAATCAGTGGGGAATTCTTCAGTACAATCGTTCATATATTTACCTCCAAATATTCCCAATGCGAGCATTTCTTTTGGAGTGAGGTCAGGGGTAAACTCAGGATCAAAGTTTTTACCCATTGGCGCAGTCAGCGTGTAGGTGTAGCCTGTCTGCATTTTGTCGTGAACAGAGATGGTTTTATTGTTCATATGAGATAATTATACACTATTGCTTTATTTCTATATGTGTGTTATGGTATCGCCGGCTCCAGGTCGGTGAACCTGGATACAGTAAACCTCAACACACACAAAAATTGAAGAAAATTGGATTGTTTTTCGCAGTTGTCATCACCACCCTCAAGATCGTCGCGGGCAGCATTACGCCCACCCTCATCCCCGGCGGGGAGGAGGGATGGACCGTCACGGAAACTCTCACGTTGCGACTCGGGCTCAGGGTCCGTGATGAGTTGATGGCAGAGCCCACCCTCGACAAAAAGGGCATGTACCTCTTTCGTGAGGGAATGGGTCTCATTGAGTTTTCGATCGAAACCCTCGATCGGAACATCGGGCCGTTTGAAGATTCGGACAAGGCAGGTTATTACGACTTCTTCCTGATCCCGGACGGAAAGGTCGCGCTCGCAATCGACCCTTTGTCCAGTTGGAATGACAATGTTTTCTCCAACCCTGACGGTGTCTTCACCGGTCCCAGCGACTGGTATGTCGTCGTTTGCAATGTCGCACAGGGTTCCCATGAGCTCCTGAAGACGGCGAAACATCACACGCTTCGTGCGGTACCGAAAGTCGGAAACGGGCCGATTGTCGAGGTGACGATCGAGACCCGACAGGTCAAGAAGTAATCGCACTCAACGAGTGCTACAGAGCCAAGGATCACGTCCTCGGCTTTTTTATTTGTACAAACCTTGCCTTATTCACACTCACGTGGTATGGTCACTTGATGAACAACTATTCAAAAGGAGGTAAGGGAGGTTTCAAGGGAGGTTTTAAAGGCGGATACAAAGGAGGGAGAGATGCGTCACGACCAGTGAGTATGCACAGTGCTACGTGTGGAAGCTGTGGTAAAGACTGTGAAGTTCCTTTTCGACCTACAGGCGATCGACCGGTGTACTGTAAGAACTGTTTTGATGGAAAAGAACATATGGCACCACGGACTTCACGAAGCACTGTACGAGAAAACGGGGGAGATGACACTAAAAAACAACTAGAAATAATCAACACAAAACTCGAAAAGATTATCGGTTTGCTGCAGAAATAATTACACTCTAACTATTCTGTCGTCTTTCCATCAAACTCATCAGCAGTATCAGCTACAGCGTCTGTTTTGGTCTTATGAATAGTTCCGTCTTTGTGATGTGGAGGCATGTAGAGGGTATAGAGCTTCATGGATTCAGAGCCAGTATTTGTCACATTGTGTTTTGATCCAGCTGGTACGAGGATGATACTGCCGTCACTGATTTCATGTGAGACATCATTTATGATTGCAGTTCCTGTTCCTTTTTCTACACGCAAAAACTGGTCGACATCATGGACCTCTTCTCCTATTTCTTCTCCCGCAAGGAGTGACATCAAGACAAGTTGGCTCTTTTTGTCTGTATAGAGTACTTCTCTAAAGTTTTCATTCTCAAGTGATAGTTTTTCAATATTTTCAGTGTATCCTTTCATATGTTTTTATATTAGTTTAGCATCCAGATTGAATAATTAAGATATGCAGCAAATGAAACCCACGCCAAATAGGGAACGAGGAGCCATGCTGCCAGTCGTGAAATGGGAGTAAATACAGTTATGGTAAGGGCGATCGATATCCAGAGGAAGATAATTTCAACAAAAGCCCATCCTGGTGACTGAAGACCAAAGAATATGACAGACCACAAGGTGTTGAGTACGAGCTGAGCCACAAAAAGTTGCAGCGCTAATTTTACTTTCTTTTTTTGTGAGTCTTCTTTTTTCCAGACGAGAAACAGGGCTATGCCCATGAGTACAAAGAGCGTTGTCCAAACGGGACCAAAAATCCAGTTTGGTGGAGCGAGCTCTGGTCGAGTGACAGTGCTGTACCAGCCGGTGACTGATGATGCTGTAAATATTGAGCCGATGAGTCCTGCTGCTTGGGGAGCGATGAGAGAGATTGTGAGTTTAATTTTATTATTCATCTTTTTTACTTAATAAACAAAATTATTCCGATCAAGATGGATAGTACTCCCACAAACATCACAATTCCAGAGAGTGCATAGCTGACAATCCCTAGATTCAGCGCTGTGATGAGTGTTGTTGCGGTGATCCATATATTACGAGCTTCTGTTTGTGGCATTTGTGCGTATGTTTTTCCTTCTGTTGTGTGGAGGACATGTTGTCGTATGATGTCAGACTGCGCTTTTAAGGTAAGAGGTCCTCGAACTTTGGTCGAAGGAATGGATGCATCAGGAGGCGTTGTAATACTTTCTCTAGCAACGTTTTTATAGGTAAAGAAAATTCCCCATATTCCTCCCAATATCATAAATACACCTACAGTGATCGTCAGCAGTGAAGTAATTAAAAGTATTTTTTGCATACATACAGTATATCAAAATTTCCTGACTGAGTGACGACTATCGGTAACAAATTTTAAAACAAAACCCCGCTCTCGAGAGCGGGGTTGCACTTACCGAATACATCAGGCCCTTTGAAAAGAGGGCTGAAGGTCTTTGAGCTGGGGAATGTAATTTGCTTTTGCCCGAAATAGGCACCCTCGGCTGGTTTCCTTTTGGACGACAAATCCTTCGTCCACCAGCTGGCGCATGTACAAGTTAAACTCGTACTCGTTGATCCATCCACCGTAAATCTTCTCAAGACGGCGACGGATGGTCCCACTGGTTTCCCAGCGTTCCCGACTCATCACTGCGAGATAGTTTGTCCTGTGTGGTCGCCGCTCGTTCCGAAGGAGGAATTTCCAGACGACCCACAAAAGAAACATGAGACTTGTCCAAAACAGTATGGGGTATTTCATATTGCCTTTTTATATAGTATTACACATATCAATGTTTGTCAAATATAATTTAATGCTGTTACAATTAGTTCATGACAAACAACAATTATGGAGAAATGGAGACAAGAGAACTTCCAAATCCACCACATTGGAGTAAAGCGCTAGGTGTGGGTGTTGTGACGATGGGATTGGCCATAGGCACAGGCGAACTCATTATGTGGCCACATTTAGTCACGAAACACGGACTAGATATTTTGTGGGCAGCCATTTTAGGTATTACTTTTCAGTATTTTATAAATCAAGAGGTTGCACGACACGCACTGGCGACAGGCGAAAGTTTTTTTACCTCTTCTTCTCGTGTCTTTAAATGGTTTGCTCCTTTTTGGCTTTTTTCTGCAGGTTTACTCTATGTTTGGCCTGGTTGGGCTGCTGCGATAGGGACCACACTGAGTGAACTCTTTGGCTTTGGACATTATCTATGGTGGGCAATAGCGAGTCTTGTTCTGGTTGCAATTCTTACATTTATTGGGAAATCTGCATATCAAATACTCGAGCGTTCTCTTAAAATTATTGTGCCCACTTTTTTTGTTTTGCTAGTTATTTCAAGTTATCTTTCTTTGACGTTGGGTGATTTAAAAATGGTTTTTTCTGGGTTGTTAAATTTTGGGTATGTGCCGAAAGGGATAGATCTGTCTGTTTTGATGGGCGCTGTAGTATTTGCTGGTGCTGGAGGACTATTAAATCTTTGTGTTTCGCTTTGGTATCGCGATAAACAAGTAGGTATGGGTAAACATGTCGGGCAGATATTGAATCCAATTACAGGCAAAACAGAAGCCGTTTCCTATCAAGGGTATCGATTTGATCCGACTCCCGAGCACATGGCTCGATGGAAGAAATGGATGCGCTTTATCAGAATTGATCAAGGAATCATCTTTTGGTTTCTGGGTCTGGTGACTCTAATACTACTTAGTGTCAACGCCTATGTTGTTTTGGTACCACACGGTCTGATTCCTGAAGGATTAAATGTGGCCGTGGTACAAGCTCATATTTTTGGTGAGAACTGGGGACCCATTGGCTTTAATTTGTTTTTGGTAATGGCGTTCCTAATGTTGTTCTCTGTGATGTGGACAGTAATCGACGCTTTTACAAGAATTGTTTCTGATATTTTGTATGTAAATTCTCGCATAGGTCCATTTCAAAGAAAGTTGAAATGGATTAAAGATATTCCTCTGAATAAGTTGTACTACTCTCTAATTATTGGGATTATAATAATTAGTGCCTCACTCTTGTCATTGGAACAGCCACTTCTGCTTTTAACTATTAGTGCGGTACTCGGTGGTTTTACAATGGCAATATATTCTCCTGTTTTAATATATTTAAATAATTTTAAATTGCCAAAAGAATTGAGGCCGGGATGGGTAACGAATATCTTCATGGTGTTTGCATCTATTTTCTACATTGTATTTACTGCAGTAATTATTTGGAAAAAACTTTTCTGATAGATCAGGGTTGAGGCAAAAGAAAACCACCGCCCGAGCGATGGCTGTCTCGCGGGGAGGTGGTGGTGTCACGAATCATTGAGGACTTTCCGACATGTGCTTCTTACCATGAGTGTCGATGAGCCTCCCGTCATAGTGTGTCGGGACAAATGGCAAACGTACACCCAAACCATGCGGGCGCAAGGAAAACTGAAACAGACTAAACGAAGTATCAGTGCGAACACTCCGGTACACGACTTGGTAGAGTCCGATGGGGCCGAGGAGGAAAGCTACACGCTCCCAGCGAAGCGCCCAGTAGACGTTCATCTTGGTCTTACGATTCTTCAGATCGGCTCGTCGGAGCAACTCAATGTTGTTTCCCCGGATGATCCCTTTGGCGATGAGTCCAATCAGGAACCATCCTGCAATGACGAATAGGTAGTTGTGAATGAAGTCCATTTGAAGATCTTTCAGGTGTGGTGGTTATTGTTCAAAAAGAATTCTATAATGAATACTTACATATGTCAAATAGTACTCGCTTTGATAGGTGGGTTTTGAGGTAAAAGACAAAAGCCACCAAGAGGTCTTTCGACATTGGTGGCTGTGTGAGTTGAACTATCATTCAGGTGGGTGACTTCGTCCGCACTGGAGTGATCTCATCAATCAGTCCGAATACGAGCGCTTCCTCTGCTGACATGTCTTTGTCGAGGGAGCATGCTTTGCGAATCTGCGGGATAGTTCGTTTGGTTTTCCCGGCAAGGATACGGTACAGAAACTGTTGTTGTCGTTGCATTTCTGTGACCGTCTTTGCGAGCCGCTTTTGTGATACCAGGATATCGAGGTTCACCTGGCGTCTTGAGACGTGGTGAATCAGGAGCCTGGCGTGTTGATGAGCGAGACGTCGGTTGCATGCCTGGAGAATGATTACTCCCATACTTCGAGCATACCCAACGACGGTTCCATTGATGACTCCGGGGTAGGTCGCGAGCATGTCGTAGATATCGAGGCCAACAGTGACGTCTCCACCGTTTGATGCGATGGTGAGTTCTATCGGAGGATTACCACGACTCTTGAGCTCTTGAAGGGAATCGAAGATGTAGGCTCCGACCGCACTCTCCACACCACCATCGATCACCAAAGTATTCTGAGTCAGAAGTTTCTTTAAAAGGTCTTTATCCATCCTAATAAGGGGGTTGGGGTTTGTGTTTTACCAAGACACATCTTATCACACATTGTCAATAAAGACAACAATAGCGATTTTTGCCTACTTTTTAATGCTCGCTTTGACAGGTGAGGGTTGGTTCTTCTATGATAAAATGCATTTACATGAGTAAAACTAATATTTATATTGACGGAAATAATCTATATCGCAGTGCCAAAGAGCTGGGTTTTGAAATTGATTATAAAAAATTTAAAGGATGGTTACGGCAGAAGTACACACCAGACCAAGTATATTTATTCATCGGCTTAGTTCCTGATCGAGTGAAATTTTATCAACATCTACAAGAGTGTGGTTTTATCCTGATCTTCAAGCAAACTATTTCTGTGAGTGGAGTTATAAAAGGGAATTGTGATGCTGAGCTCGTTTTAAAGACAACGTCAGATTTCTACACTAAAGCGTATGAGAAGTGTGTATTGATTACAGGTGATGGAGACTTTGGTTGCCTCGTTGAATTTCTTAATAGTAATTCTGCTCTCGAAAGAGTAATTGCTCCAGACAAGAAAAAGTGTTCCTTCTTGCTCAGAAACAAGAATATTGAAATCACATTTCTCAATGAGCAGTACCACAAGTTCTCAAGAAAGCTATAAAAGAAAAAACCCCCGACGTAGACGTATCTACGTAAGGGTCTTTTTCATAGTGATACATGTATTATATGCTTTTGTTCGAAAAAAGCAAGGATGCTCGCGTTGATAGGTGAGGTTTGATTTATATCCCAGCTTGCCTTAGTACCTCTTCCACGACTTCGTTTAGGGGCTTGTCCGTATCGATAGAAATCGCTCCTCGTAATAGAAGTTCACTTTCAAACTCTTGATACCACCCAAGAACCGCACTTCGTACAGTTTCATCTTTACCAAACTCATTATTAGTTCTGTGTGTAAGTCTGTGTAGAAAGGTTTCAGGTTTACACTGAAGAACTAGTACCTTATCAAACATAGTCAGAAATTCCTTTTGATTAGAAGCAACTCCCAAGACAAATACCATATCTTTATCAGTCTCTTTGGCTAAAAGCTTTTTCAAATACTCAATATCACAAATCCAGTCGTGTGTACTGGTAAATTCTATATTAAGTTCTACTTGTCGCTCTACTTTTTCTTTAGTTTTTTTACTTGCCCAACAACACAAGTCATCTGTTTCATCTAAACTGATCGCAGTAAATCCTCGTTTCTTTAACTCTTCATAAATTGTTGTTTTGCCAGTCCCTGAAACTCCAGTTATGTAAATCTTTTTCATACATTTATTCTTCTTCAATCGAAGTATGCATTACCTCTACAACAAAGTTGATGAATACATCAGGTAAATCAAAATAGAGTTCTCGATCAGACCAACCACCTTGTCTAAATTCCAATCCTTTCGTTTCAGCCCAAGTTCTAATCTTTTCAACTACCTCTTTCGGATTGTCTGAAAGGAAAGCAATATGAGTTCTTTTCTTTACATCTAAATCAGCTATTGGAGTATCATCGACTTGAGTAATTTGTATTGCAAAACGTAATTGTTTCTGACCAACCATGATCCAGCCAGCTTGTTCTCCCGGATTGTATACGATATCAAAATCGAGGAGGGAATACATTTCAATTACATCCTTCAAATATCCGGTTTTAATATTTTGGCAGTAGTGATGGAGTCTTGGGTCAGGTTTCATGTTTTATGTTCTACAGACAGCTTCTAGATTATGTCCATTGATATCAATAACAAAGGCGGCATAGTAACTTTCTCCGTATTCAGGAGTTAGTCCCGGCTTTCCGTTATCAGTAGCACCAGCTTCCATAGCTTTTGCATAAAATGCGTCTACTTGTTCATGATTTTCAGCAACGAATGCTAAATGGATTGGTTTTGGATTTTCTCCTTCAATTTCACCAAACCATAGATCACATTTAGTTTTACCCATCATTGCCCATGTATCACCTTCACCAACGATTGTTAAACCAAGTGGGGATAGAGTGCTGGTATAAAAATCTTTACTCTTTTTAAAGTTTGAAACTGCAAAACCAATGTGATCAATATTCATAATATGAGTATATCAGAAATTCTGCAAAATGCTATGCTCGCGTTGATAGGTGAGGTTTGATTTACTAGAGATATGCTTTTGATATAATCTTGTATGTACATGGAAAATGAACTACCAAACTTTGCTTTCATAGATAGCCAGAATCTCTACCTTAGTATTAAAAACCAAGGTTGGAAGATTGATTTCTCGAAACTAAGAATATATTTGAAAGACAAATTTGCGGTAGAGAAGGCGTATCTCTTTATGGGATATATGGAAGGCAATCAGCAAATATACAAGAAAATGCAGGAAGATGGCTACATTGTTATTTTTAAACCAACGCTCATGTATAAAGATGGAACAACAAAAGGGAACTGTGATGCTGAGCTCGTATTGCACTCGATGATTGAGCTTCCTAATTATGGAAAGGCAATAATCATTTCAGGGGATGGTGATTTCTATTGTCTCGCTGAATATTTAAGAGATCAAAAGAAACTTAAGGCAGTCATCATTCCTGATCAAAAAAGATACTCTGCATTATTAAAGAAAATCAATACTCCAACTGAAAAGTTCCTGATTTTTCTAGATGCAGTAAGAAACAAGGTTGAGTACACATATACAAAGAAAAAGGCCCTATGAGGACGGGCCTCATAGGAGCTTTTTCGTGGTGATATCTAAATACTAGCCTAAACTGATGTTTTCCGCAAGTTGGTGATTTTATGCGTTGATAGGTGAGGTTTGATTACAAAAACTTCTTCAGCTCAAGTAAAAACTCTTCTCGATTCAAATCTAGCAGCTTTCCATCACGCCCAATAGGGGAGTCAATAATTTCTTTTCCAAGCCATGATTCGGGAACAAAAGCTTGTGCTTCCTCGACTGTATTAAACTCTACTTCATATCGAATAAGTCCTTCGTAGTCACCGTGGTATGCCTGGATTGCAATGAGAGGGGATATGTCGTAGCGAGTTCGGAGGATCGCTTTTGAGGCAGTTTTCTTTAATGTATTAAATTCCTCCTCACTTATTTCTCGTTCTTCTGCACGCTCCCGACCAACACCTTCTTTCTCGATCTTCTTTTCGTATGTATATTTATTTCCTTTTTTCTGAACTCTCGTTTCAATACCACTACCTCGCTCGAGAAAGTATCTCTCATACTCCATGGGTATGATTCCACTTACATCGGGGAGTTTTGAGAGGATGAATTTTCGTTCGATTTCTAAGATATTTTTCATTTGTTTTATCTTTTCCACTCTTTTGCTAACAAACTATACACTTCCAAATCCACAAAATGGTCATAGAGCCAGCTCCCTTCGCGAGAAATACCCTCAAGAGTGAAACCGAGCTTTTTAGGAAGGGCTGAACTCTTTGTATTGCCAATTGCACAGGTGACTTCAATGCGATTTAACCCCATTTCAATAAATGCATACTCAATAACCTTCTTGAGACAATCAGTCATAATTCCTTTACCTTGAGATTCTTCAGTGAGCCAATATGCAACAGAAGTCTTTTTGTTTGCAGTGTCCCAAGGGAATAGACCAATACCACCAATCTGTAGACCGTCAGCAAAAATCCCAAGGTCCAATCCTTCTTTGTTCTCAAATCGTTTATTGCTTTCGATTATATACTTTTCAGTATCAGTCGCAGTTTTATCGTCATCCAACCAACCGAGCCATTCTCGCAAGTATTTATTATTCTTTTTTGTAATATCAAAAAAAGCTTGAGCGTCAGATATCTGAAGTGTCTTTAGTTCAATATTGTCTCTAACAGGTATGGTTAAATTCATGAAGTAAGTATATCAAAAGTCAGAGCTTTTGAGGTGCAGTATCTTTTATCTGTTGATTTTTATATAATTTGCATATGGAACAAAAGATCGAAACAGTCGATATATCGCATCTAGAAGTAAGAGAATATGATCCGAAATGGCCTGAGATTTTTGAACAGGAAGCAGAGAGGATCAAGAGCTTGCTTGGTGACAAGATAGCTAGAATCGAGCATATTGGAAGCACTTCTATCACAGGACTCGCTTCAAAACCAATAATCGATATTGCAGTTGAGATACCTTCTTCTGAAAATATTGAATCAGTTATCGAGCCTTTGGCAACTCTTGGATATGTATCTAGTAAGGACGTATCAACCGAACGACATTTTCTGAGAAAAGGTGTGCCAACAGAATTTCATCTCTCAATTTGTTATGGTGATAAAGGAAGCTTTTTAGAACGACAAATTTTGTTTAGAGATTATTTGCGTGAACACCTTGAAGATAGGGATGCTTATGGTGAGTTAAAGAAAGAGCTACTACAAAGAGACCCGACAGGAAAAGGTGAATACATTGGAGGTAAAACAGATTTTGTAATGCGTATCCTGAAAAAGGCAGGATTTGAGAATAAATGGTTTGATTTGAGTAAGTACTAATTATTTGGCTTGTCTTGATAGGTGAATTACTAAGGATGACTATGACAAGAAGTTGCAAGAATTGAAGGATCGACAATACCGACTCAACATTGAACTTGGAGAGCATACCAAAGCAGACCATGAGTATCATATCCAGATTTCTACAATACTAAATCTATCACGCAGAATAAAAACACTCTTTGAGAGTTCTGAACCAATGGAAAAACGAGCAATTTTGAATTACTTACTTCAGAACCCGACTGTTTCCGCTAAAAACCTAGAATTTACACTAAGAAAACCATATAATTTGATCCTTCAATTATCAGGCTGTCCTAACTGGCTCCCCCGGTAGGGATCGAACCTACGACCAATCGCTTAACAGGCGATTGCTCTACCGCTGAGCTACAGGGGAATATTGTTCTTTTTAAAGGAACGTTGGTATCATAGCAAATATGTATATAAAAGTGAAGGTAATAACTGAGGCAAAGAAAGAAGTTGTCAAAAAGATCCGTGACGACTACTACGAGATCAGCCTTCGCGAACCTGCAGAGAGGAATATGGCAAATACAAGAATCCTCGAAATTATGCGAGAAATGCACAAAGGAGCGGTGAGGATAGTGAGTGGACACCATCATCCATCAAAGATCATATCTGTTGATTACTAACAGACAGCAATGCAAAAAATCTAGTATAATAAAAGTATTATTAGATAACCTTTACAACATGAACATTCAAATCAAAACAACAGGTTTTCCAAGTTCAGCAGCTGTGACTGAATATATCGAAAAGAAAGTAGGTACATTGGAACGTTTTTTGGAGCAGGATACGATTGTACATGTGGAAGTTGCGAAGACAAGCGATCACCACAAACACGGAGATATTTTCCGTGCAGAAATCAGAGCATACTCACACCACAAGGATTTGTATGTGAGCAAAGAATCTTCTGATCTCTATGCTGCGATCGACGAAGTCCGTGACGAGGCTCAGCGCAAGCTAGCAGAGACAAAAGAGAAAGATATTTCTTTTGTCCGCCGCAGCGGAGCGAGAGTAAAGGAGATGGTGAGAGGTATATTCAATAAATAAAATGCACATACATGAGAGTAAGTTTTTGCAGCAGCACATAAACTCGGCACTAGGGTTGGTTCTTGTTGGGCTTATGGCAGTGTGGACTACGATATACTTCTTCAATCAAAAAATCGAAATCGCTACCGCAGGATACGTTAGCTACGAGGACGGTAGTGTTCATTAAAATCTATCTCTGATTTTCCTTCGGGAATAATCCTTTCGATCACAAAAGCCTGATTTTCGAATCGGGCTTTTGTTATTTTTACTCGCACATTCTCGACAAAGTAGTACACGCTCGGCCAACCACTAAACGCGAGAAATTTCCGGTAGTTAAGATATGGATCAGAAGTAAAATCGATGAGCCCATCTTCTTTGGTAATTTTTTTGGTATAAGTTGCCAAATCGTGATTTTGCTCAACGGGTGTATTTTTAAAATTTTCTACCAAAAGCGCTGCACCTTTTTCAGCAAGTATTTTTTTTATATCAAAAAGAGGGAGCCACTCTATGATCTCGATTTTTTCCTGCGCGATGATCGGTCCATGATCCATGAGTGCATCTAGCTTCATGATACTCACACCAGTGTCTTTGTCGTCATCGAGCATGGCGCTTTGGATCGGGCTTGGTCCACGGTATTTTGGCAGCATAGAAGGGTGTACATTGAGTACGCCATCTTTTGGCATGTCGAGAATAGCCTGAGGAATGATTTTTCCATATGAAGCAACAATAAATAAATCAAATCCATGTAGCTCGGGGATCTCTACTTTCAAACTTGCTGGAGCAATCAAAGATATATTGTTTTCTTTTGCCCAAACAGAAACAGGGGTAGGGGTGAGCACAAGCTTTCTTCCTTGTGGTTTGTCTGGAGTCGAGATGATGAGTGCGGGTAACCAGCCTTTTTCTTTTAAAGAGTTGAGTAGAAAAACAGAAAACATTGAGCTACCAAAAAAAGCAAATTTAGGCATTGTGTTCATCAGGTAAAATTTCTTCTACATCCACTGCTTTATCGATAAAGAGCACGCCATCCAAATGGTCGTTTTCGTGCTGTATGATTTGAGCTAAAAGACCACTTGCTCCTCGTTCAAACAGAACGCCATTTTCGTCATATGCACGGATCGTGATTTTCTTTGGGCGACGGACTTTTCCGTAGAGATAGCGGATAGAGAGACAGCCTTCTTCGAGGACTTGGGTTTCTCGAGATTTTTTGACGATGACTGGATTTATAAAATACATATCATCTTTTTCTTTGTCATGCTTGTCAGGCTCTGCTTTTTTTAAAACACTGCCGGCTATGTAGAAGACGCGCAGTGGTGAGCCGATCTGGGGCGCGGCAATAGCCACACCGTCTGACTGAGAAAAGACAGCTTCTTTTAAATCTTTGAAAAGAGTTTTGGGAATATTATCGAGATCTACTGGCGCACATATGGTGCGCAGTATCGGCTCACCCATTTGTAAAATCTTTACCATAGCTTCACTATATTATAGAAGACTTTCAGGGTCAATTTTGATGACGATGTGCTGTGGAAGGCGAGCAAGCGTCTGTGAGAGTGTGTCATCGAGTCGATGTACTCTGATGAGTCCGTGGATCACGCTGAGCCCTCTCACCGTATGGGTAAAAGCAGGGAATACGTCTATTTCGTGAGGACTCAGTAATGTTTGTAATTCTTGCATCTCTGCCACTATCGCATCTTTCTTTCCAGTTAAGGTTATTTTGATCAATGTCGAAAAAGGTGGGTAGTTAAATTGTTTTCGTTCTTCGATATGCTCTCGATAAAAGTCGATAAGATTTCCTTTGAGTGCATGTTGGAATACTTTTTCTTGGGGACTTCGAGTCTGGAGGATGATCGACTGAGTAGCGAGGCTCCGCATCCGAGTGATCGTGTAGAGAATTTTTTCATGTATACGAAAATCGGGCAGTGCCAAAAGTGAATCCATCGAAGCAACCAAGATATTTTGGACTGGCTCGTGGAGGTATGAGAGTGCCATCTCTGTGCCGATGAGTATGCTCCCTGGTGTAAATCTAAATTTTTGGATGATGTCACGGGCTGCTTTGTCAGTCTTTGCTGTATCTGAGTCGAGGATAAAAGTTTTAACATCGGGGAATTTGTCTTTTATCTTTTCTGCAACAAGGTTGATGCCGATACCGACAGTACCGAGCTTCCAGCTCTGACAGTTTTTACAGTATTCCTCTGAGCTTCTTCGATCGCCACAGTGATGGCAGAGAAAGAAAGTCTTTTCTGATTGTTTTGAACTGTGGAGTACGATCGGAGCGCTGCATCGATTGCAGGTAACTACAGTTTGGCAATCACCGCAGACGACCGATGGAGCGAGGCCGCGGCGGGTAGCAAAGACAAACATATGCTCACTCTGCTCTTTTGTTTCTTTGATTAGAACTTCAGCTTGTTCGCTCAGTATCCGAAATGCTCCCGATGAGCTCTTGTATGCTTTCATGTCTACTAAGATTTCTGAAGCAGTAGATAGCGATCTGAATTTGAAAGGAGTAGTTTCAAAGTATTCTCCCAATGCATGTTTTGAAAGTGTTTCTGTGCGGAGAAATATGTCGCCGATCACGAGTCTGCAATTTGTCTCTTCAGCAAAAAATTCAGTTGCAATACGCAAATCTATATATGGTCGTGACATAGTGCGATAGCCTCTGCCATTTTCTTTTTCAATTATGATGGTTGCAGTGTCGTTACGAATGACTGATAGGTAGGGGGCTGTGACGATAGCGAGCACGGGGTGAATCGAGCGATGCATCAGTTCTATTGTTTTCTTTTGAGCGCTATTTAATACATATATATAGTCCTCAATACCTTTTGATAGACGTTCATATATATATGTAGCATCTTCGTGAGAAGGGACAACGATAGTAACACTCTTTTTCTTTGCAAACTCCTGCCTGATGAGCGTTTTGTAATATGACACTCGCTCTTCATCATCACCCTGGATCACTACCTTGTCCTGGCGTTGCTCGTTGTGTACTTCGGTGAGAAACTTTGACTCTAAAAGTTCTTTGGGGATGAGGATAGAAAGTATGGCACCTTTTGTGGTTGCAAAATGCAACGCGGTTCGTTGTACTACTTTCATAAACTGAGGTGAGATCAGTTTGCTCGCTTGGATGTCGTCTACTTTTTTTACTTGAAAGTCGAGTTTCTTTATTTCACTCTTTTTTTCGATGGCTGGTGTCGTAGTCACCACGATTCCTTTGATTTTTTTATTACGAAGAGGGATAGATACCATCGAACCTACTTTTATTTCAGCTGGGGAGAAATATGACAATGTTTCTTTGCCGATTGCTTTGGTAATAGGGAGTACTTCGATGATAAACATAGTATGAGTATATCAGATTGACCTGGGTTGACTAAAGCTATTTTTCGTAGTAATACTATAGCAACTGCTCCTCACATGAATATTCTAAATGACGAAAACGAACTGATAACGTCGTGGCGGGGGAACGCAACCCTGGCACTGAAACAACGGGATGAATACGCCGCTTGGCGTCGTTCTCTCCATCGTAAAACCAAGATTGCAATGGTCGCAGTCTTTCTGGGCTCGCTGCTCATCGGATACCTGGCAGGGTATACCCACTGGCAGTACCGAGCACTTCATGCGGCTGTAGCAATCATTGTCATCATCGGAACGTACTATCTCGTAGACAGAACCCATCGTAAGCCGCCGTGCCTCGATGAGTGGGAAAAATATGAAGGTCCTCGCAACGTCATCGCAGGAGCCTTGAATCTGTATACCAGAGTCATCGAGGCCATGGACCATCACGAGTTAAAGACCTTGGTGCTGGCGAAAATCCAGAAAACAAAGCCTGCTATACATCAGATACCACATGGAGAATGTGATCTGTGCATCATGGGGGATGATAATCTTGCCTATGATAGATTGGTTGCGGCGGCTAAAGAATTTAACATCCACCCAAGATGCAAACGTACTCACTGATCCGTTTTGCAGGTTGCCTCGCGGCGTTTGGCATCCTGTCTGCATGCTACAAGTGGTGGCTCATCCCCACCATTGATCCACACCACGTCACTGTGCCTCTTTCGTGGGGTCAGTCGATCGCACTCATTGTAATCGCAGTTGCTTGTTCGTGTGCTGTGGCGAGACGGTGGAAGGAGTAATAACTCCACCAAATAGTTTTCAAACACCGGGTTCATAGAACCCGGTTGTCTTTTTATAGATCTCTAAACGTCTCGATATGCGCACCGATTGAGTTTAGTCGCTCTGCTAGATCTTCGTAGCCTCTGTTTATATTGTAAACATTTCGAAGTACAGAAGTTCCCTCAGCTGCAAGCATTGCAAGCATGATGATCACTGATGGACGGAGTGCAGGAGGGCAGACCATCTCTGTTGCTTTGAATTTTGTCGGTCCTTTTATATAAAATCGATGTGGGTCAGCAAGGATGGTATCTGCACGGAGTTTGTCGAGCTCTTTGTAGTAGATCGCTCGCTCCTCGTATGACCAATCGTGGATAAAGGTCTGACCCTCAGCTTGTGAACCGATCACCGCAAAGAAAGGGAGATTGTCCATGTTGAGTCCTGGATATGGTTGGGCATGGATCTTTTCTTCGAGCGCTTTTAGGTCCGAAGGGTAAGTGGTGATATCGACTAGATTTGTTTTACCATTGTCTGCTTTGTATACATCTGATCGCTTGTATTTAAAGCCCATCTTTTCTAGTTTCAAAAGCTCAAGCTCGAGAAAGTCGATCGGGCAGCGCTCGATGGTGATGCTTGATTTGGTGAGAATCGCTGCAGTGATGAGTGACATTGCCTCGATTGGGTCCTCACTCACATAGTATTCGACATCAGTGTCGATATCTTTTTTCCCATGGACAGTGAGTGTCGAAGTGCCGATACCGTCTACTTTTACTCCAAGTAATTCGAGATAAAAACAGACGTCTTGGACTTGGTAGTTTGCAGATGCAAATTTTATTGTAGTTGGGCCATCGATACGCGCAGCAGCAGTGAGTACTGTCTCGGTAACTGTATCGCCAGCCTCATAGAGAACGATGGTATTTGCGGTAACTTTTTTATTTGTTACTACATAGTGATCAGACTTTGTTTCTATATCTACACCTAGTTTTTCGAGCGCATAAAAGTATGGCTTTACCGTACGAGAGCCGAGACGGCACCCTCCTGCCTGAGGAATTTTAAAATTTTTGAAATCGTGTATGAGTGGACCGATGATCATGATCGCACTGCGAGTCTTTGCGGCGCTTTCCTCGTCGATCTTTTCGATAGCGATCTTTGAGGGTGGGGTGATGACGAGATCATTTCCTTTCCATTCTACTTTGACCCCGATACTTTCGAGGACTTCGACGATGCGATAGACTTCTTCGATACGAGGAGCATTTTTGATGGTTGTTCGGCCTTTATTTAAAAGGGAAGCACAGAGGATGCCGACAGCTCCATTTTTTGAGGTACGTACTTTTATTTTACCTGAAAGCTTGTGTCCACCTTCGATGCGAAAGTTTACTGTGCCTTTTGGCGCAAACGAAATGATTTCCCGATTGAGCGCTTTGCTGATTTTGGCGAGAGTTTCGGTGCTGAGATTTTGCTCACCCTTTTCAATACGTGCAACGACACTCTGAGTAGTGCCGATCTTTTCTGCTAAGTCAGCCTGAGTCATGTTCTGACTCTCACGATTTTCTAGTATTGTTTTGCCTAGCTGGGCTAGAGGGTTTAGTTTTTTCATATGAAGCAGTATAGCATATACGCTATATATTGTAAACATTGAAAATGTGGATAAATAGATATATGATGTGCACACATGTCACTATTTTCTCAAAAACTTGGAATCGATTTGGGAACTGCAAATACGCTTGTTTTTCTACCTGGGAAAGGAATTATTTTAAATGAACCATCTGTTGTTGCTGTGTCAGAGCAGGACAATAAAATTCTTGCAGTTGGAAACGATGCAAAAGAGATGGTGGGGCGCACACCAGAAAGTATCATCGCATATCGACCAATGCGCGACGGTGTGATCGCTGACTATCGTGTGACAGAAGCGATGCTCAGATATTTTATGGACAAAGCACTCGGTAAATGGAATTTTTGGAAGCCAGACGTTATGGTATCAGTTCCAGCGGGTATTACTTCGACTGAGCGACGCGCAGTGATCGAGGCAACACTTCGAGCCGGCGCTCGTAATGCATATGTAGTAAAGGAGCCTATCCTCGCCGCAATCGGCGCAGGTATCCCTATCCATGAGTCTCGAGGTCATATGATCGTCGATATCGGTGGAGGAACTACTGACGTGGCGGTGATTTCACTCGGAGGTATCGTAGCCTCTACTTCGGTAAAGGTAGCGGGGAACAAAATAGACGCTGCGATCGCTGACTATATAAAGAAAACATTTAACCTCGCTATCGGAGACAAAACTGCTGAAGATATCAAAATGAAAATCGGCTCTGCCATCCCACTCGACGATGAGCTCTCGATGCTTGTAAAAGGACGTGACTTTATTTCAGGACTACCACGTTCAACTGAAATCAAAACAAATGAAATAGTGAAAGCTATTTCAAAAGAATTGCGCGATATGATAAAAGCGATCAAAGATGTATTGCAAGAAACTCCTCCCGAGCTCGCTTCTGACATCATCGACAACGGTATCACTATGACCGGTGGATCTTCGATGCTCCGCAATCTTCCCGAGCTCGTCTTTCGTCGCACAGGAGTAAAGGCACGTCTCGCCGAGGATCCACTATTTTGTGTAGTAAAGGGGACAGGTGTGGCACTCGACCATTTGGATACGTATAAGAAGACGATAATTTCGAAGAAGTAAGGGTACTTGACAAAAAACTGGGGTATGCTATGATACATAGCGAACCTTTCCATTGAGTACTCAAAGCATTCATTTCTGCGCGATAAACGCAGAGTGCCTAGAACTCGAGAAAAAGGCGGAGAATCACTCCATGAAGCCCCCGATCCCCGATACCCTGTGCCTGTCTGGCAGTGGTCTGGCCTCCAACGGCGGCGCCAATCCGGCCCCGGCCCGCAGCAACGGCCACCGGCGGCCGGCCGACGACGAGGTCACAAAGAGGTGAAGATCCTTTGGAGAACCGGAACTTCGCAATAAAAACCGGCAGGTGCGTAGCGCTATATGATACAAGCGTAACGAGTCCTCGGAACTGAATCTTGAGAGGGCGCATCACTTCGGTGGTGCGCCCCTTATCTTTTTGTAGTAATATAGATCCGGAGTCACATCCCTCCAGAAAGGAGGATCCTATCTAGAGGCGACTAGTAATAGTGTGCCTCGGCCCGTCCAGCCTGCATGGGGACGGGCTTTGTTATCCTCAGGTTTTATTTTTGTTATACTATCCTCATGATTTTATCTCACCATGCATACTTCCTTACAGGAGACACACAACAGGCGTTGGACTTTTTAGATAAAAATCTTGATATAGAAAAACAGGCAAATCCCGACTATATTTTTCAAAGGATGGATGCGCTTTCTATCGATGATGCTAGAAATATAAAATTAGTGCATTCAAAAAAACCATTTGGTGAGAAAAGAATTTTTATCATTCAAACAGAGAGTATTTCGCTAGAGTCACAAAATGCACTTCTCAAAGTATTTGAGGAGCCAGAACCAAACAATCATTTTTTTATTATTATTGAAAACCCTCAACTTCTTCCAACACTAAAATCAAGAGTACAGATCATCCATTTTGAAAAGGAAAATAAAGGAGCTGAAACCTTTTTGAAATTAGGGAAAAAAGAGCGCCTTGACTATGTCAAAGAACTTTCAAAAACTGAAGGGTATAGCTTAGCACATGGAATAGGGGCAATAAAAAAAGATAAAAAAACACTTGAGGCTGTCGTAAAAGTAAAGAAATATATAAACGATCGAGGCTCATCCACAAAGCAATTATTAGAATATTTGGCAATTACAGTATAAATAAAGTATACTTGCAGGTATATATGGCATACGACTTTTCAAAATTTAAAGCAAAGGTAAGAGAAACCGAAGAATGGCTCAAAAAAGAGCTATCAAATGTACGCACCGGACGAGCGAGTGCGGCTATTCTCGATTCAATTAAGATAGAATCATATGGAAGCATGGTACCAATTAGTCAGGTGGGTAATATAGGCACTGACGATGCACGCAGCCTACGCATTGTTCCTTGGGATATGTCTCAAGCAAAAGAGATTGAAAAGGCGATTACTGTTGCAAACCTAGGTGTGGGTATTGTCACCGATGACAAAGGACTCCGAGTCATTTTTCCAGAACTCACCGGAGAACGACGCATCCAGATCACTAAGATAGCAAAAGACAAAGTAGAAGAAGCTCGCAAGACTCTCCGTATGCACCGCGACGATGTGATGAAAGATATGCAGGCAAAAGAGTTACCAAAAGATGACGCCTTCAGAGCAAAAAATGATGCACAGAAACTAGTAGACGAAGGAAACAAAGCACTCGACGCATTACTCGCTAAAAAAGAACAAGAGATTTTAAATTAACATGTCGGTCATTCTTTTCTTCATCGTTCTCGCTATCCTCGTTTTAGTCCACGAGTTTGGTCATTTTTTGTTTGCAAAAAAGTTCGGTATCCGCGTAGATGAGTTTGGTCTCGGTTTCCCACCAAAACTATGGGGGAAAAAATATGGTGAGACAGAGTATACGCTAAACCTGATCCCGTTTGGTGGATTTGTCCGTATATTCGGTGAGAATCCAGATGATGAGTCTTCACATGGTCCAGACGCAAAACGAGCGATCGTACACAAGCCACGTTGGCAGCAGGCAATCGTTTTATTTGGCGGTATTTTATTTAACTTTCTTTTTGCGTGGGTTTTGATCTCATTTGCTTTTGCAAATGGTGTACCAGCTTCACGAGAGGATTATGCTTCTTATACAGAGCATATTTCAGATTTTCGTATTGCAATCACCCAAGTGAGCGGTCTTTCGCCAGCTGAAAAGGCGGGGATAAAGCCGGGGGACTCAATTATAAAGATAGAATCTGGAACTATCGTCGTTGACGGTGAAGCGCTCACCATACCTGTCATCAAAGACACTCTCACACGAGGTGCAAACCCTGTGACACTACATATAAAGCGTGGACACATAGAGACTGCTCCGATCGTGATCACTCCAGAAAAAGGTATTGTACCAGGAAAGTATGGTATCGGTATTGCGATGGAAGATGTAGGTACGATGGAGCTGCCATTCCATCTTGCTGTATATGAAGGAGGTAAATTTACACTACATATGATAAGTGGTGTTGCTATGGGGTTGTATGACTTGATTGCAGGCCTTGTAAAAGGCAGCCCTGATCTATCAGCTGTCTCGGGTCCAGTCGGTATCGCGGGACTTGTAGGAGATGCTGCAAAATTAGGCATTACCTACCTCCTCATGTTTACTGCATTGATCTCGATAAATCTCGGTGTGATCAACCTTGTACCATTCCCAGCGCTCGATGGAGGAAGACTATTTGTGCTATTGCTAGAAGCTATCCGTCGCAAACCATTAAGAGCTCGATTCATTAACATGATGAATACGGTCGGTTTTGTTATACTACTCATGATCATGCTATTAGTAACGTTCAAAGATATATTTAAATATTTCTAATGCGACAAAGTCTACTCTTCACTAAAACTCGTAAAGAAGCACCAAAAGATGAGGTCTCAAAAAATGCAGACCTCCTCATTCGTGCTGGGTATATATACAAAGAAATGGCAGGTGTGTACTCTATGCTCCCACTCGGACTTCGTGTGATGAACAATATTTGCAATATTATCCGAGAAGAGATGGATGAGCTTGGTGCGCAAGAAGTAGAGCTCACATCGCTCCAAGAAAAATCAGTCTGGGAAAAATCAGGGCGATGGTCAGATGCAGTGGTTGATAATTGGTTTAAGACAAAACTAAAGAATGACACCGAAGTAGGGCTCGCTTTTACCCACGAAGAAGCACTTACACAAGTAATGAAAGAATACATTTCTTCTTATCGTGATGTACCAAAATATGTGTATCAAATCCAAAAGAAATTCAGAAATGAATCACGTGCAAAATCAGGTATCATGCGTGGCCGAGAGTTTTTAATGAAAGATTTGTACTCATTTTCACCTGATATTGAAAGCCATAATTTATTTTATGCTGCTGCTCAAAATGCATATAAAAAGATATTTGAGCGAGTGGGTCTTGGTGAGATCACCTATCTAACCGCAGCAAGCGGAGGGACTTTCTCAAAATATTCACATGAGTTTCAGACGGTGACTGACGCAGGTGAAGACACGATATATATTGATGAAAAAAACAAAACAGCTATAAACGAAGAAATTGCCGAAGATACAAAAGATTTGATAAAAAAGAAATCAGTCGAGGTTGGAAATATATTTACTTTGGGCACAAAATATTCTGAACCATTCGAGCTCAATTACACAGATGCAGGAGGTAATGTAAAACCAGTCATCATGGGCTCATACGGTATCGGTATCGGACGCCTCATGGGAACGGTTGCAGAAGTGCTTTCAGATGACAAAGGACTGGTCTGGCCTGACTCGATCGCACCTTTCAAAGTGCATCTAGTTGCATTATCTCGTGAAGACGGTAAAGTAGTTGAGTACGCAGACACTTTATATGGAGAATTGACTGGCATGGGCATCGAGGTTTTGTATGACGATCGAGATATGCGGCCTGGAGAAAAGTTTGCAGATGCAGATCTTATGGGCATCCCATATCGCATTGTTGTCAGTGAAAAACTATATAAAGAAAAGAAACTAGAGTTCAAGTTGAGAAAAACTGGCGAAACAGCAATACTACCATATGACGAAATTCGAGAAAAAATTAAGGTTCTGGCTGTCTAATGAGATTGGAATAGATCTCGGTACGGCTAATACGCTGGTCTATGTGCGAGGAAAGGGAATCATCATCAACGAGCCGTCGGTAGTGGCAGTAAACCAAAAGACAGGACGAGTGGTTGCAGTCGGTCTTGCTGCAAAAGAGATGATCGGTCGTACTCCTGCGCACATCACTGCGGTCCGCCCACTTGTAGATGGAGTGATCTCTGATTTTGAAGTGACCGAAGAAATGCTCGCATATTTTATAAAAAAGGCAGAGCAATTTTCTAAAAAATTCTTAGGACCCCGGGTGGTAGTAGGCGTGCCTTGTGGAGTGACAAACGTAGAGATACGCGCAGTCCGAGATGCAACCAAAAATGCAGGTGCGCGAGAGGTGTACATCGTCGAGCAACCGATGGCAGGGGCTATCGGTATTCGACTACCTATCCACGATCCAGTTGGGAGCATGATCGTCGATATCGGTGGAGGTACTACTGATATTGCCATCATCTCTCTCGGTGGAGTTGTCCGTTCAAAGAGTTTGAAGATCGCTGGAGACAAGCTCAACTCCGACATCATTTCATACATCCGAAACGAATTTAAAATACTGATTGGAGAAAAGACAGCTGAGACTATAAAAATAAAAGTAGGGCAGGTCTATCCTGGGGAACCACTCGAGTCTACGATCCGTGGTCGCGATCTCATCACTGGGCTACCGCGTGAGGTGGTAGTGACTGACTCGGATATCCGTGAAGCAATGGCAAGTTCGATCGATGTGTTGACTGAGTCGATAAAACAAATTTTGGAAACCACTCCACCTGAAATATTGGCTGACGTCATGCACCGAGGCGTGCATTTGGTCGGAGGGGGTGCGCTTATCAAGGGATTTGATACACTCCTATCTGAGACCCTTGGTATACCAGTACATGTCGCAGAGGATCCACTGACTGCCATCGCTCGTGGTACGGGTATCATTCTTGAAGAGCTGGATTCGTATAAAGATGTTTTGATAAGTAACGAAGATGAACTTCCACCTAAAAAGTGATCGATATGAACGAAAGAAAATCCCTATTCTAAAAGGGATTACTTTGGTTTTCATTTGTTTTGTTTTGATACAGATTCTTACGCCGACATTCTTACCTGGTGTTTTCCATAGAATATTTACACCACTATGGTCTACCACGCTTGATGATCAGACACAGCTCATAAGTGAGCTGCGTTCACAGATAGATTCTTTTAAGCTGATCGAAGAAGAGCACAAAACAATTCTTTCGGAGTTAGGGCAGAAAAAGCCGAGTGAAGTTTTACTTGGTCATGTTTTGGCTCTGCCACCAAAATCTGTGTACGATACATTGATTATTGATATTGGTGTAGCTCAGGGTGTAGAGGTCGGTAAAAGAGTCTATGCTGGGAACCAGATTCTTTTAGGACAAATTGAGGAAGTACAAAGAAATACTTCAAAAGCAAAGCTCTATTCTTCTCCAGAACAAAAGTACGAGGTGATAATTGGAGTTGCTAGCTCTTCAGTCAGAGCTACTGCAGTAGGTCGAGGAGGGGGTATGTTCGAAGCACTTGTGCCCCGAGAAGCAAAGGTTGTCGTTGGCAACTTGGTCACGGTCCCAGATATTACTACGACAGCGTATGGAAAAGTCGAGTATATTGTTACTGACCCAGCTCGAGCTTTTGATTCAGTTTTGTTTACAGGCCCTATCCCACTTCAATCACTCAGACGAGTATATGTTGAAAAATAATTTTTATACTAGAGTTTTGATTACCATCCTTTTGATTATTGCTGTGGTGTATTATCCACTTGCCTCGATTTTAGTCTTGTTGCCCATATTTTACTTCCCAAATTATATAGAATCTCTAGTGGTCGGGATCATAATCGACAGTCTCTATGGCACCAATGGCTCTATCATATATACTAGTAGTGTATTCGTCGCATTTGTCATCATAGAGATCACAAAGCGTCGTTTGCGTCTATGAGAAGAAGACATAAAGATATTGATCCAGACGAAATATTTTTGGATTCGAGCAATCTCCCAGATTTTGATACCCATCAGTTCGAAGGGAGGATCGATTCTCCAATTTCAAAAGCCACTGGCTATGCAGTGTTGGTCTTTTTTATGTGTGTCATATCTTTTTTCACCATTCGTACTGGCATATTGCAAGTAAAAGAAGGAGAAGTGTACTCGGAGCTCAGTGAAAAAAACTATTTGCGTCACACGCCACTTTTTGCAGCTCGAGGAATCATATATGATCGAAATAAAGTAGAGCTCGCATGGAATGCTCCGAGTAGTGATCCAGAGGTCCTTTTCAGAAAATACAAAGAGATACCAGGGATCGCTCATGTAGTCGGGTATATCCAGTATCCGACTAAAGACAGTTCAGGATTTTATTACCGAGAAGACTTTGTTGGTATGGATGGTGTCGAAAAAACACTCAATGATGACTTACAGGGTAAAAACGGACTGAGGATCATCGAGGTAAACGCGCTCAGTAAAATAAGTAGAGAAAATATAGTAAGACCTCCTGAAAATGGTGACGCAGTAACACTCTCTATCGACAGTCGTGTCCAAAGTAAAATGTACCAAGTGATAAAAGGGATCGCTGAGCGAGTAGGCTTTGGTGGCGGTGCTGGAGTGATCATGGATGTCCGTACGGGTGAGATCATCGCACTCACGAGCTACCCTGAATATGATCCAAACATCATGTCTGAGGCAAAAGATCGTACCAAGATAAATGAATATTTAAATAGCAAGAATACACCCTTTTTGGATAGGGCTTCTGACGGTCTGTATACCCCTGGTTCTATTATCAAGCCTTTTATGGCACTTGCAGCCTTAACCGAAAAGGTGATCGATCCAGCAAAGAAAATACTGAGTACAGGCTCCATCTCTATTCAAAATGAATACGATCCAAAACTACAGACAATCTTTAAAGATTGGAAAGCACATGGATATGTAGATATGCGTAAGGCGATCGCAGTTTCATCCGATGTTTACTTTTATGCTATAGGTGGAGGATACAAAGACCAAAAAGGTCTCGGTATTCGCAAAATCGATGAGTATGTTGCAAAGTTTGGCTTTGGAGAAAAAGTTTCATCAAATTTCTTTACTCAAAGCCCGGCAGGAGTTATCCCTACACCCGAATGGAAAATCAAAACATTCGACGGCGATACGTGGAGACTAGGGAATACCTACCACACATCGATCGGTCAGTATGGATTTCAAGTCACCCCACTACAAGCAGTCAGGGCAGTTGCAAGTGTGGCTAATGAGGGGAAGATCATGATTCCGACTTTGTTTAAGACAGACACTGCCCAAATTGAGAAAACAATCGATTTGCCTACGGAATATTACAAAATTGTTCAAGAAGGCATGTTTTTGGCAACCAAAGAGGGTACAGGTCAGTCGCTCAATGTTCCGTACGTCAAGATCGCTTCAAAGTCGGGTACTGCCGAGCTCGGTGCAAGTAAAGAAAAAGTAAACTCATGGATGACAGGCTATTTTCCATACGAAAATCCAAAGTACGCATTTGCTATTGTGATGGAAAGAGGTGAGGTCCATAACCTCATTGGAGCTGGGGTGGCGTTTAGAGAATTACTCGATTGGATGAGTATCAACACACCAGAATACTTCAAATAATGACAAAATCATTTTTTTCTGCTATGATGACCCGGTAATACTTATCGCATATGCAAGAAACACAATACCTCACCAAAGAAAAGTTTGCAGAGTTGAAGTCAGAATTAGAACAACTTAGAAATGTGCGCCGAAGAGAAGTTGCAGAAAGCCTAGAATATGCAAAAAAGCTAGGAGACCTATCTGAAAATGCCGAATACCACGAAGCGCGTGAAGAACAGGCAAAGGTAGAAGATCGTATCGGTCACCTCGAAATGGTCTTAAAAACTGCAAATATTCTAGATGAAAAACATGGCTCAACCGTCTCTATCGGTTCGACCGTTCTCGTGCAAAAAGAAGGAGAAAAAGAAAATAGAAAGTTTATGATTGTCGGTTCAGAAGAAGTAGACACTGCAAACGGTAAGCTTTCAAACCACTCTCCGATCGGTGCCGCACTCATGGGCAAGACAAAAGGTGATACAATTAGCGTACTGACACCCAAGGGAAAAGTAAGCTATAAGATAATCGATCTTCAATAAAATGGCATCATTTGAAGAGCTCCGCGATACTCGTATCGCAAAGCTCGGTAAGCTCAAGGCAGCAGGGATGGATCCCTATCCTGCCAAAGTTCCTCAAGATCATACTCTTTTGCAGGCAAAGGAGTCTTTTAAAGATGGAAAGACAATTTCTGTTGTCGGTCGTATCATGGCGATCCGAGGACAAGGTGCTATTTTGTTTGCTGTTCTCTACGATGGCACAGAAAAGTTTCAGCTAGTTTTTAAAAAAGATGCATTGGATGAAAAACTATTCACTCTTTTTACAGATGCAGTAGATATCGGTGACTTTATTTCAGCGACTGGAGAACTTTTTACTACACAGCGCGGAGAGCAGAGTCTCTTGGTAAAAGATTGGGTGATGGCAACCAAGGCGATTGCACCACTACCAGACAAATGGCATGGACTACAAGACACCGATGAGCGATATCGAAAGCGCTACCTCGATCTTTTGATGAATACAGAGCTGCGTGATCTTTTGATAAAGAAATCAAAGTTTTGGGATGTTACTCGTGCATTCCTAAAGCAGCATGGCTTCCTCGAAGTCGAAACACCTACCCTCGAAGTAACGACTGGAGGAGCTGAAGCGACTCCATTCAAAACACATCATAACGACTACGATCTCGATGTATACCTCCGTATATCAGTAGGAGAACTTTGGCAAAAGAGACTCATGGCCGCAGGCTTTCCAAAGACTTTTGAAATAGGACGAGTATATCGAAATGAAGGCTCAAGCCCCGATCATCTTCAGGAATTCACAAATATGGAGTTTTATTGGGCGTATGCAGATTACAAAGACGGTATGGATTTGGTCAAAAAGATGTATCGAGCTATCGCAAAAGAAGTTTTTGGTACAACAAAATTCACAACTCGTGGACATACCTTTGACCTTGCTGACGAATGGGTAAATATCGACTATGTAGAAGAAGTAAAACGGCAAACTGGCATCGATGTGTATACTGCGAATGAAAAGGAGATGAGAGCAAAGCTCGATGACCTAAAAGTAAAGTATGAAGGGGACAACAAGGAACGTTTGATCGACACTCTTTGGAAGTACTGTCGAAAAAATATATCTGGCCCTGCGTTTCTTATAAATCATCCTACGATTGTCGGTCCGCTTGCAAAAAATCTCCCAGGCAAGTCAGTGACTCAAATGTTTCAACCTATCTTGGCAGGTAGTGAGCTTGGCAAAGGATACTCAGAGCTCAATGATCCCATCGATCAAGCAGAGCGATTTAGTGTTCAACAAAAACTTATTGAGGGAGGAGATAGTGAGGCAATGATGGCAGATTATGAATTTGTCGAAATGCTTGAGCACGGTATGCCACCAACTTGCGGCTATGGTTTTGGTGATCGACTCTTTGCATTCCTAGCAGACAAGCCACTACGAGAGCTACAGACATTCCCATTGATGCGTCCAAAAACAGACCCTTTAAAATAAAATTATTTTTATTAAAACTTCATAAAGATTTTATCTCTGTTTTGCTAGAGTAGGTAAGTGCAAATAAAGAAAGAAAACAACTATGCTTTTATTGACTTCCAAAACCTAATTAAGGGGGTGGAGTCTTTAGAATGGAGGATTGATTTTAAGAAATTTCTAAATTATCTCAAAAGTAAGTATAAAGTCACTAAAGCTATACTTTTTATTGGGTATATAAAAAAGAATGAATCAATTTATAGTTATCTTAAGCAAATTGGTTACGAAATTGTCTTTAAAGAGACTGTATATATTGATAATAGACTAAAAGCCAATATTGATGTCGATTTAGCCGTTACGGTTATGTTGAATCTTAATGTCTTTGACGAAGCGGTCATAATAAGTGGTGATGGTGATTTTAAAATACTCGTGGATCTCTTGTTAGAGAGAAATAAGTTTAAAATAGCATTAGTCCCAGCTATCGATAGAGCTTCTATTTTAATTAAACGAGCAGTTAAAGGGAATATTGCGTCTATAAGTACTCTGCGTAATTTGATCTCAGATTCTGGAAATGAAAAAGGACCGCATGGGGACGCACCTTCATGAGATCCTTTTTCGTTGTTCTAAAATTATAGCAGAGCCACTAATGTTGTCAAACAACCCCTCGCAAAGGGGCTTTTTTAGTTTTCCACACTTGTACGAATAGGAGAGTGGGATGAAGTGGTATATAATGTTACCTAAGTGGGATGAAGTGGGAGATACAATAAAATGCTTATAGGAGAATACATACATACAATTGATGAGAAAAATCGTCTATCTCTCCCAGCAAAGTTTCGAACTGAAATGGGCAAGAAAGTTGTGCTTGCTCCAGGACTCGATAATTGTATATTCGTCTTCGGAACCACTGAATGGAAGAAAATCACTGAAAAACTCAGCGAATCTTCTATGCTCAATGCAGACAGTCGAAGCTTTAACCGATTTCTCTTGGGAGGAGCGGTTGAAGCAGAGATCGACACAATTGGTCGCGTCCTCATCCCGGACTTTTTAAAGGGACGGGCAAAGCTCAGTTCGAAAGTTGCAGTCGTTGGAGTGCAAACTCGAGTGGAGCTTTGGGATGAAAAAGCATGGGGCGAATACAAACAGGTCGTGGAGAAGCAGGCTGATTCCTTGGCGGAAAAACTAAGCCAAGTAGGAATGCTCTAATGGCTCTCATCCACACAACTGTTCTTTTACATGAATCAATAGACGGCCTTAACCTGCATAAAGGCAGTATATATCTCGATGGAACATTGGGATCGGGCGGTCACTCAGAATATGCTCTTGAAAAAGGAGCTACGGTGATCGGCCTAGATCAGGACCTCGAAGCAATTGAACGAAGCAAAAAACGACTAAAAGGAGGAACTTTTATACAAGAAAATTACAGAAATTTAGACATTGCTTTAGCTTCGCTCAAAATAGCAAAAATAGATGCCTTTATGCTCGATCTCGGACTTTCTTCAGATCAGTTCGAAACTTCAGGACGTGGGTTTACTTTTCAGAAAGATGAGCCACTTCTTATGACGTTCAAGAAGAATGTAACAGAAGAAGATCTGACTGCGAGCGAGATTGTAAACACTTGGGACGAAGCAAATATCGCAGACATTATCTACGGATATGGTGACGAGCGATACTCTCGAAGGATTGCAAAATCCATCGTCGAGTCTCGGCCGATCAAAACCACATTTGAACTAGTCGAAGCGATCAAGCTCGGTACGCCCAACGCATATCACCGAGGCAGAATACACCCAGCGACGAGGACTTTCCAAGCACTTCGAATCACGGTAAACGACGAGATAAACACACTGAAAGAAGGATTGAGAAAAGGATTCGAAGCACTAAACCCAGGAGGAAGGATGGCCGTCATATCGTTTCATAGTATCGAAGACAGAGTGACCAAAAGATTTTTTAAAGAAAAGCAAAGTGAAGCAACTATTTTAACAAAAAAACCAATAGTGCCGAGTGATGAGGAGAAAGTCAGAAATCCACGTTCACGTAGTGCAAAATTGAGAATTATCGAAAAGAAAATATAAAATGACAAAAGCAATTCAAAATACAATATCCGGAGTAAACTCATACAGAGAGCATCTTTTTTATGTATTTGCTTTTCTCATTCTTTCACTTGTTCTCACCTACGCTGGCCTTGTCCACACGACAGTACACAACATACTAGCTCGAGAAGCATTGCTCAAAGTAAATCGAAATAAAAGCGGAGCCATCGGTATGCTCGAAGCGCAGTATTTTTCATTAAAGAACTCAGTTACCCTCGCTACCGCAGTTGAGCTTGGTTTTTCTGAACCGACATCAGCTGTATACATTTCAAAGAAGGCACAGGGAGTTGCTCGTACAACTTCTAATGAAATCAGATAACTATTCAATTAGAATTAGGATCGTGATTGCATGTGTGATTTTTGCTGCCCTAGTTTTGGTTGCAAAACTTTATCATGTCCAGATAATCAATGGCAAAGAATTTGCCGAACGTGCAAACCGTCAGTATGAGCGCCGTAGCGCACCACTATTTGACCGAGGGAGTATATTTTTTACTTCAAAAGACGGTACTCGAGTAAGTGCTGCGACCATCCAAGAGGGAGTTTCGCTCGCGATCAGTCCAAAAGATCTCGATGATGCCGCAGAGACATATGAGCGGTTGCGTCAGTTTGTGGCACTCAACAAAAATGAGTTTATAGAAAAAGCAGCCAAAAAAGATGACCCATTTGAAGAGCTGAGTAAACGACTCGAAGAAAAAACAGGTGAAGAAATCCAAAAGATGAAAATACCGGGTGTCATCGTCTATCGTGATGCATGGCGCACATACCCAGCACAGAGTTTGGCAGCACATGCGATCGGTCTTATGGGATTTCAAGGTACTGAGTATCGTGGTCGCTATGGTTTGGAACGACAGTATGACGATATCCTGGTGCGAAATGACAAGGGGCAATTCAGAAATTTCTTTGCTGAAATATTTTCTGGCATTAAACATACTTCAAAAGGAGAGTCTGGAGATGTGGTCACAACACTCGAGCCATCAGTACAAAACTATGCCGAAGCAGTGATCGCAGATGCTCGCAAAAAATGGCAATCAGATGAGATCGGTGTCATCGTCATGAGTCCAAAAACAGGAGATATCCTTGCCATGGCAGCATTGCCAAACTTTAATCCAAATGATGTGTCAGGAGAGAAAAATCCAAAAGTATTTTCAAACCCACTTGTCGAAAGTGCGTATGAAATGGGATCGATCATCAAGCCACTCACTATGGCAGTCGGTATCGATACTGGATCGATCAGTGCAAATACAACATACAATGACAAGGGAACCATCACGGTCGATCAAAAGAAGATTTCAAACTATGATGGAAAAGCTCGTGGGGTAGTACCGATGCAGGAGGTGCTCAGTCAGTCACTCAACATCGGTATTGCTTTTATCGTACAAAAAACTGGGAACAAAAACATATCAAACTACTTTAGATCATTTGGTTTCGGAGAGTTTACTGGTATCGATCAGCCAAATGAAACGAGAGGTATTTCACGTAACCTCGATGGTACACGCGATATCGAGCATATTACGATGGGATATGGGCAAGGTATATCAATGAGTCCAATTGCGACCACACGGGCACTGTCAGTGCTTGCAAATGGAGGTAAGCTCATCACTCCACACCTCGTAAATACGATTGAGCACGATAGTGGTATCCCAGAAACTGTTGAGTATGAAAAACCAAAACAAGTACTGAAACCGGAAACAACTGAAACCGTTACCAAAATGCTCGTCGAAGTAGTAGACAAAGCACTCCGTCAGGGAACAGTCAAAATGGAGCACTATAGTATCGCGGCAAAGACCGGAACTGCGCAGATTGCGGATCCGGTCAATGGAGGGTATTATACCGATAGGTATCTGCACTCATTCTTTGGATATTTCCCAGCATATGACCCACAGTACATAGTCTTTTTGTACCAAGTCTATCCAAAGAATACGCAGTACGCTTCTGAGACACTGACCAACCCGTTTATCGATATTACAAAATTTCTGATAAACTACTATGAAATAACTCCCGACCGATGAAATCTATACTCAAAAAAATTATCGTAGAAATCATATCATTCGAGTCACAGCTCGTCTTGAAAAAGTATAAACCTTTTATCATTGCAGTTACAGGGAGTGTGGGTAAGACTTCTACCAAAGACGCTATATACACTGCACTTTCTTCTACCCACAAAGTTCGCAAAAGCGAAAAGAGCTTCAATAGCGAGCTAGGAGTGCCGCTCACTATCCTCGGTTGTCCAAACGGTTGGTCATCGCTATCTATATGGCTCAAAAATATCTTTCATGGCCTCGAGCTCATCGTCTTTAACAACGCATACCCAGAGTATCTCATCCTCGAAGTCGGTGCGGATCGTCCAAACGATATCAAAAATCTCACAGCTTGGTTGCACCCAGACATCTCTATTATCACTCGTGTTGGCAAAGTCGCTGCTCATGTTGAATACTTCAAAGACCCAGAGGAACTCGCAAAAGAAAAAGCATACCTCGCAAAGAGACTCAAAAAAGATGGTATCCTCATCCTTTCTTCTGATGATGAGATCGTAAAAGCAATCACCTCAGACCAAGCAAAAGAGACAATTCACTTTGGATTAAATACAAATGCTAAAAATATTTCACTGGCATATGAAAATGGCCGAGTGACGGGCATGGCGATGACACTTGTCGTCGATGGAGAAGAAAAAAATATCCAGACAAAAGGCGTGGTCGGGACACATCATGTGTACCCACTCATCGTTGCCGCTATTGTTGGGAAAAAGGTAGGTATATCGCTCGATACTGTCGTAAAAGCACTCGAAACACACGTTCCACCGCGGGGACGTATGAATGTTCTCAAAGGGAAAAACAATATGACGCTCTTGGACGACACATACAACTCGTCACCTGACGCTGTGTACAGTGCACTCCAAACTCTAAAAGATATACAAGGACCTCGTAAGGTCGCTATCCTCGGCGATATGCTTGAACTAGGGAAGTACGCAGTCGAGGCTCATGCCCAAGTAGGAGATGCTGCACGTCAGTCAGCCAACATCGTCATATCAGTCGGCCTCCGTTCACGCGGGATGAATGCACAGCATCATTTCAACACTTCTATCGAAGCCGCAGAAAAAGTACCTGCGTTACTTCGTGATGGCGATATTGTCTTGGTCAAAGGATCGCAGGGAATACGCATGGAGCGTATCGTCAAAGTCTTGCTTGACCCAAGTATAGATTCTGCTAATGTATTAGTACGCCAGGAAAAAGAGTGGCTAAATAGATAGCAAATACAAAGATAAAACCGGCCCTATCGTCTATCGGCTAGGACAAGGCCTTCTCAAGGCTTAAAGCAGGGTTCGATTCCCTGTAGGGTCACAGAATTTGGAAGTTATTGTATAATTATACTTATGAAAAATAAACTTTTTTATGGTGCGAGCGGACTCGTTTCCTTGCTAGGTTTGGTGGCTTTGATTGGCACAAGTTATTCTTCTTACACAGATGGATACGGAATAGAATTTGCCTCAATTTTATTTATAGTCCTAATAGTTACATTAATTGCGTGTGAGATCGTTAAAATATTAAAGAATTACACTGGTGATTTGGCTAGGAATGCAAGTCAGGTAAATGTCTACTTTTTTATAGTAGGTCTTTTGTTTTTGGCACAGAAAAGTCATGGTTTTTTTAATTTTTTTAATGTTTTCTGGGCAGTTGGCAGTATTGCGGTAGGTTATACCATAGCTCTTGTTATAAATATTATTGTGATGATCAGAGCAGTCAAGAATTTGAAAGCTACCAATTAGAAATGGAATAAGCGGTCCAATATTCGTGGTATAGTAATGTCAACATATTTGATTTAAATTAAACACAATGAAAAAAATAATATTAGTCCTGTTTATAATGAACTTACTCGGGCTTGGGTATCTCTTTGTGAATCAAGTCCCCATGTTTATGGAGTTTTTATTGGGATATTACATACCAATGATTGTTGCTAGCATTTTTTGCCTATTAATTTTTGTAACTAAAATACAAAATAAAATCTTTTTAGCAATAACAATTATAATTTGCTTGGTAGGACCAGGTTTTCTCTTGTTCGAATTTTCAAATAGAGCCCCAACTCTAAACGTTAATGGAGTTGATATGCCTATTCCAGATGAATATAGATAAATCTAAAAGCCTTGCTATAGGTCACCAAATTTGGAAAATGTGATATAGTTTTCTCATGAATAAAACAAATAAACTCTTAATTATCTATACGACATGGCTAACACCGTTCGGTTTGGTGATATCTTTTACCCCTTTAATACTACTAGCTCTAGGGTTTGAATTATTTAGAATTGAATTAGTCATTGGTACTGTATTAGCTTTGTGTTCCTTGTTAATTGGAATATATGTATTAATTAAATCTAGAACAAAAAACAAAAATAATAATGATTCAATAATCCTTTCTATTTCATCAATTATTCTTATCGCAATTGTTCCGTATATATTAATTAAAATCATTATGGGATTTTGATGTGTGCTGACGACCCAGTCAACGATAGAGCGGTTTGAGAAGGGGAAGAAGTTGAAAACATCGTATATTAGTGTTTAAATATCCATATGGAACTCGTACGTCATTTCTCAAAGCTATCTAAAACAGACGCAGATATTGCCGGAGGGAAAGGTGCATCGCTCGGTGAGATGTCACAGTCAGGTATACCGGTACCGCCTGGCTTTGTTGTGCTTTCAAACTCATTTGAACAATTTATAAAAGAAACAGACCTCGTGCAGGAGATCGACGCTATTCTCGAATCAGTCGATCACAAGGCGATCCACACCGTAGAGTCGGCGAGCGAAAAGATAAAAGAGCTCATCCTCTCAAAAGACATGCCAAAAGATATCGAAGCAGATATCGAAAAGGCTTTTGCTGCACTCGACACAAAATACGTCGCAGTACGATCATCAGCAACAGCAGAAGATGGAAAAGAACATGCATGGGCAGGACAGCTCGAGAGCTATTTGAATATTACAAAAGACGGAGTCTTGGAAAAAGTAAAACATTGCTGGGCATCACTCTTTACTCCACGCGCCATCTTTTATCGTTTTGAAAAGGGACTACACACCACAAAGATCTCTGTAGCTGTAGTCGTCCAAAAGATGGTCAACTCTGAAGTTTCAGGAATTGCTTTCTCTGTGCACCCAGTCACTGAAGACTACAATCAGCTCATTATCGAAGCAGGTTTTGGTTTGGGAGAAGCGATCGTTTCTGGATCAGTCACACCGGATAGCTATGTAGTAGAAAAAGAACCTCGAAAGATCATCGATGTCAATGTATCTACACAGGAGCGTGCACTCTATCGTATCGAAGGTGGTGGCAATGAGTGGCGAGATATACCAGAGCCAAAAGCGAGCTCACAAGTACTCAACGAAACAGATATTTTCGAGCTTTCTGGAATTATTCTAAACATCGAAAATCACTACGGCTTTCCATGTGATATCGAATGGGCATATGAAGGAGGGAAGTTCTATGTCGTGCAGAGTCGACCGATTACGACGTTGAGTCCCAGGCAAGTAGAAGATAAGGGTTACCCCGTCACTTGGGAAGGTAAGAAAGTAAATTGGGTAAAATTTCTTGAAAGGAAAAGAACACCGTTTATTTATTTCCCATTTATTGAAATAGAAGCACAAAGAATGCCAGATATTTGTGGTTTTAGATTTTATCACCATCTATATAAATGGACTGGGGATACTGGGGTGCATTTTAGAGCGGCTGAGGAGTTTGTAAAATGTGATCAGCACTTTCTGGCACTTATTCGAAACAAAGATTCTCGTATTACAGCATGGGCAAAAAAGGGCTCGGAAGTTCAGCAGCTTGCCGACAAATGGCTTAATGATTTCAAAAAGAAGTCGATACCTTTTTCAGTTGAATCTTTTAATACATTTTACGAAGACTTCATAAACATACTACTCTATACTGCGACTATGCCGTATCTTGTGCTTTCGACAATTGATACAGAATTGACGAAAGGAGTAAAAAGACAACAGTTTAGTGATGTTCTAGATATGTACGAGCCACTAAGAAACACATCGAAATATACAGAACTCGAAAGAACTATTTTAAATTCTTGGTTTGATGAATTGGGTAAAAAATATGATATTGATCCTGTTTACGTTCATTTTATGGCGCCCGATGAGATAAGAAATATTGATACAAACGGAATAAATAAGGAAGAATTACAGCAGAGAAAGGCCTGGTCACTATTGTGGAATAATATACCTGATAATAAATTGATCTTTTCTTTTGATAGTACATATGAAAAGGAAATCCCAGTACTAAACGAATATGTTGAAAGTACAGACATACTAAAAGGCGCTATTGCGTTTCCAGGGTATGCAAAAGGAACAGTTCGTATTGTTAACATTCTAGAAGATGTTAAAGAATTTAATCAAGGTGATATTCTAGTTTCATTAAATACAAATCCAGACCTCGTTCCAATTATCAAGAAAGCAGGTGCCATTGTCACCGATGAAGGCGGAATCATGTGCCATGCTGCGATTGTCTCACGAGAATTTAAAATACCGTGTGTTATAGGTACAAAAACCGCTACCAAAGTCCTCAAAGATGGCGATATAGTTGAAGTAGATGCAGAAAAGGGTATAGTTAGGATAATAAAATGATTCTGACCAACCCCATTTTTAACTTAGACCCCAACTCACTGAAAAGTGATATTGATTTTATTAAAAAGTCACCATTCGGTATGGCTTTTATCCGAAGACGAAATGTATTTTTTCAAGATGCATATCGATACAGTCATGATGTAGCACAAGAACGCTGGGGGATTAAGTTTGCCTTTTATGAATCTGGGAAAAGTGCCGTCAAGCGAGTCTTTCAAAGTGAGAATGTAAACAAAGAAGCAGCTGAGCTGTGGCTCAAGAAAATAGACGAGGACGCGTCTTTCGCTGGTTCATTAGTGAAAGAATTGCAAAATGTAATAGAAATGCAAAAGAAAATTGCGGCCGATATACCTCAGGTCGCACTGACCAATGGAAGCGTGGTTGAGTCTGTAGATACATTCGTAGATTACTGGGTAAAGTTTTTTAGCCTCGCATTCCTTTGGTTTGCTGTCGATCCTATGAAAGAGGAGATTGACCGTCAAATAAAAGCTAGTTGGACAGCGTCAGAAAGTGAGCTGACCAACTTTCTTGATTCAGTTTATCGAACTATGCAGTTGCCGCTCTCGAGTAAAGAACAAAGAGATATTTTAAAACTAGTTAATCTACAAGGTGAAGAATTTAATACTGCACTTCAAGCTCATGTAAAAACATACCGCCATCTATCAGTCCATGATATTGACGATCAGTTTTTTGATGAAGAATACTATCGTGGGCGAATAAAGCCTCTGAATGATCCGAATGAGTTCAAAAAGCAAAAAGATCTGCTGGAACAAGCAGACAAGGAAATAACTGATGCGAATAGTTTGCTTGAGTCTGTAAATTTGTCAGATACTCTCAAAAACAAAATTAATTTTGTTCGATGGTTTATGTACTTGCGTACAGAATCGGTGGATCATTTTATGTTAGTAAATGGTGTCTATAAACCATTATTTGAATTTATTGGGAATAATTTTGGTCTAACTGTTGTAGAAGTTTTGAATATGACATATAAAGAGATGATCGATAGTCTCAAAGCTGGAAAACTCGCTCTAGAGCAGTCTGTTATTAAAAATAGGACTGAGAAAGGATACGGTTACTTTATCGGTCCTTTTACTTCGGTTCTTGTGACAGGCAATGATATCGACGCACTCGAAAAGCTCGTATTGCCGCAAAATAACAATAAAGAAATCAGAGAGTTGAAGGGGCAGGTAGCGTACCCAGGAAAAGTAACAGCAAGAGCCAGAGTTATTTTAGATAGAAAACACGCGGCAGAGTTGCAAGAAGGCGAAATCTTGGTAACAACCATGACCGCCCCAGACCTTGTTCCTGCAATGAAAATATCCGCTGCAATCATAACCAATGAAGGAGGGGTGTTATGTCACGCTGCAATCATGTCACGTGAGTTACGAAGACCCTGCGTTATTGGCACCAAAATTGCGACCGATGTAATCAAAACAGGCGACCTAGTTGAAGTAGATGCAGAAAAGGGTATAGTTAGGATACTAAAATGATAACATGGGAGTTAATTAGAAATCACAAGTCCGATTTAATGACTCAAGAAATGGTGTTGGGCGGTTTTTATAAGTATTGTGACATGTCGCGTTACGGTGCTTCATTCAAAGTACCTTTTGTTAAATATGTACATAACTCAGGAGATATCTACTGGTCAAAAGATCATATGGATGAGCTTAGAAGTATCACACTTAAAGACGAGCAGTGTGCACTTTTAATAGAAGATATAGAATCAGCAATAAATTCTTATCGTGAGTATATCGATTCAATTAAAGATAAAGCTATCGACGTCGAGGAGTGGATCAAGAAAACTCAGATGGCAGTTGCTCCGATCGCGTATTTTGTATTTGAAGAGTCCGTGCTAAAGAGGGTTGAGTCCGAAGGTCTTTCTTTAAACGATGCACCAAAAGCAACAACAGATGTTACTAGAGTTTCAAGTCAGATTGCGGCACTTAAAACTGCATATCCTGATTTATCTGAGTTTGGTGCAGCACCAGAAAGTCTTGCTCGTGAAATAGAAGATATAGTTAAAAAATACGGATATTTGGGTATGAAGTTTTTTGGTGGCCAACCATGGAGCAATATCGATGTTTTCGACATGATCAAAAACTCAGATGTGAAGAAGGGTGAAGTGGTAAGTACTAGTCAATCGAATTCAACACTCTTGAATTACCTTGCTCGATTACTTGAACTGCGTACAAAACAGTGGGAGGCGATGTGTTACGGAATATATGTTTTTAGACAGTATGTCATATCAAACTATTCAGACAAATTTACTTATGACTCTCTGTTGGATCTGACCTTAGAAGATTTGGCTAATTTATTTAAAAACGGGTTTATAAATATCGGCGGAGATAGAAAGAGCTTTGTAATAACGGTTGATGAGGCGGGCTATAAGATAGATTTCACTAGAGAGCTTGCCCAGAAAACAGATGAATTCTTGGGTTCAGAGATTAAGGGTGCGATTGCTTTTAAAGGAAAAGTTACTGGTAGGGCAAAGATCATTTTGTCGCCCAAAGACTCATACAAAATAGAAAAAGGTGATATCTTGGTTGCGACAATGTCGACACCAGATTTTTTGCCTGCAATGCAGCGAGCGGGAGCCTTTGTTACCGACATTGGAGGAATTACTTCACACGCCGCTATCGTCGCACGAGAAATGAAGAAGCCTTGCATTATCGGTACCAAAATAGCAACCAAAGTCCTCAAAGACGGCGACCTTGTTGAGGTGGATGCAGAAAAGGGAATTGTAAAATTGATCAAATAAAAAACCGCGCCGCCGAAGTGGCAGCGCAGTTGGGGGTGCTGAAGACAAATTTGTTCACGTCAGAATGCCTGCATAAACAGTTTCTCCATCATAGCCGTAAACAACGCCGGACAGAGCATCCTTGTACCCGAGCGCACCCAGCAGTTCTCGTCCTGCAATGAGTAGGGTGTTTTCGGGCAGTGCATTCAGAAAGGCATTGACGTTAACTCCCGGAGTACCAATGAGGCCGATATAGTCGCCTAGTGGCACCACTCTGCCATTTGCCAGAATCACTTGGAAACCCGACTCGGCCTTTTCTCCACTGTCGGCAGAACCGCAAAGGGGGGAAAACCTGGTGTCTTTTTCGTGGCCCAGTCTCCTGCGGACAATTTCTGCAGATTGTTGGAAACGGTTGCCGGTTCCGGAGATGATCTGAAAAACAGTGGATGGCAGGGTGACGCTCTCAATCTGCCGCACACCGGTTTGGGTAAGGCAAGGGTCCACACCTGCTTCTTTGTCGCCGTGGGTCAAAATGTGAATTTTCAAGAAACTTCTTTCTCTTGGTTTGTTGTTGAAACGCTAACTCATATATTATAACACACATAACGTATACAATCAAGCCCCTCGGACCTACCAATAAAATGATATATTAATCTCATGATCCGCCTTCAGAAAATGGGCACTCGATACATAGCTCCACCGATGTTTGAGGCAGCCTCTTTGGCTCAGACAAAATATCTCCGTGATCTCATCGGGGATGCATACGAGCACTACATCATGAAGTACGATGGTGAGCGGATGGACTCTATCCGAGCCGAAGAGGAGCATGCGCGACTAAAGCCATTGATGTTTGCCTATGCGTACTCAGATGCATTTAAAACCAATATTGATGTTTGCAAAGACTTGATACAACAGTTCAAGCAAAAGCTGCACGACAAAGTAAGCATCCCCGAGCTCGTCGACAGTTTTGCTCGACTCTACGTCCACGCAGTTGTCCCATACTATATTTCAAATATGTGGAGTGCGGATATACAAAATGATCGGAGTGAAGAGATCATAAATCGCTGCCGCATATACCGCGAACTCGTCGATACTGCACTCGAGCCTTTTTACAAAGCAGTCGAACATGTACCTGTGCCAGATACTTTTATATTTCACTCGGGCGCCTATGTCCCGCTTTCATGGGATGAGTTTTTAAAGAAAAATAATTTTGAGTATGTTGAGGAAGTGGTGGAGAAGGTAAAAGAAATAAAAGGGAATGTTGCCTACAAAGGCAATGTAAAAGGCATCGCCAAAATCATCCTCTCACCCAAAGACTTTCACAAACTAAACGAAGGCGACATCCTCGTCGCTCCCATGACCACACCTCTCTACTTACCGATACTCCACAAAGCCGCGGGGATAGTGACGGATGAGGGAGGGGTGACGAGTCATGCGGCGATAATTGCAAGAGAATTGAAGAAACCTTGTATTACTGGGACTAAGATAGCAACTCAATGTATTAGAGATGGTAATGTAATTTATATTAATACAGAAAGAAATTCTATAAAATTAGTTAATTAATTAAATGAATTACCGTATTCTAATCAGGTAGTATTGACAATACAGTATAATGGGTGTATAATATATGCGTAGTTCTTTGATACCAACTTGTGAAATGGTCATAGCCAAAAGGTGCTGAATTTATCGGCATTTCTTGGCTATGACCACTACGGCTCATAGTTATTCCTCGGATTAGAGGAAAAAGAAAATGCCCAACTAAGGGCAAGGAGAAAAACCATGAGTACTGAATTCGCATCTGCCAACCTTACGGGCGGCCAACTGAACGCCATCGTCAAAAAACTCGGTGGCCATGACGGCGCAATCAAGTTCCTCCAGGGCAAGCTCTCGGTTTCTGAACCGACTCGTAACTGGTGTGAACAAGACGGCGTCATCTACCTCAGCGTCACATCCGACGGCACGACCGGTCCCCAGTGGATCGAGCGTCTCGAGGGCAAAGACTTCCGTTTGAGCGACTACGCCAAAAGCGTGCTCTGCTCGGCGGACTTCAAGCCGACCTCCGGTGTCACCACCGAGATCGCCATCCTCAAGGGCATGCTCTTCGAGGACAGCAATCGGATCACGAAGAAGATTCGTGCCGAGGCCGACAAGCGCAAGCTGCCCACACCGAATGCCGAAGTGGCCTGCCTCATCCGGGAAAACTTCTCGGACGAGGACATCGAAGCCATGGGCTTGATTTGGATCGTTGCTATGCACGAACCGATCAAGGATTCCGACGGCGATCCTAGCCTGCTCGGCGCGGGCCGGCGCGACGCTAGTCGCTGGTTGCGCGCGTGCTACGGCGAGCCTGACTTCAGGTGGCGTCGTGGCCGCGGGTTCGCGTTCGTCGTCTCGCAAGTTGGTCCTCAAAACTAAGACACTCTGGACTTCGGTCCTTAGAAACTTAGTCCTTAGCCCTGCATTCAATTAATTTTGGATGCGGGGCTAAATTTTTGCATAAAAATAAGATATACTGGTGCCGGCAGTAGGTGAATATGTGGGCGGTCAAGGCTTCCCGCTACCGAACCCAGTATCCGTGCATCGAGAGTATCCATGGTCACGGCTTTGGATAGAGTGGTGCATGCAGCTGTTTAAAAAACAAAGATACTTGGCACGAGATTTTAAGGCATTACGATGCCAGATTCGATACAGCCC
>JAGOVB010000027.1 GCA_018060945.1 Minisyncoccota bacterium | reverse complement strand
AACCTTGCCTTCTTCCACCATGAGAGTACAATGGCGACAGCAACGCCTTCATGCCCTCTCAGCAGGCATCTTCTGTTCCCCAGAGGGGCGTAAAGCTCAAGTGATTGAGAAAAGGAGGTTCGCGTACACGCCGTTTTCGAAATCGCATTCAAAATAGTGTGTTGCTGAGAGAGTCGGGTGTCACGCAAGTGGCACCCGCTTTTCTTTTTTACCTATAAATAACATATAATACTCTCATGCCCCTCGAATCATCTATTGCCTATCTCCGTGGTGCCTTTGTCCCTTTTAAAGAAGCGAACTTGAGCATCGCTTCGTCTTCTGTCTTGTATGGTATGAGTATATATACAGTATTTGTAGTAACTGATGGAAAACCTTTTCGTCTTCAGGATCACTATGATCGCCTCTGTAATTCAGCAAAGATCGTGGGGATGTTCCCTTTCGATGGCTACGTTTCATTTGAACAGTTCGAAACAACGATGACTGAACTGATCAAAAGAAATACCGAGAGCAATGCCCTCGTCCGAGTCACTTATTTTATCGACGCTCAAGCAGCAGGTACAAAGATCCACGGGTTAAAAACCGAGATGTCGGCCTATGTGATCCCGATGAAATCATTTTATGGAAAAGAATCGATCGATGTATGCATTTCTTCTTGGATCCGTGTCGCAGACAATATGATCCCACCTCGCGCAAAGATAAACGGTAGCTATGCTAATCAGTGTTTGATGAAAAATGAGGCACTACAAAAAGGATTTGACGAAGCGATTGCGATGAACAGCGCTGGTTTTGTATCCGAAGCGACCGTTGCCAATATTTTCTATGTAAAAAATGGAGAGATTTTTACTCCCGATGCCCAAAGTGATATTTTAATTGGGATAACGAGAGACACCGTAATGAAGATGAAAAAAGTGACCGAGAAAAAAGTAACTCGTGAAGACCTCTACACCGCAGACGAAATATTCCTGACTGGGAGCTCTGCTGGAATTGTTTCTGTCAAAAGCATCGACGGAAAGGAAATCCCTGGCAATACGATTACAAAAGAAATATCTCAAGCATACGAACAGTTCAAACGATCATGAACTACACTATATACCGCGATAGTGTGAGCGCTTGGAAAGAAATGCTTGAGATGTGTAAAAACGCTCAGGAGACGATAGACCTTGAGCAGTTTATTTTCGTTCCCGATGATATCGGCAAGCAGTTTCTCGATGTCTGTATTACTAAAGCACAGCAAGGTGTACGCGTGCGCCTTCTCTGGGACGCGGCAGGTAGCTTTTCTTTTTTCGGCTCAAGCATGATCGAGGATTTAAAAAAGAAAGGTGTGCATCTTCGTTTTTTCAAAACACTCATCCCCCGCACCGCTTGGAACCACCGCTTTTGGTTTTTCCGAGACCACAGGAGATCTCTCGTCATCGACGGGAGGATCGCATTTACCGGCAGCGCTTCGATCTGGGAAGAAACATATGACTGGATCGAGACACATATAAAAATCACAGGACCGATCGTCACCTCGATCACCGAGACTTTTGAGCAGATGTGGAATCGTTCAGGAGCAAAGACGTATCGCTGGAACAGACAACCACCGAAAATATTTGGTGACACTGCCTATGTTACGAATAGTCCTCTCCGCAAAATGCGTTTTCTCTATAAAGAGATATATGATGCCTTTGATCGAGCGAGACGATCGATCGAGATCACTACTCCCTACTTTGTTCCAGACCGAACCATGCTCCGGCAGATCCTCAAAGCTCGTAAACGAAATATCATCGTAAAGATCATCATCCCCGAACAGTCCGATCACTTCTTTGTCGATATTGGTGCATACTCCTACTTCAATCGCCTTCTCAAAGCTGGTGTCCATATCTATTTCTATGAAAAAGGCATGATCCACTCAAAAAGCATCATCGTAGACGACAATTGGGCAACGACAGGGACCCTCAATTTCGACAATGTGAGCCTCCGCTACAACTTTGAAGCAAACATAGTCACCTCAGACCAGGCGCTCGTTTCAGACCTCAAAAGCCTGTTTTTGGATGACCTTAGCGAGTCCCAGGAAATAAGCCTAGAAAGCTGGAAGGCACGCCCTTTGATCCAGAAATTGTTCGAAAACCTGATTGTACCCTTTAGGCCTTTACTATAAAGGCAAAGTATGCTTAAATAGCACAACATTGAGTAATACACGAGTACGAATAAACAATTACATAAAGGCACCCGAATTGCGCGTTATCGGTGACGAAGGGACAAACTATGGTGTTATCCCCCTCACAGAAGCGCTTCGGATCGCCAAAGATGCCAATCTTGATCTTATTGAAATTTCACCAAATGCAGTTCCACCGGTTGCAAAAATCATGGATTATGGTAAATTTCAGTACGACGAAAAGAAAAAGCAAAAGCTATCAAAAGCACGTACTCAGACTTCAGAACTCAAGAATGTTCAGGTGAAAATAGGTACGGGAGACCACGATCTCGAACTCAAAGCCAAAAAAGCTTCAGAGTGGCTCGCAGAGGGCAATCGAGTTAAAATCGACCTTTTCCTCACCGGACGTTCAAAATATATGGAGTTCAACTTCCTAAAGGAGCGAATGGACCGTATATTGCGACTTATCACCGTCGAATACAAGATCGCTGAAGCCCCAAAGAAAGGACCCAAGGGAGTAACCGCAATAATCGAAAAAGCATGATCAAAACAAATAAATCATACGCAAAAAGACTAAAGGTAACCAAGAACGGAAAAATCTTGGGTCGTTCTGTTGGTCAAAACCATTTCAATGCAAAAGAGAGCCGACGCAGTCAGCTCAAGAAAAAGAACAATTTAAACGCTTTTCACATGACTGCAAAAGAAAAGAGCAGATTTTTAGTAAACCTATAAACCCATGACACGAGTAAAAAAAGGAGTAAATGCGCTGAAGACACGACGAAATATCCTCAAACGAGTAAAGGGATATCGATTTGGACGTAGCTCAAAAGAGCGACAGGCATACGAAGCCATCTCACACGCTGGTGCATACGCATTCGCACACCGACGAGACAAAAAAGGTACTTTCCGACGTGAATGGAACGTAAAGATCAATGCCGCTCTCCGAGCAATCGATGCAAACCTTTCATACAGCCGATTTATCGACGCTCTAAAGAAAAAGAACATTGCCCTCGACCGAAAGTCACTCTCTCACCTCGCAGAGTCTCATCCAGAGTCATTCGCAAAGATTGTAAAGTCAGTTGCATAGTGATATACTGTTTGCAAATGCTGTAAAAAGCTTCCGAGAAACCCCCGCTTATGCGGGGGTTTCGTTTAGTATAAGAAGATTCTCACTAACTGAATAGAAATCTTAAGATACTCAGCCACAGATACCTCATTTATCTTTCTAAGCAGTCTTTTAGAACTAATTGTCCGTATTTGTGAGAGTACAAGTACCGAAGACTGCTCCATTTGTATTAATGGATAATAGTATTTTCCAATCTTATCTGAGCTGATTATAGGTAGAATAGCAACTAGATCTTTATTAAAAACCTTAATGATAAGTACGGGTCTTTCGTATAACAGATTCTTACCATCTTGTTCGTGTCCAATATTTATACCAATCGAGCACCACCAAACCTCCCTTTCTTTGGGATTGTCCACCGCTTCTCGAGCGTCTATCTCTTTTTTCTTTTGTAACCAACCTTCAAAATCTTTTACATACAGCATCCCGACAGTCTACCAAAACCGAAATGAAGGAAATTTTATTTTCGAGAGTGTTTATATTTGATATCGCTTCCCCTTCTCAGGATACTCCGCATGTATTCCGAGCTCATCGTTAATCCGCTGCGCCAAAAATAGTGATGACTTTGGCTCACCCATGACTGGAAATACTTTTTTCAAGGTCGCCTTTCCTTTTGAAACAAACTCTACGAGATGGTCTGAGTCTTTGTGTGATGAGTATCCAAATATGGTTTCGATTTTTGCAGCGACGACCACCTTTTGTTTGTCGATAGTTACCGAGTTTTTAGCATCCTGTAGATTTCGCCCCAGTGTCCCCAATGGCTGATACCCGACAAGTAAAATAGTGTTGTTAGGATTTGGGAGATAGCTCGCCTCGTGGTGTCGCACTCGTCCTCCCATCGACATCCCAGATCCAGCGAGAATGACTTTTGGCCCTTGCATACGGTCCAAAGCATTTGATTCTTCGTGGTTAATAGTGAACTTTAGTTTTTTAAAATCAAAGATATCATCTCCCTCTGCAATCTGCTTTTTGATCCCATCATTGAACAATTCAGTGCTTTCTCGATATATATCTGTTACCTTTGTCGCAAGTGGTGAGTCGACAAATACTGGGACATTTAGTAAACCTTTTTCTGCCAAATTATTTAATTCATACAAGATAACTTGGGTTCTTTCTAGAGAAAAACTAGGAATGACGAGCGTACCTCCTTTTGCAAGAGTCTCGGTCACTATTTTCTCAAACTTTGCATCGCGCTCATCTTTTGGCTCATGATTGCGATCTCCATATACACTCTCCATGATCATATACTCTGCACCTTCGATCGACTCAGTGTCGCGCAAAAGTGGTGTCGGCGAATTCCCCAAATCACCTGTAAACACAATTTTCTTTCCTTCAATAGTAAACTCAATAATAGATGAACCTAAAATATGTCCCGCATCTTTTAGATATATAGAAAAATCAGCAAACTTTGTCTCGGCATGATATGGGATAGTTTTCCAAAGAGTAAAAGCTCTCTCCACATGTGCGGTCTCGTATATCGGTGGGATATTATCTTTCTTCGCCTCAAGCCCAAGGATACCGACTGCGTCTGTCATCACGAGTTGCGCCAGGGCAAACGTCTCTGGCGTCGAATATATTTCTCCATGGAAACCGTCTTTTACGAGCTTACCGATACGTCCTACATGGTCGAGGTGGGCGTGAGTGACAAACAGATAATCTATATCTGCTGGATTGTATGAAAAAGGCAGTCGATTTTGCTTTTCAGTCTCATGATCACCTTGGATCATGCCACAGTCCACGAGAAATTTCTTTTCTTTTGTCTCCACCAAAAAGTTTGCTCCAGTCACACTCCCCACTCCTGTTTCAAAAGTGATAAACATTATTTTTTACTTAAAAATATAGCCCCAAATGCACCTATGAGATCCATAAT
>JAGOVB010000001.1 GCA_018060945.1 Minisyncoccota bacterium | reverse complement strand
AAAAGTTGCTACCAGAAAAAGAAGAACTAGTGTAGTTTTCATGTTCACAAGCACGATACCACAAAAACAAAAAACCCGCAATAGGCGGGTTTTTTTGTAACTTTGATTATCGTTTTGACCACTGAGGGGTGCGTCCAGCGCTTTTACTTACGATCTCCGGATTAGCGCTTACTCCACTGAGGTGTCTGGCGCGCTCTTTTCCGTACGATCGGAATTTAGATTATTTAAATGAATACGGACTCACCCGAGTTCTATTTTGTGAATCCGTATACTTACTTGTGAAAAAACTTTGTAACAATAAAAGTATACTTGATCAGTGGCCAGTTCGTCAATTATGCGCTAGACGTGAGCGGGTCTTAGAGAAGCTTCCTGCTCCTTTACATGGGCTAATAAATCGGGTGAGATTTCATCATTGCGGAGAGTCATCCAGCGACCCTGATTCTCGGTCATTCTTACTTGTACTCTGCCTCCGGTTTCTCGGCATCGGCTGGCAAGTTCATCAACTGAGAATCGGGACAAAATATAGTGATGAATTAATTGGGCTCGTTTTTTGTTTACCCTGATGTAATGCTTCACTGTTGTTCTCTCCGACTCATGATCCATTATAGTTTGGACCGACTTTATATCGGCGCCATTCTCTATAAGGTACGTTGCGAGTGTTCTCCTGAAAGTGTGACTTTTAAGTTTTGCTGCAATATCCGGATAACCGGTATCTCGCAACTTTCTCTTGAGTCTTTCAAAATAGCTTCTTGCGGTCGCCATTATAAGACGTTCACCACATGAATTTACGAACATCGCATCATTAGTATCATTGCGTCTTCCGTAATATTCCTCGAGCTTTTTAATCGCTCGTTCTGAGAACGAGACCTCGCAAGTCTTCCCTCCTTTTCTAAGAACCATCAACCTTCCGCTTTCTTTGATGCTGTTGAGATCAATTCTATTTAATCTCAATGCCTCGTGAATACGCAGCCCTGTACCGAATAGTGTCTCGAAGAATGCCTGCATCGTCCATGCCATCCTTCGACCGTGAACACTCCCTGCTTCCATTGTTTCCATGACATGGAACAAGGTGGCTAGTTCATGATCCTCGAATACCGGCTGTTCCTTCTGCCTTACTACTGGGACCCTTACGTCTCTCCAATCAAACGGCATTTTCATACCGAGATGGGACTGCATAAAGTCAAAGTACCTTCGTAACGTGACAACCATCCTTGTGGCTCCATGCTCGCCATGCGTTCGGCCGACTTCCTTTAGAATGTCTATGTCCGCACGACTCACATTCGACAACCACTTTCTCCTGAGACTTTCCGGGAAATACTCATAGAGAAACTTCCTGTGCTCAGCTATCGTTTTCGCCTTTCTGCCTTCTTTTTCGAGGTGCAGCAAGTAATCCTCGTATTTATCCTCAAATCTTGTGAACATACATTTTCCTTAGATAACACAAAACCCAGTATATTAACCCTGGGTTTGTGCGACGCTTTTTCCACCCACCTATTACTAGCTGGGAAACCCTCGATGCTAATCAAAGGGAAAAGCTTAAAACTGATACTATAACAACGTCGCAGGCAATGCTAGGCCTTGAAGGACAGAGTTATATTATCGGTAAATCGTCAACACTTGGGTTAATATATGCCTTTTCGAGAGGCAGGTTCCCGTAGGAACACCAAGGCTTATTAGACTATTAATTTAATTCGAAGCTTTTTGGGTGGCTTCTTAATGCCAATACTAGCGCCGCTGGTTTTGATCGTCAATGAATTTTAACTCCATTTTCATCCACAATTAATACACAGATTTATGCACATTTTATTTCTTGCATACCAGACATTTTTAATATATGTGGCCTAGTATTTTCAAATTACGAAACAAAAAGATGAGGCCTTCAAATGAGTAAAAGTTTTTGGTATAATGCACTCACAACTGAATATAAAGTAGCCTAAACTAGTGACATCACTGGCATGGCGAAAAAGTCCTGACGGACACAAAGAACCCATCATATGGGGTGTCCGTCAGGCCATACCGGGAAACTGGTATGAGGGGCTTCGGCCTCTACTCATGTGGTGGGCTTTTTGTGTATCATATGAACCCTATGAAGAATCCAATTTACGAACCCCCAAAATTTAATACCAACAAAGCACTCCTATTTGGGCACGTGCCTTTTGCTGTATCGCTTAATGATTCCTCTACACTGTCAGGCTCAAAAGAGGAAATAAAGAAAAAGATTAAGGACCAGATCATGGTTCTTGCAAATTCCTATGTCTCTCTGGCAACTTTTGTCAGTCCCGAGGAACTTGAAATTATAAATTCAGTGAAAGAGTCCTTGGCTAACCCCGATTCGATTAATAAAGAAAATTACGATAAGGCAGTAGGTATCCATAATAAAGTTCTTAAAGAAATAGAAAGTTTTAAAGACGAAGTTTCTCAAATTGATTTTATATAAAACAAAAAACTCCTAGAGATAGGAGTTTTTTGTTGAGTAGCACTCTTGGTAGACCCGTAAGCCACCACTGCTTTTAACCGAACGAGTCGGACTTATTAAACAGCGGTGTCCTCAGCGTGAGCCGAAGAATACCAACTCTCACCACTCATAATGCTATTATATCAATTTTGAGAGCTTTGTGCCCCCGAGAGGAATCGAACCCCTACTTCCTCGTTAGAATCGAGTGAGTCTATCCATTAACTTACGGAGGCAAGCAAAAAACCGCAAAAGACACACGTTTAGGTGCGTTCTCTGCGGCTTATGCTCTTCTTCGAAAGTTTTTCATCTTATTGCTAATATCCTACACCAATTCTTTATATTTGTCTTCTACGTAAACCGTAACAATATACATTGCACTCATAAAAACTTTACCGAATTTTGAATCAAGTGCTGGCCTTGCAAACATGTTAGATAGACCAGGTTTAAATATCTTTTTATATCCAACATCCAGTAGGATTGTGGCATCACTGGGATCTGGATCTAAAAAGGCTTGATAATATTCGAATCGCTCTCTTAATTCAGGTTTCCAATATTCAAAATCAGGACCATCGGGTGTAGGGTTTCTCCTATGCAACATTCGAGCTACATTATCAGAGAATTTGCTTATAACCTCATCAACTAGAGCAGCTTGATCCTGTTCTGATGCGCCGTCTTGCCTCATGTGACTCTTTAAGATTGCAGTCCCATGAAAAACCTGGAAGATTTGTAGTTCAACAACACTGATTCTCTTAAGATCAAAGATTTCCTCTGCATCTTTAAAGAAAAAAGTAAATGATCTTGTGGTTGCTTCGACCACCGCATCGGCTAGCTTGCTAATATCAGAAGGATTGATGGAGATTTTATTCATTGCCTAATTTGTCACTATATACGATTACGCAAACTGGCTTGTCTGAGGTTGCAACTCGTAAAAAAGCTGCTTCCTGTTTCCCACATTCAGGACAAAAAGGGTTGAACTTCTCTCGCCAGTCCTTATGCCAGGAGAATATAGCAAACTCTAGCCGGCACTCTTGGACCTGACATTTGAAAACGTATATGTATGTATTTGGCTCTTTTGTTTCCATATTATTCTAAATGAAGATGTATTTTACGCTCTCTTATTTTAGACGCTTCAGCCAAAGCAGCTGAAATTTCCTTGAGGTGTAAGCGAATCATCTCATTCGGAATGTGCATAGTGTCAAAGCCATTTTTATGTGAGTAAAATCCCCTACTAAGATCAGCTACAATCTGTTCTGGGTTAGTGAGGTGTTGAATCCCATCTACCTCCACATTTATCCTCGCCTTAGGAATTGCTAGGTCTATATGTTTATGCCCATCGTGTAACTCAACCAGAACTCGCACCCCTTTCTTTTCCAGAGCTTCTTTTAAATCTGCAGCTTCTTTTGTAGGATTGCGATACTTTTTTATTATCTTTATAGGTTCTTGGTGAATATTTGAGACGACTCGAATATCGAGCCATAGGATAAGTTGAACGATCTTCTGTAAAAAGTCGACCATAAATGGCTTTGAAAACCATTCGAGTGCTTCTGATTGCTTGATAGATGAAAGTCCTCGGGACCCATCAATTTTATATTCTTCGGGATGGAAATGTTCTTCATTCATCCAATATCTAAAGTTTTGTAGATAGGTAATCCCCTTTTCGTTTACTTGCATCAAGGGACTCTCTTTATCCGGATGCATGAGTTTATTCCAGGCTTCGAGAGCGTCAATAGCATCCTTTTTAATTACATCATTCTGTTCTGAGGCGATAACATCCTGACACAGTTGCTCGAAATTAATCCTTTCGTCCATCAAAAAAGGCCTTGCTGCCATAAATACAGCGGTAATGGTTTTATCATCAAAGCCAGTATGAGTTAGTGACAACCCCTTCCCTTCTTCCCAGTTTAAAGTTGCATTAAAATTCTTTAAAAACTCAGGATAGGAACGTAATTTTTCCGCTTGTATGCGATATAGTTTTACTTTTTCTTCCATGATTTTGATTACCAGCAAACATCTACTTTTTCACCTATTTTTTCCTCTACGTACTTTTTGACTTCTGGGTACCCACCGATTGAGTCAATCAAGCCAAGCTCCTTTGCTCTTTCGCCAAGTACTGATGATCCATCGGCAACGGCTCTAACCTTTTCTATTGGAATATTCCTATTAGCTGAAACCTCCTTGATAAAGTTTTCATGAATGATTTTCAAATCTCTCACGATTAGCCCCTTTTCTTCTTCAGTGAGTGGCTTATCCGGACTACCAGCATCTTTGTACTTACCTGAGCTTAATTGAACATACGCAAGACCTTCCTTTTCATTTTTTGAGACATTGTCTACATAAGATATGGTCACTCCAATGCTTCCGACATCTGAGTTTTTAGATGCAAATATATGATCTGCTGTAGTAATTGCCCAATATGATGCTGAAGTTCCGCTTTGTCGAATGAAAGCAATAACAGGCTTTGTCGCAGCTTTTATTGCTGCGGCGATTTCTTCACCTGCTACAGGGTATCCTCCAGCTGAATCTACCTCTACGATGATTGCCCTAATTTCTTCATCTGCTTCTGCTTCATCAATAAGGTTCATGATTTCTTCGCTTGCCACGACATCTTTATCGCTTAGAAGCTCATCGTCGTTACTTTCTGGAATATAGGTATAAAGGTCTCCATGAAGATTTATACCTAGCACATTGCATGACAAATCATTTCCAGCAATCATTTCTCCCTCGGAATCCGTATCGCCATAAATTACGGCTTCATAGAGTGCTAGACTAATAAAACTTAAAACGACAAAAGAAATAGCTATTACTCCCGATAGAAATATTCTTCGGATATGTTTATTCGTCTTCAGCCATTCAAAATATTTCATGTGGAATTTGTTTATATTAACTATGAACAGCGTGCTTCTTTGCGGAATTAAAGAATATCGCTGCAACTATAAAATCTACTATCGACCAAAGGAAATGGCCGAAATAGAGAGGATTAATAGGATTAAATATTATGGCAATTATGACCATGATTACTACCCACTTTGTATTCTTTTCCTTGTGGTATAGGTATACAGAATGAATCGCAGCACCGAACACGACCAATTTAAGGAATTGATAGAAGAAATAAGGCCAAATTGGAATCATGGCAATTAACAGCAGTACACCTGCTATCTTGGAGAAAATTATTCTGTAGTTTTTTTGTTCAGGAGTAATCATATTTAAATTGAAAAGCCGATTTTTGGTCGTTCTTCCTCAACTGGCTTTACCTTTTTAATTTCCTGCTCTAGTAACTCCTGATCAATAGATTGCTTATCTAAATTGGCAGCAAGTCTGGCTGATCCTTCAACAATACCCTCTATAATATCTGCAGCGCTATACCCATCTGTAAGCTCTGTTAGCTTATCGAAGTCAATGTCTTTGTCATGTGGTCGGCCGGAGAGACCAAGTTTAAATAATTCATGCCTTGCTTCCTTGTCTGGTGGGGGGACATGAATTTTTTTATCCATACGTCCAGGTCTAAGAATTGCTTGATCGATTCTGTTTATATAGTTAGTAGCACCCACAACCAAAATATTGTTATCAGCAGCATCGTTTAGCTGAATAAGGAATTCATTTATTTCTTCCTCTTTATGTGAAGAAGAATCGTGGAGATTTTGACGATCTGGGACCAGACCACTAATTTCATCGAAAAATACAATCGCAGGGGCATTCATCTTGGCCATTTCAAAAACTTTTCCAATATTTCCTACTGAACCATGAATGAAAGGAGTTGCTAGATCAGAATGCTTAACCTCAAAGAAGTTATATCCAAGTTCTTCTGAAAGCTTTCGGACAATGAAAGTTTTTCCGCATCCAGGGGGACCATACAAAAGAATTCCGTTGGGAATTGAGACTTTAAACTTTTTGAACTTTTCAGGGTCTCTTAGGGGGTTAATGACTTCAGCAATAAGGGTCTGTTTGAGTTCCTTCATTCCAGCAATGTTATCAAACCCTCTGAGCGTAGTGAGTTCCTCAATTACCAGCGATAGATGTTGATTTGAGTGATTTTTTACCATTACACCGATCCATTCCTTCGCTGCCACAGTTACTCGAATGAGTTCATATTTCCCTCGCCTATCAATCACCTCATTTGGATTAAGATTCAAGAATAGGTAAAAAAACGAATCATTGGAGAGTTCGTATATTTCAGTGAAAAAAGCTTTATCAATACGGCTTTTAATTTTTACGCCGTCTTTGACCTCAAAGCCATTATATAGAATTGGTTTAGTCTGGATCGCCATATTATTGTGGTCTGCAATTAGCATCCAAGTAGTTGTTGTAGGTATCAATTTGACGGTCGAATGCTTCAGCTCTCACTTCGAATAAGGAAACATCACTCTTATATTTATTGTTATTATAATTAAAGCTATCAACAGCCGCATTATACTCATCCAAGGAATCCTGATCATATTCATCGACATACATGTCATCTATTCGATCTTTTTCTCTTTTCAACGCCGCCAATCTAGTTTCGAATCCTGCTGCTTCAGTATCAAGTTGAGAGCTAAGAGTAGCATTCGGTCGTAACGCAATTGCTTTGTCGTAATGGTAATCAGAACACCTGAAGGTTTGACCATTGTAAGTAAAAGTATTGTCATCTCCTCCGGATGCTTGTGTTGTCGCTGGTGTAGCTGGTGGTGTATATGTTGATGTTGAACTAGAATCATCAAACAAGGCGGAAAGTACAATTATACCAAGCACAATTCCTATTCCCCACGCCCATTTTTTTACTGTATCATTGCCACCTCCCGATCCACCTGATTGTTTAGGTGAATTAACCTTAGGCTTTGGGGTAGCCTTAGTGCTATTGAGGAAGTCTGTATCAAAATTAAGATGGTCGCTCATATTAGCTGTTATAAGATATTAGTATCCAAAGAATAATTATCCCTGGGACCACCCAGTTATAAATCTTCTGCCATTTTTTAAGCTCCAGCTTACCTTGGAATGAGTAGCTATTGCCTCCATGATTCGTAACCTTGTATCTCCCAATTGCGAAAAGAGGGACAAACAAAGCTATGGCATAAACAGTATCGCCGTAGATGGTAGTACCGAAACCATTAATACTCTGCATCGCTGGAGCCTTCGACACAGGCTTTCCATTCTTTACAATTCTTTCTTCAATAGCAGCTTTGATTCCAGTAAGGGTTTCTTTTAAGTCCTTATCCGTACTGTCATTGTATATGTAGCCATTAATTGTTTGTATTGCTCGCTCAGTATTTCCTGCATGGAAATCAGCAATTATTGGGTCAACAACAGCCTTCTGTTTCTCCTCTTTATTTTTGTAGTCGTGATTGTCTTGCAGTGTTTTCTTATCTTGCTGAACCTTGCTTTTAAAACTCTCTGTGCCAGATATTTTTTCCGCAATCTTAGCAAGACCAAGTGCGATTCCTGTATCGTTCAAATTGTTGTTGATTTCGATGCTTAACCTTCTAAGTGTAGCTGCAGCCCTATCTCTGACCACTTTTATTTTGCTTTCTTCATAGAGTCCGAGATCAATAAGTTTATTGAGCTCAGCTTGAATTACCGAAATCAGACGTTTTATTTCGTCAGACTCATGTTTGTCCAAAATGCCGTCATCACTTACTTTTAGCTTTTCCAAATCTTCTACTGCATCGTTTATGATTCTATATATTGGATTCAGCACATCAGTCTCAATCTTTTCACCCTTCAATCCAAAGTTTTTAGAGAAAGCGGCAATGAATTCGTTATCCTTATGGAAGTTTGATAGATCAGTGTAAATATCAGAAATATAACCAGAAACATGCTTTTTGAAATCATCTATAACGTCTTGCTCGGCTCCGAGTTCATCATGAAGCCTGTGCACCTTGGAGAAAGAGCTCCAGAATTTAGGTGAATTGACTAACTCACCCCATATTGCAACTGATTTCTTTAAATAGTCTTGATTCTTAGACTTATAGAGCAGTAAGCTATAAAGTATGGCAAGATTTTTTTTATACAAAAGGGACTTTGCGTTGTCTTCAGAAGAATGATGTTCCCACACTCTCGTAGCATCCTCATAGTGACCACTTCTAAAGATACCTACTGCTTGCTCATCTACAGTATCCGCTATTTGAAACCAGAAAAAATACTCCTTGATGTGTTTTTTTGGAGTCGAAAGATTCGAAACTGCCTCTTTTACAGAGTGCTCATTTCTAAAATCCTTAAAAAGATTCAGATCGAGATCATATTGAGGTACATCATCGATTTTTAGGCGAGTCAGTATTTCTTTTGACCGTTTAGATACTTCTTTTTGGTTCGCAGAAGTGTCTAGTCCTAGTATGTGGTATGAATTATCTTTTAAAAGGCTCATAAAATTAATATGTTATTCCAGACATCGTATTTTGCAGCATCGCCTGTTCCTCAGGAGGCAGGAGAAGCATCAGGCCTTTCACACATCGCTTGAGCTCCTCAGTATCCCCCATTTCAATAGCTCGACGACCTTTATTGATATAATACTCGGCTTCTTTGTCACTAATGAATTTTTTGTTATCTTTGACAATCTTTTCAAAGAAATATGCCCAAGCAGCAGGATTTGAGAAAATGATCTTATGTTTCAAGTCATCAATCTGTTCGTTTACACGAATAAGAAGATGTTTGTCCTCGTCTTCAATAGCCATTTCCCCTTCAGTTTTAAGAGAGTCGAGTAGTTCTTTGTGTTGATTCAATTCTTCTTTGTTCCCCACTTCCTTTATTGCCTCTGCTGCTTTCTGAACGCCTTCCTTAAACTCACGAATCAACTGAGGCATTTCCTTATCCCTTTCGATCATATCTAACTGTAATTTCAAGTCCTTCAACTGCTTGTTAGCCTTCCTCTTTTCATCTTGGTCATCTTCTGCGCGGTCGAGACTATTGTCTACGGAATCATAAGTATGCTCGAGACTTTTTCGCTCCTCAGGAGAACAATTTTCTTTAGCATTATCTATTCGAGCACGTTGTGACCCCAACTCTTCTTTCATCTGCTCCACATTCAGGTCTTCTGCATGGATTGACGCTCGCGCATCAAGAGAAAGATCGATTGATTCGATATATGCATTTACGCTGACCTCTCGAGATTCGTTTATCTCGATTGTAATTTCGATTGGAGTGCCCTCAGGCAAATCATATGGTATCTTTTCACCTGAAATTTTCAGGCTGCAAACTCTTTGATTTCGATCTTGTCTATCAGATTCGCCCTCGTATACATTGATAGGTAAGACATTTTCTTTATCACCTTTCTTGAGCTTTCTTAGAGTCTTAAATGTTCGAGTTTCTTTTAATGGAAGTACACTGTTTTTTGCAAAGTATTTATCAAAAATTTCTGTTGCTAAGCCAGTTTTAAAATCTTTTTTAACCACCCCAACACCAATCGCATGAGGTATAGGAGCTCCAGAAATCGAGAGTCCATGAATAATGGTGAATGAATCGGGTTCTATAGGAACCGCATTACCCTGTGCATCAAAAAGGTATATCCAAAATAAATTCGTTCGATTTGCATCTAGGGTAATAGTATCAAAAAATTTCCCATTTTTGATTTTAACTTTGGGACCGCTATATGTACCTGAATCTCCTTGAATTTGGAGATAGTGATCTTCCTCACTGTCACGCAACTCCTCAACAATTCCGCTCACTGTTGTCTCAACATCAGAGGACAGTGAGTCGAAGTGAAGCTTTAAATTCATTGCGTCTTTATTCTGGACCACTTTCTTTGCAAATTCATCAGGAACTTGCTGACTTACGCCATAAATACAAGCACCTCGAGCAACAATGGTTAAAGGATCAACAGATGCATCCACTTGTATTTTCAAATCGCTCTCAAGTCTATTTTTCACATATGGTATTAATGTGGGACCACCAACAAGGATGATTTTATCAACCGAGGTTTGTTTTATTCCCGATTCCTTGATTGTTTCTTGGGAGAGTTTAATAGTCCTGTCTACCAAAGGTTTGATTAACTTTTCAAATTCACTTCGAGAAAAGTCTATCGATAAGTAGATTTCCTTCCCATCGGCATCCTCGCCAATATTTTCAATCTGGATATTTGTCTTGTCGTATGAGGTGAGCTCAATTTTTGCAACTTCTGCAAGATTTTTTAGTTTTGAGAAAATAACCTTATCTTCTTTGATGTCTGGACAGTTAAATTCCTCTTTAATTTTTGGAATTAAGACTTTTTCAATAATTAATTTATCGAAATCCTTACCACCTAGAAAATTATCGCCGTTTTGTGCTACCACAGTAAGATGTCCGTCTTTTGCGGAGATAAGAGCTACGTCAAAAGTACCACCCCCAAGATCATAAACAAGCCAATTTTCGTTTTTGGCATTCATGAATCCATAACCAATTGCTGCGGCGATTGGTTCTTGCAAAAGCACAACGTAATCAAAACCTGAAATATTACCAGCTCGTTTAGTTGCCTCAGCTTGAACTACCGAAAAATGTGCCGGGATAGTAATAACAGCTGAGGTTGTGTTGAATTCAGGGTATTTTCTTAAAATGTCTTCTTTTAGAGATTTTAAGATTTCAGCTGAGATTTCTTCTGGCTTTAAATCTTCATCTGTTCGCTCAAATCTAACTGTTTCGGCTGTACCCATTATTCTCTTTACCTCAGCCTTATTATTAGCCAGTTCCTCTTTTGAGGCATACTTAAAAAGTCTCTCATATGCCTTTTTACCGACGATTTTATTCTTGGATTTATCGATTCCAAATACAGAAGGTGTATATTCATCATTGAATCCGTTCTTGATTATCTCAACAGAGCTTCCATTGTTAATAGCCACCTCCGAGTTGGTGGTTCCTAAATCGATTCCAATTTGTATGTGTCGGGTGGCCATAAAATTTTATACTTGGTTTGAGGCTAGAATCACCTTTGCCTTCTTTACTATCCTTCCCCTACAGGTGATTGTTGGTTCGACTGTCTCTTTTATTATGGGATGCTCGAGAGAAGGGTCTTGTTCGCGCGATAAGATATCAAAATTAAAGCCATCATTATATTTTTGGCCAGTATAATCCTGAATTTCAACATCGAACTTCTGTAGATATCTTTTGAGGCGTTGAACGGAATTCTCAAGTCCTTTTTTGTGTACGTCAGATATTTTATCTGCCGTTTTTGAGAGTCTCTGCTCAATTCTCCAAATCTCTGTTGCAAGTTCGGTAATTTCCTCTACTCCCATTGGAATATCTCCAATTGGCTGCAAAGAAAACTTAATTTCTTCCCGAAGCTTGGTGTGTACATCACCTATTTTTCTCACAATTGCAGAAATGAGGAGTCGAAGAAAAAAAGTATTTATTACAACTGAAAGAAGTAGCACTAATATTATAAAAAAAATTGGTTGTGCGAAAAAAGATTGGGTGGTCATTTTACGTTGCGGCTAGAGCATATTTATAATTCTAGCACTAAATACTTGGGAAAGGTACGAACAACAGCATACCACAATATAACCAAATCTCCAAGCTCAGCAGCAACATAGGAAAAATGCCCGAATAATCAGGTTTATAGATTTGTAATTTAGCTTGGTCTAACTAGTAACTAGCTCACGATTTCTCGAAATGCTGACAACAGAAGTAGTAGGTTGATTACTATTTTCTAAAGCCTCGATAATCTTTTTTGTGACATACCACATCATTACGGGTGCGACTGCATTACCAAGCGCTTTATAATTTACTCCACGTGATGCTGGCAGAACAAAAGTATCTGGAAATGACTGAATTCGAGCCACCTCTCTGGGTGTAAACATTCTATACTTCCCTTTTGAGAATAGGACCGGATCAGTGCTATTTAGACTCACTTTTGCAAGATGAGAAGTAACAGTGTTGCAAGGCTCGCTTAGGTCTTGTGCCCTTCCTTTATTCATTGTCTTTGCATTCTTAGTTTCCTGCATTCCCTTTACTGCCTTTTCACTAAAGTAGTATTTCTCCTCTATCTCTTTCTCCGGAATAACTACGGCCGAAAGTGGGACCGGATTACCTTCTGTAACTGTCTTTGGGAATTCAAATTTATCAAAAGTATTTTTATCTCTAAATCCAACAATGAAAACACGCTCTCTTTTCTGAGGTACTCCGAAGTGGGACGCATTCAAGATTTGATATTTGACATGATAACCAACTTTTTCGAATTCCTTTATGATCAGAGCAAAAGCCTCACCCTTATTTGCTGAAAGTAATCCCTTTACGTTCTCACCTACAAAAACCGCAGGTTGTTTATCTCTTAAAATTCTGCACATTTCAAAGAAAAGCTTGCCTCGAGCATCCTTATAGCCAAGTCTCTTTGGATTTTGTGCACTCACTGAGAACGATTGGCACGGAAAGCCACCGGTGAGGATATCGTGATTGGGAACGTCTTCCGATTTTAATTCACGTATATCTTTTACATCAATTTTACGAGAAAAGTTTGCGTTATATATTTCGCAGATAGGCTTATCGAAATCCATTGCATACAACAAATCAGTTGAATGCTTCTTGTATTTTTTTCCTAAATAAGTAAATCCGCCTTCTGCACCCATATCCATCCCTCCGCAACCACTGAATAAGGAAACTATTTTGTAAGGTTTATTGTTTTTCATACTAGTAGTTTTTCCCATACTCCACTCTTCTCATTATACCTTATATCGGCCCCATCCCTAGGAATCATATCTAACAAGTCCGATTTATATTGACCAACTGGGTCTTGGATCAAGAAAAGGCTGACATCGTTCGTCGATATCATAAGACGGTATACGAAGTAAGTCTTACGGAGAGAGTTTGCCGCACTCCACTCACTCGGAGTCATGTGGAAATTTTGTGCAGCAAGTCGCCCACGGCTGATACTAGTTTTCACTTCAATGTATCTTCGAATGTCACCCTCACCTTCATATGATGAGATGTCATATCCAACTGCAAACGTCTCAGGAATTTTCTTGATGAGGTGTAGCAAATCCTCTCTAGTCAAAATAGTGAGACGAGCTTTCTCATGTTCAATCACCATTGTCTCGCCAATATCTCCAATCTCTTTGGTTTTTATAGCCTGACCTTCACGAGTAGCTTGGATTCGTGCGAGAACCTCTTTGATAATAGCGCTCTTTTCTGCATCCTCTGTAGTTGCTCCTGCTTCCTCGATAATAGAGAGAATATTGGCTTTAAATATACTTGAATCGAGCTTGTTGTTTACGTAATGGAACCAAGCTTGCTGTGTTGCTACAACATCAGCGATCGATACATCAGCTTTTCCATAAAGTGCTTCGTATGGCTCAAAATAATTTCCATCATTAATAAAAGCTTGAATCGTCTCAAGATTTATCGTATTCAAATAATATTGATAGTTCGGACGTAGCTTTACTAGGTCTGCAAGCTCCATATAATCCAAAACATCTCCGGCGTAACGAATTACATCACCAGAATTATCATACTGAACATCATTTTTCCTATTCTCGAGAATAATCTCAGCAGTTTCCTTTGCTGGTCGATGGTCTCTTGTTACTCGAAGATCATTAAATATGAGATGGGTTGCTTCTGCCTTGGTAATACCAAATTTTCCCTCGTCGCCCACAAGCTTTTTCCCTTCAAGCATTACTTGCATGAGATATTTCGCTGGCTTCAATCTAATTCCTGCTTTAATAAACTCTAACGTCTCAGCAGGCTTCAAATGCCCTCCTGGATACTGAAAATAGAACAAGAAATATCTAAAAAACTCGATGAGGTCTTGAGTCTCTGACAATAGCAAAGACATTCTTCCTGGTTTTGAAACCTCACCCTCGTATTCGATCAATCCAAAGAGAGCAGAAATTTCTGTACGCCAATTATTGATAGTCTTTTCTTCTTTTGAAGTGTTGCCAGGATAAAACTTGATCGTATTATTTAATTTTTCTTTGAAAGCTTCTTGTTTTTCGGGATCGAGTTTGGCAATTTCAGTTGCCATGTAAAAAAGCACGTTTTCAACATCATTCTTAAAACGTGGTCGTATGTGATGGATTCTATAAAAATATTCTTCAGGTACTTCGTACATAAAATTATTGTCTTTTATTTAAGGCGACCGACAATGCCTTTGCGATCTTCTCAGCCATCAACGGAGGGACCGCATTTCCGACTTGTTTATACTGACTAGTCTTTGACCCCATGAATATGAAGTCGTCAGGAAATGATTGGAGACGTGCAGATTCACGAACTGTAGGCACTCGATTGAATTTATAATGAAAATGGTGCCTGTGACCTGTATCAATTGTAAAACTAGGCCTTGAACTATTATACCTTGTCCAGGCAATATTTACATTACGAGTTTTCCTCAGGTGCTTTGGTAAATCCTTAAAATTTCCACCATCGGGAACAAGTGAAATAATTTTTACAGTTTTATCATCGTGATTTGTGGATACGTGATTAAAGATTTTTCCACTATCCTTTCGCATTAATGCCTGATACATCGATTTAGAGACTAGTTTGTGTTCTGACCCATCTACGACTGAATGTTCAGGTAAATCAGAAATCGCCTGACTAGTAGTTATTTTTAAATCCGCAGCCTTAAACTCTCCCTCAGGAAATTCAAAGGTATTCTTGCCGAGCATTCCAACAAAAACAACTCGGCGCCGATTCTGAGGAACGCCATAATCTGATGCGAGCATCACCTTATACTTAACGTCGTACCCTAGCGCAGTAAAGTCTTTTATGATTTCATCCTTTATTTTCCCCCCATTCATTGATACGAGATTAGGTACATTTTCTAAAACAAAAGCTTTCGGCTTGAATACCTCGACTGTTTTCACAAAGCCAATATAAAGCTGGTTACGTGGATCGCTAGGATTTCTTTTTCCAGAAATTGAGAAGCCTTGGCATGGTGGGCCGCCAACAATTATGTCGACTTTACCTAATTTCTTTTTAAGATCAGCGGGATCAAAATTTCCGAGATCCATTAAAATAGATTTTGCCCCGTTGTGGTTTTTCTCAAAAGTGATGAGTGCATCTTTCCAATTATCAATTCCTGCAATGACATCAAATTTCTGTTTTGTAAAGCCAAAAGAAAGTCCCCCACATCCGGAAAACAAATCAATGACTTTGTATGTGGGTTTTAGTTGAGATTGGGTCTTTTTCATCCGTTAAAACCATTTTAGCATGGCCATTACGTATTCTAAAGCCCCGTATAGGCCTTATACAGAGCTTTAGAAATCGAATACGATACTTCCTATCTATTTACCTGCAAAAGGCTCGTTATTTTCTCCTTTGTTGGCGAAGTAGAATGAAAATGCCATTGAAGCCAGGATCATAAAATCTTTGGCATCCACCTTTCCATAAAACATTCCAACAACTACTGCCACTGCCATAAGAATGAAAACGATCTTGCTTGCTGATGTATAAATTTTACTCATAAATATTTTGTTAATTATTAATGCACGTGCTCGAGCCAGATCGCATACGCAAATAGAAATGCTGCCAATGCTACTAGGGTTTGCGATATGTACCTCATAGTTGATTCAAGAGGCTGATGATCTGAGATTTGATTGCCTCTTTGTTACTTGGCTGGACCGGAAACAATCTCTTGAGAAGTTCTTTACGAACTATTTCAGGCTTCTCTTTGTAGTCAGTTATATCTCCGTGAATGATGATATTTTTCTCATCCAGGACAAATGCAGTGTCTGGATTGTTTGCAAATGCCCTTACGAGTTCTGTGAGCTGCTGATACTGCCACTCTGTAATGTCATTTTCGTTTGGCTCGACCGCACCATCCTGATCCACGTCATATCCGGCAGCTAATTCGATCCCGATTGTGTACTGATTTGGGTTGACCCATGTGCCATCAAGATTCTTTCTCATGACACGCTTTGCACGTTCATTTGGATTACTGACCGCACCGGCGTGCCATGCGATGTCAGTAACCTTTACGAGTTGCACCGCCTCACCTTGATTGCGACCTATTACGAAATGAGCTGATGATCGGTTCGGCCGGTTAGCATTTGATAGCCACTCTACCGCTCCTCTGTACGCCCCGAGTGTGAAATGAAGGACTACCACTGTTTTCTTTGTGGGACCGACTGCGTAGTTTGGAGTCTGTTGAAATGGAATATTCATAAATTATTTTTTAACTGGTAATCGCTCGTTGAGAATTGTTTCAATTCTTGTCATACGTTCACTCATATCTCTGTACTGATTTTGATTTTCCTGATCAATTCGTTTTACGTTTTCCTCAATTGTGTGGATGTGGTTATCTCGAATATTATTCAAAGCCTCGATGACCTTAATATCGGTCTGAGGAGTTTGAAGCATATTAAAGATTCCGAATGTCACACCTACAATTCCGATCACCAATGAGACCTGGTTATATAGAAATTTCTTAAATCCTTCTGTTTTATCCATACCCCAAGCTTAAATCCACTTTTTGGCAAAAAGTGGTGCATTACTTTATGGGGTAATAAGAGCCCTTACAGCCTCAATTTGTCGCTCTGGCGTGATATTTCGGACCAGATTTATGCCTTTTCGGAGTGCTTTGGACATAAGTCCGCTTGCGTTACCTGTAGCAGCGTCTGTGAGAGCTCCTGTGGCTTCTTCGGCTGCATTAACCCCCTTTGTCATCTGACTTTGTAGACTCTGGGATTGAGTAGTGCCAAAGAGGTCTTCTAGGAAGCTTGCAAAGAGAATTTGACTACGAGAGTCAACATTGGGATTGTAGCCATATGCTCGTGCAAGGTCTTGGATGTTTTCAACCACAACCAGCGGCCGAGATGCAGCGTTACCAAGCATTCGTCGGCCGACTTCACCTGCTTTCAACGCAGAATTAATATTGGTTGCATCAAAGTCTTTTCCGAGAGCTCTCTGGAAGTAATCCATCGCACTTGTAAGCTTTGAATATTGATCTGAGAGTTCTGCATATTTTGGATCAATGTAGGTGATATTTTCTCCCAAGCCTCCATAAACTTTTTGCAAGATTCGCTTTGCACTCTTATCGAGATTTCCTTCAAGAGTTCCTAGATCAACTTCAGTACCAAGTTGTTGTCGAATCATATCTACAGTTTTTACGTTCGGTGTATCCCCTGCACTCACTAATCGCTGATGAACACTCTCGACCAGTTTCTGAATTTTAGGAACATTCGCATATTTTGACTTAGAGAAATCGAGACCGTCGTCACCAACAGAGATACCTGCATCTGCAAGATCATCGTAGAAGTTTTGTGCAGTGTCAGTCACATCAACTGGTACAGCTGCGAGTTTTGAGCGAACAATACCAAGTTCGGACCCGACTTTCATGCGAGCATTTTCTACGGTGTTTGCTTGGTCAATGATAACTTTACCTGCTTGCTCAACGGGCTGACGTGCGTAGGTCTTATCTTTTGATGCCTGCTCAGCAACCTTCATCGCTTTATCAAATATTTTTTTATCTGCAGCAGAGGCGTTTTTAATAAAGGCTATGTCTTGATCTGCAATACCTGCCTTGAGAGCCTCGTTTGCTTTTGTATCAAATACTTTTTTGCCTTCAGCATTTACTGTGTATTTAATAGCTTCAACAGGAATCTTCCTGCTTTCATCGATAACATCATCGGCTTTTGAAATAAGCTCGTCGAAGCTCGTATTATTCGGATCAATGAGAGTTCTATATTTTTCTCCAGCACCTGGGACCTTGAGATCGAGGTTTGCTGCAATATCATCAATCCTACCTTTCGCAAGTTCAGGATTAAGAGCACCATTCTTTTGATAGACCTGATCGATTGTAAGATCACCTTTTTGAATAGATGTCTTAAATGAAGTCTCATCGGCATGAGTAGCAATTTCTTTGTGAAGAGAATTCATCGTCTCATCCGGTGTCATGGCAGGCTTTAGCAATTTATTTATTTCCCTACGACGATTGATGTATCCGCTTGTACCTCCCACAACTCCACCAACTACTCCACCGGCAACACCTCCAACCACACCGCCAGTAATCGCATCAGATACAATGTCGATATTTTCTTTGTTATCCTGCATTGCTCGAGTGGCACCTTGGGCAGTGCCAAAGACTGCACCGGATGTGAATCCTTGTTTTGCACCTTGCCATGCACCTTTGAGCGCAGCCTGAGCCTTCGTACCTCCACCGATGATGCTTGGAAGCGCACCTGCAGCCGGTGAGACTGTACTTTGAATTCCTGCTTTACCGAGAACATTCGCAACCTTTCCGGAAGCCTTGCCTGCAATAAGTAACTTGCCACTCTGAGCGCCTTGAGCTGCTTTTCCATATGATCCAGCCGAGAGGATGTCTGCTGCCACACCGAGACCTTCACCAAAGACTTGTTTAGCTGTTTTGTTTACTGAAGCATTTGTCTCATTAATATCGATTGCAGGCTTACTCATTTGCTCCTGCATATCTTGAATTGCGGCATCGATACGTGAGGTATCTTTACCCTCAGCCTTGAGCTTCTTTCTTTGGACCAATAAGTTTTCCATCATGGCGTGTTGGTTTGCCATAATCTGTTCATTTTGCTTGTTCGTCCACGCCGCACTTCCTGGCACAAACGAAGGCATGGCATCAGCAATGCTTTTACCAAATTTAAGCTCGCTTGAAATGATGGCCTTTCCTATCCTTTTAAAAATCCCTTCCTTTTTCGGAGGTTCGGGTTCAGCCTGTGAGGATTGTTTAGGTAAACTATCAAGCCACTCCTGAATTTCATCCTGGCTTGCTCCCTGTTCTTCTAGGGCATCGATATTATCTTGTATTTGTAATCGTGTAAGCATTTTAGTTTGGAAGGTTATATGTCTTTCCGCTCTTACTTGTGAAAGGTGAAGGCTGTGATGTTTGAGGTTGACCCGTACCCAACTCCGATTTGATTGAAGCTGCTTTAGTATTCATTCCTGTATAAATTGCTTCGAATCTTGATACATCTCTGCCACCAGCTGAGAGTGAGTTCAACTGATTCGCAAGAGATCGAGTAGCGATATCAAGTGTCATTGCCATGACCGCCTTGTTCACATCAGCTGTATTCTTCAGATTCGCAATGGTTCGAGAGTAGTTCTCAATGTCAGCATCAGTAAGTACACCCACTTCTCCATAAACACCTCGAGCAAGTTTTGGAACGATCGCAGTGATTGCTGATTTCATGAGCTGTGCTTTTGTGTCGTAAGGATTTGCACTCTTTACGATTCCAACAATTGGACCGGTATCAACACTATTTATGAGACCAGAAAGAGTTTCCGCTTGGCCAACAACAGTTTGAATATCAGTGATGGGTTTTAGCTCGCCTTGAGTGAGGAATCTTCCGCCTTTTGATTTGCGAATAGAGTCGAGAGTGTAATTCGGATCATCATATCCGAGACTTGTGCCAGGAGTATCTGGACCATCTGCACCTTTTGGCGCATAAGTTTTAGCTCGAGAAGCAATAAGTTTCGCCGTGCCAGTTTCAGGATCGTAAACATAACGAGCATCGCCTTCATTGAGGCTAAATTGATTTGCATCATTCTTGGCTTTATCAAGATCAACCTTTTCTTTTTCAGTTTTGAGAGTAGATTGATCTCTTTCTGCTTTTGCATCGTTATACAAAGTTGAGAGCTGCTCCTTACTAAATCCATACTGATCTTGAAGTTTCTCGAAGTCAGCATCACTGAGAGATGTTGGGTCAACTCCAAGTGCCAACATATTTTTAACGAATGCTGAAACTTGCTCACGTTTTCGTTGACCTTGGTTATCTAGAAATTCAAAATATTTATCGATACCCTGCTGAATTGCCTCTCGTTTTGTTTTAATCTCTGCATCAGCATCCCGATTTGCCTGACCATAGAGAGCAGAGATTTTAAGATTCGCTTCACTTCGATATGTTTGCTCCTCTTGATTGTTATAATCTTCAACTTTCTGAAATTCTGCTTCTCCGGTAGGACTTCCAATTCGACCCCCAGCTGCTGCCAATGCGTAGCTTTGACCTTGCCGGTTTTTACCTGTGGTATTTCTAAAGTTGATTATTTGATCTTGTACAGCAGCGTTTATAGCATCAATTTGTCCCTGAATGCGAGCTCTTGTGGCTGCCCGAATTGCCTCATCATTCGCTTGTTGTGTAGCTTGAGACTTGAGGTCTTTACCTATCTGAGCCCTACCTGAGTCTTCTACGAAAGTTGGAACGGTCACTTTCGCCACTTGAGCGATTGTCTGTTTTGCCGCAGGAGTCGGAGCTGGTGCAGGAGCTGGAGCGGGTGAAGCACCTAACGACAAAGTACGCCCAGCATAGATTTTGTTGGGATCAGTTATTGACGGATTTAGACGCATGAGCTCTTGCATGCTCTTTCCGGTCTTCGATGCGATTCCGCTTAGAGTATCGCCGTATTGTATCGTGTAGGAATTCATTAATATTTTAATCAGTTATCAGATACATGTGATCGATCATTGCAGTGCGTACTACGCTGTCATTGCTCTTTATCTTTAGACCAAATTCTTCTTTACCAATCGGAATATCGACAACAATCTTTTGCATAAACCCAAGATCAGATTTTGTGAATGTACCGAAATAATCATCCCCGTTGTAAAGATCGAAGCTAAACGACCTGTCACTGTACACAGCAAACTGACCACTCATATTGTTGTCAGTAGTAATGAAAAACATGTTGCCATTACAACTCACAGGATCAGCAATTTGAGGCATGTTGTTATATTGCTGATATCTGTAATTTGCCTGACCTCCATCATTTTCATTCCAACCAAATCCTTTGTATGGCATGTTGGCGAGTGATAGAGATCCGTTACTTAATGTGACCTTTCCTCCTGTGATACGACTATTCTCGAAGCGATAAAGATAGAAGTTTGTTGCATCTATCGATTTTGGATACATCATGTTTCCCCACCAGCCACACGGAACGTAGGTGCTGCTTGCAAGAGTTGTGTTCGTACCAGAAACAGTTATGAGTCCCATTTTGTATCGATCTCTAGTTTGAAATTGAACCTGTCCCCAATGACTCCAGAAAACGAAAGTATCTGTCGCTAGTGGAAATAGCCAAATATGTCGATACTGAAAGTTTGCATCGTAGCTAATTTGGACTCCGGCCTGTACTGTGATTGTGCTTCCTGAGGTCGTAACTACAGCTGAATACCATCCGCCCGAGCCAATGTATGCAATCTGGCATTTGTCAGTTCCGTTTGGAGCAAGGTGAGGTTTTGATGTTGAAGCGACGCTTGCGAGTGTTCCGTATGATGGAACGGTTCCAGAAACTGAAACGCAATAGAGGTTAATCGCACCACCGTTTTCAAAGGCTAGGATTGCCTTATCAGTTCCAACCTTCACAAGCTGCTTATATGCTGGTGCGAGTGCTACAACCTGGACCGGTGTGTTGAGGGCGATACCAGTTCCAGAAATTGTGAGAACGGCTGTGTGAATAAAGTTCGATCCTCCATTTGGAAGCGCCATCAAAACTTTGTCGGTATTAATTACCACCGCATCAAAGTTTTCGTTATACCAGTCGACTGTGTACATGAGAAGCGGAGCACCCCATGTGATCGTTCCGTTTGCATTTGTATTTCCTACAACTGCATAGATTCCTGTCGTACCTGCTTGCTGACGGTAGAAAGTTATAAATCGAGTTGCGTCGAGTTCAAGAGTTTTAAAGACGACGTTACTTGTTGATTTGGCAAATGGCGATGAGAGTGTCTGAGTCTCTATATCTCTAAGTTTTGTGTACATCGTCAGAGTTTTCACACTCTTTACCCTCTTTTCAATGAAGTTCATTGCATACATCTTTCGAGTAGCACCAGGACTTATGAAATACTCATGGAAAGGAAACTCTCGCAGAAGTTCATTTTGAATACCGAATGCTCTGTCTTCATCGCCATCCCATGATGCTCGGCCGACGTAGAACATTTCTCGGTTGTTGTACATATTATTCACATAGTTGTTGAAGCATCCTCGGTATCCGGGGATGATCAAGGAGTCAGCATCACTTGCGGCTGCACCGGCTCGGTAAGTTCCAAGAGTCGATGCATCAAATACGTTAGGAGCGACAAGTGTGGATGTTGATGCTATGGAGTTTCCTGCGGTACCACCTACTTTTGCAGTAAAGAAAATGTCATTTCCTGAGATGGAAGTTACTTCCACATCGCCGTTAAGAGAGGTTGCGGTTGCATACTGACTTCCAGGTAGACCCGAAAGATTCACAGCAGCCATAATATTTGCACGAGTAGCCGCAACACTGGCACCAATCACAATCTGACCATCAGTATTGGTAACAAGACTTGCCACGAAAGAGTATGTTTTTATGCCGAGAGTGATCGTCTCTCCCACTGAGGGCTGATTCGGCATAGTGAGTTTCCCTTGCGCTTTAACGGCAGGCCATTGTGCCATTCCTGGTCTATCCCATTCGACAAATTTAGGGAAAGGTACAGTCTGTTGCCCTTTAACTATTGTCGTCTTATCTAACCTTCGATCTACTTGTAAATTAATCATGTTAAAAAATTAAATTAATGAATAATGCTTGCGATCCTCTCATCGACAGCTCTAACTGACCACTTCTTCACGCCGTCATAGATGCTTCGAAGCAATCGGTTATCGTCGTACTCAAACACAATCGTCTTTCCATTCACGTTGTCATGAAGGGACCTGACGCTTCCGTCAGCATTTAATGCGATATCGACATACTCAAGTCCTGCCTGAATACCAGTTAGCGCAGCAGCCATGAGCTGTGAGAGTGTTACGGGCTGTGATGCGCTTACCGCATTGGGAACATTCGGAGAGTTTATAAAATTATTATTTCCAGTGAAGGTATTGTTTCCGTTTGTTGATGCTTTACCGGCTAGGTTCACATCTACATATCCCTTTGAGACAACTTGCTTTGAATCATTGAAAGTCGGATCAGCATCATATTTCACAGGATTTGCTGAATCGAGAGAATCGGCGCCATTCAGAATGTCGACAATGACTTTGAGGTTCACAAAATCGGTGAGATAGCATTTTGATCCTGCTCTATGGCCATTGAGATTTTGGACTCCAGCAGTTTGGACACCTTGTCTTGAAACGCTAAAGATATTGCTCATAGCTGTACCTGAGAGATCGAACAGGAGATGTTCTTCGTCACCGGTTCCTCGGTCAATGATCATGCAATATTTGCCAGCAGGAAGGGCTACACTATTTTTGTCAGTGATGCTCGTAAGAGCACCTGAAGTAGCCCCGTTAGCTAGCTTTGTGGCAAGAGATGTTTCGAAGTTTGCGACTACTTTAGTGAGTTTGGATGCCATGTTGTAAGTATGAATGTGGAAAAATGCAAAATTGCGTGCATTACTAGTTCACGCTTTTGCCATCGAGACTGACATGCTCTTTTTGCCTGTAGACCTTTGGTAATTTGTCCTCGTAGGTCAGGATGTCCCAATCGACCGACTCCATTACGCTCACATAGCCTATTCCCTTGGCTATGAAGCGAATGCTGCGTCTTCGGAACTTTGGAATCTTCATTGCCTTGATTTGGAGTTCGTATGGGTATACCTGAGCTGCTCCGTCGCCTCCAACAGCAGCATCTCCGATCATGGTTGTACCCACACTTGAGGGGCTCGTGCGATTGACGTAGGTTCCATCTCCTCGAATCGTTCCAATGAGTGCATACCCTGCTCCATCAAAATCAGCATAGACTTCTACATATTGAGCAGGATCAATCTCACCTCGATATCGTAGTCTTCTATATTTCTTGAGCCTTCGAACACCATAGGTTTCGTACTTGCTGTCCCAGTTATTTTGGATAACGTAGCCATCGTCATCAAATCCATTCAGGATTTTATAAACCGTCTGAGTGTGGGGACTTCCGCCATAGAGCACTCCAGAATCCTTGATGAGTGCCTTCATGCCGTAGTTTGAGATGTCGACAGTATTTTTTACGATGTCGATCACGAGCGTTCTATCGTTCACGATGCTCGATTGGGCACGGCACGAGAGGACAATAAATTGTCCGTAAGTTTCCATAACCGCATCTGAGTAATCAAATCTCTCCCAAGCAAAATGTGGAATGAGTTCAGTTGCGAGAATATCATCACCGAGAGGATTCTTTTCTAGGACTGTAAGCTGTGGTCTGTCTGGGTTCGCAGTGTTGATGAAAACAACACCTCGTCCAGTAGTTACCGAGCTTTTCCGGGTAAGTACACCGATATTTCTTCGGACCACTTGATTATTAAAACTTTTATCATCATCAGTATATTTATGTTGATATGCACTCTGTTTCTTGAGTGAGTAGTAATTTCCATCAATACCAATCACGAGTTGCTGAATGGCATCACCACCTTCATCCTGGCGAATCACGTCCCCTTCTCCGGCAAGCCGTGAAGCGCTGTAGGTAAAGTCAGCAACACCTTTGCTAGTGCTATTCTCCCAGACATAGTCAGCTTTGATGTTGTTTGCAATATTTGCTGGGACGGTCACAAAGGTCACACTCCACGCTCCAGTGATATAATTTATAGTTCCAGCACCTCCAGCAGTTCCCTTCAGGTTTCCGTTTTTGTCGTCAGTAAATATTTCACCACCTCCATCTGTACACTTAATAGTCACAAGTCCACAGTTTCGTTTCGGCTGTCCTGTCTTGAATGCGAGTGTGCCAGAGAATACTGTTTGTGATCCGTTTCCACTTGCAGCATTTTCATTTGATATTTGAGTGAAACTCGTTCCATCTCGTTGTACATCGATATAGCTTCGATAAAGACTTGTGGGATCTTTTGCAATTCCCCAGAGATACATTCTTGCCTTATCAATCAGTGGATACCCACAAAAAAAGTCTGTAGTTGTGTAAAGCTGGATATAACTCGTGGGATTTGAGTTTGCAAATTTGAATACCCCTCCTGGACCACCCACAAACGTCCAAGCGCCTGTAAGTGAGCTGTAGTTCGCAAAGACATAGATATCGTTGGGATTAAGTCCTGTAACAACATCGACCCAAATGACACCTGTAAAATACTGAATTGCAGTCGCTACTTTTCTCCACAAAATGCCTGTACCGTTTGCTTTGTATCCTACATGGATTGCCGGGCACGCACCGGCAGGACCCTCGGGACCCACAGTTACTTTTCCTCGAGCGAGTTCAATACGTCCATCAATCGTTAGCCAATTGAGACCATCTTTGGCACTGTCTTTGGGAGTATCCTCATTGTCTTCACGATTATGTACTCCTGATCCAAATTTTTTAATTTCATGATTAGCCATATAAATTACGCAAGTTTAAAGCGAGCATCTCGCAACTTTAGATTTTTCATGTAGCGCTGATACTGAACCGCATTGTCCTGCATGTTGCTTCGAGCCTTCTCAGACTTCTTGATGATGTCTTCATCGATAAGCATCGAGAATACAATCATTGGATGGTATTCAGGAGGAAGTTTTGGAGATGTACCTACTGTGATGTCATCAGGGCTTGTCTTGTAGTCATATTCGTAAGAGGCACCAGTGCCAGGATTCTGTGAGAAGTTTATTTTTCCATCAGAAGGATCAATCCAACAGACATTGCTAAAGTTATTGGCATTTCTCTGACCCATAGGCACCACGAGATACGGAGCTTTCTGACTACCTATATAGACCACCCTCATAATTGGCTCACCGATTGTTGGATCGTCACTAAAGTTTTCTAGGAATTCATCAAAATCAATTGGTAAAGTAATTTTTCCGTCTATCTCTACTGCCCCTGACTTCTTCCTGCGTAGAAATTCCCAAGGTTGCTCCATGTACACCAAGCGAATCTTGTCATTGGCAAGAATAAGTTCCTCATCACTCGAAAGATCAGTCGTATCATCTGTATACAACTCGAATCTTTCAATAATTTGTTGTCCGGTAAGTGGTGTTGCCATATTTTTATTTCTCAGTGCCAGAGGCAGGGATTAGCCCCTGCGCCTGACACTGAGCCCGAACTTTCGCTCGGGTCAGTGCAGCATTTACGACTGGAGAAGAACGTCGAGGAACTGAGGCTTTCCATCGGCAAACGTGAAGATACCGTAGATAGCGTCAGCTCGAATGATCTTTGCGCGCTGGTATGGATCATCAACCATTTCCATCTCGGCGAGGTCTTGGATGACCACGTCGATCGCACCCTTCTTACCGTAGTAAGCGTGTACGAGGTTCTTGGTGACTGTATACGTAGCGTTTCCGCCGAATACAAGACGACCTGAACCAGTTCCGGTAATGGTGATAGTGTCCGCACCGTCGCTGTCAACCGCAGCAAGCTGCAAGTCGACCCAGTTGGACTGATCGTATCCAGGATCAACATCAGTCCATGCGATATACTTCGATCCGGCAGTACCGGTCGCCTGATGAATCGCATCAATCAGGTTGTCTCGGGTCGCATCGACACCAGCTTCAATCAAGACATTACCTGGCGTAGTGCCAATTGAAGTTACAAAGGTGTAAATATAGCCATTGATCGAGAACGTCTCTCCGTTTGAAGGGTTCGACGCCATTGTGATAACGGCTTCTGCGAGAAGGTTTTCCGAAAGGTACAACTCGGCGCCACCCACTGGTCCGGCGTAACCATTCTTGAACGCTGCTGCAGCAAGGTCGATATTCTTCGACATCACGTACTGCTCGATAATCGAGCCTCCGTAACTGTCGAGAACCAAGGCAAGACTCGTAAGGTCTTGATTCGCCTTCCTGAGCTTCGCACGACCCTGAGCGAGGAGCTGAGGGATATTCGTGGTGGAAAGTACAATGGCCGTTCCGTTCGAACTCATTGTGGTGAGGTCGCCGGTATCGAATGTTCTAAGCGCATTTTTTACTTGCGCAAAAACATCGGCATCAATGTATCGAGAGAGCTTCTTGGCTACCTCGGCACCGATAGTCTCAGCCGGATTCAGTGGGCCTGCCTGAATCATTTCTTTCTTCGAGACTCGGAAGTCTGCACCCTTGTTCTTATTGACCAAGAGGGTCTCACCGGAGTCATTGAGCGAGTCAATGGTTCGGTTTACACCTATCGTGATGTTACGCACACGAATCGGTGCGAGAGAATACTTCACACGCTTTACGGATGCTCCGTACTCGAGTTTCTTCTCGAGGCGCGTGTTGGCGATCTCCATTGCCACGAGCACTTTGTCGAAAACGGCTTGGTAGGCGTTATCGAACTGTTCTTTGAATACTGCTAACATGGTTGGATAAAATTAAGTGAATAAATTTACCCTTCCAGAATCAATTACTTTCGATGACGTGATCGGTGAGTCAGGCGATCAATCAAGCCTTCCTGATATTTCTCGAATTCCTGACCTCCCTTTTCACGAGATTGAGCAATGCGCTTGTGATCATCTTCAGTAGGAGCCTTGTAGTCTGGTTCCTTCTGATGATTGCTGCCCTGAGAGCTGTAGCCTTCCATGCCTGGTTCTGGCTTTACAGCGTCACCATAGAGTTCCTCGAGAATTTCTTCCATCGTGCGTGAGAGGTTTTCCTCACTCGACATGATGTATTTCTTCACGGCTTCCTTTTTGGCGACTTTGGCAAGGTCTGGGTTGTCAGCAATCACTCGATCAAACTCTTTTGAGATTGCACCGGTAATCTGCGCATTTGAGATTTCCTTGGATTGATCCTCGGTCTTCTTCTTGATGTCTTTGATATCTGAAAGGTACTCGTCTTCGAATTGCTTCTTAGACTTGTTGAGAAGGATGCTTGCAAGCTTCTGTACAAACTTCGGCTGCAATTCCCACTCTTTGGCGAGTGCGTCGAGCTCATCGAGAGCGTCATCGGCGGTGGTACCTCCTTTCTTGATCTGCTGTTGCAAATCTTTAATGGTAGGAATGACCTCGTCACGGATCATTTTTTTCATTTCACGATTCTCTTTCTTGAGGTCTACTATGAGATTTTCTTTCTCATCACCTTCTTTAGGCTTACCTCCCTTGGAATCACCTTCTGCTCCTGCAACTTGTGCAATCGATTGACCATTTGAAGGGTTGTCTGAATCTTTCTTGCCACCCTTATCGGCTGGCTGAGATTCCCCTGCAGCTTTTCCTGACTTATCGTCAGTGGGTGCTGCTTCCTGATGTGGTTTTGGCATACGTTTTATATTTTCAATGGTTTCGCCCCATTGATGCTCGATTGTGGAACGCAGAGCATTAGCGCATTAACCTTTTTAATAAAAGAGGTTGGCCCCTCTATGCTGATAGTGTGATGCCAGAAAAATGCAAAATTGCGTGCATTACTTTTGGAATAGAAAAATCACCAGTTTCCTGATGATTTTTTCTTGATAAATACTTTATCTTTTCTTTACTTCGCAACCTTAGCTGCTGCACTAGGTCGCTTCCTAGCAAGTTCATCGAGTAAGGTATCCAAGTCTTCGTCTGCTCCGATAAATCGTCTGAGCATCTGCACCGACGCTTCAAATCGAGCTACAACTGATATTAATTTCCCTAGCTCTGGACTGTCATGGAGAACGGCAAAGAGTTCGTTCATCGCCTTACGAGATTCAGTTTGAAGACGCTCTATCGTGTCCTTACCGGCAGGAGTCTTGGACCAGGAGACAAGATCGCTCGTCACATCGATTGCATCATTGAGCTCCTCAACTTCAGCTTCTTCAGCTGCTTGCTTCTCTGGGTCTACTTCTTGATCGGCATTGTGCGGACCAGTAAGTTCGGGTTGTGTTTCTTGTGGTTCGCTCATAGCTTTAGTTGGTTACGTACGACTTTATCTTCTGATAAAAGAGTCCTAAGAATGCTTTTTGCCATCTTTTCCTGATCCTTGAATTGCTTTGCTTTGTTTTCTTGGATGGCAAGCATGGTGAGAGCGTATCGTTTTTTTGGAGACAGCTTTTTTATCCATACTACAAGGTCACGATTCGCTCGACGGATGTTGTCAGCTAGAGCCTCTTGAAGTTTTGCGTTAGCCTCCATTTCCCTTGCCTGCTTGCGAACCTGCTCAACATTACGGCTCATTTCACGCAAAGAAAATTCTGCAACTTGGCCGTGCTTTGTAATGCGATAGTCGCCCTTATCCTTGGCTTTTCTCTTAATTTTGTATGTGAAGGCTAGCATGGTATGACAATGAGATATATGACCTTACTATACCAAGCCAGCTTCTGACTCAGTGGGAGATGCACTCCCTGCACCAACTTCTCCTTCTGGAGTAGTATTACCAGCCGCCATTTCATCTTGAGGAGCAGTATCAGTTGGTGAGGCAACATTCACTCCCCCCTTTACCTCCGCCGATTCTTCTTGGACAGGAGCATCAGCTTGAGGATTGGTGTGAGCCTTATCACCATACTGTTCATAATCTTCTCGAGCGAGACGCTCAGTATCGAACAAAGGACTTCGATAAATTACCGATCCGTTCTGGTCATATCGCTTCCAGAGCCATTTATTGCTATCTTCTACGAACTTTACATTATTTGATTCAGTCATAAATTTATTTTAATTATTTTGTTAATGCTACGGCTTTTGCCGCATCTGCCACAGGATCACCTCGCATGGCAGGATCAATCTTTTCACCAGGAGGTGTAATATCGACCGCATCACCTGGATTACTGATCATGCCTTGCTTCGCTGCCTGAGCCACAACCGAACGTGCAGCATTTTGCTCTACAATCGGAGTTATTTGCTCGATGTAGGCAAACACAGCACCGTGCTGTTCAGGAGTGAGCTCGTGATCGAACTTATCGGAGAGATCATGTAGTCTCTGCAAGAATGCAGTATTGGCATCTTTGTAAATTGGAGCTTTATCCCCACCGATAATTAATTGAAAGGCTTCATCAGCTTGAGCTACTACTTCGATTGCATCGTAGTCACTCGTATCGAGAAGTCTTTTGACTGTATCGTCATCGACTCCTGCAATCGCTGCTTGAGTTTCAAAAAGAACTTTCTGATTTATGTTCTGATCACCCTTATAGTTTCCGAGGAACGTGATCTTATTCTTGCTTTCAACTGCATTGTTTTGAGCTTCAGCATTACTTGATTCGACGAGAATGTCGTAATCGTTCTGATACGGCTTTAGATCTCTTGAGGTAACCATTTCTATCTCAAGACCCATAGGACCGAGAATTTGAACTGCTGTTTTCTTCTTCAAATCCTGCATGACACCTTCTTTGTGAAGAACTGCAAATCGGTAGTAACCTTCGGCATAACTCTTATTCAAAAGTCCGAAGCGATCACCTGCTTGTGCAATATTTCCTTCGTAGATTCCGAGAGTATCTTCGTTACCCACTCCTTTGACTCCAGCAGTCACTCCGCTTTCACCTTCAACAATTGTTTCGAGCTTGTCATAGACCATGAAAGGACCTTGGATCGGGGGTGTCTGGCGTGTCTGAAGCACTTTGTTCACATCGATATTTCCTTCAATCTCAATGTATCCATCCTTTCGATATCTAACTTGAGCAAGATTTCGAACGTAGTCTACGTTTACAGCGGTTTGAGGTCTGTTAATTTGCTCTGAGTTATCAAGTGACTGATTGATGCTCTTTTCCTGAGCCATGAAGATACCTCGTGCATAATCGCAATATGAAGGTGTCCAGAACTCTCGAGGATCTGGAAATGCTGCCCATGTCCAGATTGGATATCTTTCACTCTTTCGAATTTCTTTCCAGGGTTCGCATCGAATGCAGTCACCCGATGGAGTGAGAACTAGATAGTATCGATCATCATTCTCGTCAGTGGTGATCCATGTATAGAAAATAAACTGGTTCTCGTTCTTGAAACGCTCTCGAGGAGCTCCATTGATCTTTCGATTGTCCTTATCAATATCCTGCTGAGTCTTAGTAGTATTGTTTCCTCCCCCATCAAGCAATTCTTCAACAACTTTCTTGTAGTAAATCCCATCTTTGATTCCCTGAGTAAGCTGAGCTCGAGTGAGCTTGGTATTCCACCATCCGAGATATGCTGCTTTCTCAACTCCGCTCCCATCTTCTTCTTCCGTGCAAAGACCTCCTACGTCTGGATCAATAAGGAAGTCTTTTGGATCAATTAAATTCAAAAGGCTCTTATAAACTCCTTTGTCATTTCGGGTCATGTACAAATAAATTGTTCGGCCGTAGATTGCTGCATCTCTCTTGCCCATCAAATCTTTGAAGTTCCAACGTCCTACCTTGGAATCTTTATCCTTGATCGCATTCATAAGCTTCGCTTTCTTCAAATCTGCCGATTCTCCCTTTACGTATTTAAATGTGAGAGGACTATCAATCTTTGAGAGAATCGTATGAACAAATCCGTGCATCTTGTAGAGAGGTACTTGAGCTCGAGTGTCACCAGCTTGCTGGAAGGTGCTACCTCCGTAGGGAGAAACAACCGCAGGACTTGTGCGATCAGGATTCATCATGTCCTCGTTCTTATTCCAAGAGCTCATTCGAGCTTTCTTGTATCGATACGAATAATCAATCTCTTTGAGAGCTTGAGTGGAAAGCGTGTCTCGTTTCTTGTAGTGGGCTAATGCCATATTGGATTCAGTATGGGGTTTAGAAAATGCAAAATTGCGTGCATTACTTTTGTTTAGATACCGATATCAGGGTATTGAGGACCTTCATCGACCAATTCGTCTTCGTATGCAGGCTTCGCCTTGCCGTATGGAGTCTCCATCACTCTCTCTGGTCTAGCTTCTCGAGGCTTTTCCACTCCGGCAGGACGTGCAATATCGCTTTGATATGCAGTTGCATCACTTGTATCGTCATGTTCTGCGTCAGGAAAGCGAACTAACTCATTTTCAAGGTCTCTGCATTCACCTTCGAGGTGATAAATACTACGAGTCTCGTATCGATAGAGTAATCCTGTACGAATTCGGTCTTGCTTCGATCTGCCTTCATGTTTGAGCCACATGAGAGGTAGAAATGTCTGACGCATTCTCTGTTCATGTCGGAGCATCGGCTCGAGTCCTCGAGTGAATGCAGTATCTTCCCATCCGAACTTGATAGGCGGTGTACCTGCCTGAATAAGGAAGTTATAGACTCCGAACATCTTCTCGATGATCGCTGTGGGACCTAGTTTTTCTCTCCATGCTTTTAAATGCCATTTACCCTCTCTATCGACCCAATTCACACAGATTCCTACGAAATCTCCATCCTTGCTGACTCCGCCATCCTCTTTTCTGCTCGGTGTGTCGATAGTCACGTATGCTGCGAGCTTCTTCTGCATGAGTGCATCCCATGTGACAGGCATGAACCATTCACGCTTGAATATTGTCTTTGTCTCATCGATTGGCTGACAGAGCATTTCAGCCTGAAAGTCAGTGTCACCTTCTTCAGGTGTCCACATGCTTCTCTGTTTCGATTCGATGCTTGCCTTGCCTGTAAGCTCTGCCTCCTTATCAGTCAGAACCCATCTCTGTGGCCATGTAGGATCGTGTAAATCTCCTAGGCTTCCCTCACAGATTGGTACAATGCGTACTCGGAGTTTTGGGTCATGATCCGCTCGATTGATGATACTTTGAATATTTCCATACTCACTGAAATAGTTACCGAGATAGAGAATTCTTTGAGCCTCACTTGCAATACCTCCCTTGAATTCTCCGATGTGATCACGAACAGACTTTGTCATCACTTCGCTACGCACACTTTTCTTTGTCTCAAAGTCATCAAGCAATAGGAAGTCTGGGCGCTTGCTGTTATGTTGAAATCCTCGAGCGTCTTCATTTGTGGTATGAGCTTCAACTCGAGCACCTATTCTTTCGATCGTTCCATCCTCTTTGTAAAGTGGGTTGGTAACGAAGTTAGAGACTCGTTTTTGACTTACTTGATCCTGAGTTCTCTTGCCGACATGTAATTCCCCGAAATCATTAATGAATCTTTTATTTGTTTGAAGCTCCCATGTTACGTCATATAGGATTCTTTCGCTGTTATCACCATCAAGTGAGTCCACATTCGGATATTCAGCCAAGCCATATGCAAGAAGATAAAGAATGCCTCCTTTGGCAAAGCTTGTTTTTGCACTTTCTCGGTACATAAACCAAGCAAGCTCATTTATTTTCATCTCTACTAAATCGTGAAAGTCGCCCATCATATCGTAGTGATAAGGAGCGAATTCAGTCCGCACATAATGCGGTAAATAGTAAGCGAGGAAGTACCCAAAATGCTCTTTAGCGTGTTTCGTACGCGCCTCCTTCCGTGCCATCCGGAGAGTCTTTAACCCCTCCGCTGTCACTGGTTTCAATGTTGTTGTCGGTTGTTTGTTTAGCATCTCGTTTAAATATTGACTCATGATCCTCTGATTCCTTCTCGTTTAATTCGACCAAGCTCCTTATCCGTTCACCCTTGGATGTGTGGTCATGCTTACCGATTGTCGTAGGTTCACCCAACTCGGTCTTAATGATCTTCCAAGCCATCTCTATTTCCTTATGGTCGGGACCCACTGAATAAAACATTGGCTGACCGTCTGCGTCTAAGATTAGGTCTCCTTGCTTATTCTTGAGTGGAACCTGACGAGTCTCAATCATCTGAATAGCTTGCTGGATGGCTAAAATCTTCGAATCCTTGAGAGAATTCAGCACTTCAGCGTTCCTTTTCGTTCTTAAATGCACTAAATGCTCGGCAAAATGATAGAGCCCTTTGTAGTAGCTAAGCTGAGTCCGGCTCTTGTAAACACACTCTCTATCCCGAATCATGCCCATCAAATTGCCGTTATGCTTGTCGTACATCGCAAATAAGAGTTCCTTTTCAGGGACCGAAAGTGGTCGATATGGTTCTCTTTTTTGCAATTTCTCATTCATTGGTTGATTTATTTTTCCATCCAGCCCACCATACTCGATTCATTGCAGGCGCCGACCTTTCCATCATCATCAATGTACTCATATGCTGGCTTCTTCTTTTCTGTCGGCTGAATACCAATTACCAAACGCTCCATACCCTTTCGATTCCGGCAGATCGTGCCGAATGTGTAGGTAAGCTTCTGGTCTGGGTATTTCTTTTCCCAATGATGGCGAAGTGCTGAAAAGAACTCTCCTTGGACCGTCTCAAGATATGCGATGATTCCTTCCCTATGTTCAGATTTAAATATCGCAATGAGACTGTGTGCTCCGATAATCCAAGCGCTTACCAGATCGGGGCGAGCGGTGAGAAAACGAGCCGAGAGATTGATCGGATTCGGTGTATGCTTCACTTCTGTTTTTGCTTTTTGTTTTTTCATAAATGTTTAAATTAATTAATGATTGTGTATGGCGTCTGATCCTAAGATTTCGCCACAGAGACTGCATCGCTTAACCCACCTGATATGTCCGCAATTATTTATCCTGTTCTGCTCATTTACCCTCTTGATGTAATCGTAGGAGCCTCTGAACTTATTCTCGTATTTTTGCTTTCTTCTCAGGCGATAAATTTCAGCAATCTCTTTTGGCATGTGTCTGAGCACTTTCATCCTCCGGACCCAGCCATTAAAGCGAATGTGGAAGATGATCGAGCTACGATGGACTTTGAAGAATACGGAGAGCCAATTAAGTCTCCACCCCTCATCTTCGAAAAGCCTTTGCAATTCTTGAATCTGTTGAGGGACCAGTTTGTGACGAGGATTATTAATGTTTTGCATGGCATCAAAGTGAGGAGATTATTTTTCTGATAATCACTTCGACCACATTGACTGTCACTGCATTGCCTAAGGTCTTATATTTCTGCGAATCGCTCACGCCATCCGTCCACCCATCCGGAAAGCCTTGGAGTCGTTCGCATTCCCTCGGAGTAAGTCTGCGGATTTTCATATCAGGGGTGAGCGTGTGTTGCTGCATACTCGTGTCCAAAGTCTGAGCCACATCACTTACTCGCCCTCGTCTTGTTTTACTGTTTGGGACCGCCAGATTTATCGCCTGACCAGGTCTTGCTTCGGCATAACCCTTCTTTGTCGCTTCCTTTATCTTCACCGCATACAGCCCCGTTTTAGCCCCCAGACCGCCTGCCTGGGACGCCAGAGTAACCGAAATACCACTTGGGTCATACACTCGATCACCTTGGCTTCTGGACCCGATTATTTGACGTGGCGATCTTTTACCAACATAAGTTCCGTTTGAGTCAGCTGTAACTCGTGTCGTGATGGTTGGTAGGACAATATCCTCGCTGTTGTTTTCGGTGAAAGGAAATACTTTTGGTCGGGCTGTTCCTCTAAGATGTCCAATAATGAACACGCGCTCCCGATTCTGAGGGACTCCGAAATTCTTAGAGTTAAGCACCTGCCACTGAATGTCGTACCCCAATTTTGCAAGCGTGGAGATAATGGTCTTGAAAGTATTGCCACTGTCATGAGATAGCAATCCTTTGACGTTCTCCAAAACGAAAAGCCTTGGCTTTTTACTTCTGAGAATGCGTGCAATGTCAAAAAAGAGCGTACCTCGGGTGTCTTTGAAGCCCTTCCGTTTGCCAGCAATCGAGAAAGCCTGGCACGGAAATCCTCCGACCAGTAGATCGAAGTCGGGGAGCTTACTTGGTTTGATTTTTGTGATGTCTCCATAATTTTTATGTTCAGGGAATCGCTTTTGGTAAATCTCAACGGCGTACTTGTCGATTTCGGAGTAACCCACGCAAGTAAACGGTTCTTGTCGTGAGCCGCCGAGGTGATTGTGTTGGCGAGCTCGTCGTCCCTTGGGATCAGAACCTTCAGACTTCGAGTATCTTTTACCACCCCGAGTCTTCTCAGTTTCTTTGCCTCCTCTGTTCGTCTTTCTGTGAGTTGCTTCCACATGCGCGTTAAGAATTCCTAGCTCGAATCCGCCTATACCGGAAAACAGGCTAAGATATTTCATTAGTTGCTGATTATTACTGATTGATAATTTCGACCTTTCAAAGCGCATTTTGTATTTATGTTTGTGTTCATTTTTGTTGTTAATGCTTAAAGCGATTAATGGTCATCTTTTCAGTGAGATTCCTCATTTCTGTGGATAACTTATTCATAGGGTCCCTAATACTAGGTTTCTCTTTTTTCACTAGGTTTTGTGTGTTAACTTCGTTAACCACTTTTGGTAATCTTCGTTTACCACTTCCGGTTAACTTTCTTAACTGGTTAATTACGTTTACTACTTTATCCACATCTATTTCGAGATTGAGTCGGTATCGATTCCCCATCGATCTTTTTTGCACGAAAATTACCTCCGCTTTTTTTAAGTTTTGGAGTGCGTTATTAACCGCTGGTCGAGACATTCCTGTACCCAAGTCGAGTAATCTTCCCTGGCTTGTTCTGATGCCGTTTTGAAATTGTGTAAAACTGATATTGTCTTCTTCCTTATGAAAACCGAATGTCCGGCGGCAGATGTATAAAAGACAGCGCGCTTCTCCCTCAGGAATTTGAGGGATCAGCAAATCCAGAATCAAGTTTGGGACCTGCGTACTATTGGGTATCAAGTTTTGCTTTTTTTCTTCTTGCATAGTGGGTGAGATGAGCTAACTCAATACCCGTACAGTGCAAGGACTTGATGCGCTACAAAGAGCCAGATAATCGCCTTAGTCGCCAGAAAGACCAAGGTAATGAATCCGACCCAGGCGTAGAGCCGCCTTATGGGTGTATATGTATTCATAGATCACGTTTATTAGCTGATAATTGGACCGTACTGCCACGACCGGCAGTAAGCCGACCGCAATCATCTCTGGCTAAGCCAAGTGATCTGTGGTCGATTTACTGACCACAAAATAGAAAAGACACCCGATGGTGTCGGGTGTCTTTCCGTATTCATTCTTTAATCTAGGTAGCCTTCTTTGGACCGAAGGGTTAGCGCTTTGACCACTGAGGAGCCTTTCGAGCTTTCTTGAGACCGAACTTGCGTCGTTCTTTTGCTCGCGGATCTCGTTTGAGGAATCCAGCCTTCTTGAGTACTGGTCGGAGTAGTGCATCGAACTCGTTGAGTCCTCGTGCGATACCGTGACGTACTGCGATAGCCTGTCCAGCCACTCCTCCTCCCTTTGTGACTACAGTAACCTTGAATTTTTCAACTGTCTTTGAGTCAGTGATAGCTGAGGTTACAGTATCTTGCAATTGCTTTGTAGGAAAATATGCAGCAAGTTCCTTGTCGTTGATAACATACGAAGTCTTTGAAGCCGGAGTCATGCGAACTCGAGCTGTAGCAGTCTTTCGTCGTCCAATAGTTTCTATGTATTTGTCTGAAATTTTCTTTTCCATATTATTCGGTGATGTTTAGATTTTTCATCATACCTTTTGTAAGCTTGTTTTTTGGGAGCATGCCGTAGACTGCTCGTTCAAAAACTTCTTTAAATCCTTTCTTTGCAACGATTTCACTCATTTTTTCTGAGTAAATACCGCCTCGGAAACCAGTGAATGTAACGTACTCAGTTGAGTTAAGTTTCTTTTCATTGATATCAGCCTTTGAAGTGTTTGTAATGCTGACTTTTACATCAGTGACTTTGTTGCGTGCAAAAGCGACTGACTTTTTACCCATGAGGTAAGAAGCAGCTTCACTTGCTACTCGTCCTAATTTTTTTCCTGTTGCGTCGATGGTAATCATATAATTATACAAATTCTATTACGGCCATGTTACTACCGTCTTTTAGTCGTCGACCAGTTTTTACGATACGAGTATAGCCTCCGTTTCGAGTCTTGTACTTTGGAGCGAGAGTTTCAACTAGCTTTTTTGCTGCTAGCTCATTTCCTGTTCGTGAAATCAAAAGTCGTCGTGATGCAATAGTATCAGACTTTGCTCGGGTGACAAGCTTTTCTGCGTATGGTCGAAGTTCCTTTGCTTTTGCAAGAGTTGTCTCGATCTTTTCGTGTTTTACAAGAGAAATCGCAAGGCTTTTCATCAAAGCATTTCGCTGTCCTTGTTCTCTACCAAATTTTCGTTTGTTCGAATGATGTCGCATATTATTTTAGGGTAATTCCGTAGTTACTGAGTGTCTTCTTGATTTCCTGAATTCCTTTGCTTCCAAGACCTTCGACATCTAGAATATCAGCTTCTTTCTTTCGTGCAAGGCCACCAACTGTGCGGATGTTTGCAGCAGTCAATGCCTTTACAGTACGAGCTGAAAGTCCAATATCATCGATGCGTGTTTTGAGGAATTCAACATCGATTTCCTTTTTAGAAGAAATATCTCCCTCGCTCTCCTTCACAGGAGTTGCAGGAATCTCCTCTTCCTCACGGAAACCAACGATAGCTTTGAGCTGCATGATCATAGTGGTGATTGACTGCTCAAGTGCTTCCTTTGGAGTAAGAGTTCCGTCTGTTTCGATAGAGATACGGAGTCGGTTGAAATCTGTTCGATCTCCAACTCGCATGTTTTCTACTTCGTAGTTTACTCGTCGGATAGGAGTAAAGATTGCATCGAGAGAAATGGCTCCGATCTCAACTCGCTCTTTTTCGATCACTTCTTTTGGAACATATCCAAGTCCTTGCTGAACAGTTGCCTCGATATCAAGCTCTGCAGTCTTGCTTGTAAGCTCTGCAATGTGCAGTTCAGGATTCAAAACTTCTACTTGTCCAGGAACTTCTACATCCTTTCCGGTAAGGCTCTTTGCCCCTTTTGCTTTTATGAAAATAGTTTGTGGCTCATCACCAGTTACTTTGAGGCGGAGTCGCTTGAGGTTCAAAAGTACGTTGATAACGTCTTCTTTTACACCCTCTATAGTAGAAAACTCATGCTCTACACCTGCGATTTTTACTTTTGTGATAGCTGCACCTGGGATAGATGACAAAATGATACGTCGGAGTGAGTTTCCGAGCGTATGACCGTAGCCTGGGTAGAGCCCGTCAATTTCATATATTCCCATAAAACCTTCTTCTTTAACGATTTTCGGTTTTGATGGCACAACGACGTTGGTAAGAGACATATTTTTTAGCTAGTTAACATTATTAAATCAGTCGAAACATTGTACACTACTTTCTAATATTTTGCAAATTATCGTGTATAGAATTCGAGCACAGTCGCCACATTGAAGAGAAGATCTGAATTTTGTGCAACAGGCTTACCATCTATAGTTACCTCTTTTTTATCAAAATTAAGCTTTAGCCATGCAGGTAGCTTTACTGTCTTTAAACGCTCTTCCAATGTAGCAAAGAGCGGTTTGATTTTGCTTCCCTCTCGAATACCGATGATATCGCCAACCTTTACTGAAAGTGATGGAACACGGACGATCTTGCCATTTACAGTTATGTGTCCGTGTGAAGTCATCTGTCGTGCAGCCCGTCGGGTACTTGCAAACCCAGCGCGCAATACCACGCTGTCGAGTCGGCTTTCGAGTGAAGAGATGAGAAGTTCTCCAGTGTTTCCTTTTTTCAAAAGTGCAGCTTTTACGTAGTTTGAGAACTGGCGTTCGTTTACTCCATAGGTGTATCGAGCTTTCTGCTTTTCGATCATACCAAGTCCGAAGTCTGACTTTGATCGTGGTCGAGGATTGTTCTCTAGTTTTTTTGCATTTCGAAGCGCGAACTTTTGTGTTTGAGTTTTCTCAAATATTGGAGCTCCTAGTCTTCGTGCAATTTTGTATTTTGGTCCGATTTTCATATATTTTTATTATACTCGACGTGGCTTTTTAGGCTTCGGTCCGTTATGAGGTACAGGTGTTTCATCCTTGATGCTTGAAATATTGATTCCTTTTGAAGTAAAGCCTCGGATGGCAGATTCTCGTCCAGAACCTACTCCTTTAACAACAACAGCAACTTCTTTGAGACCGATAAGGGCAGCCTTTACAGCGAGCGCTTCACCAATCTTTGCAGCTGCGAATGGAGTACCTTTCTTTGCACCTTTGAAGCCAAGTGCTCCAGCAGTTGACCACATTACAGCATTTCCAGACATATCAGCAAGCATTACTTTTGTGTTGTTGTAGGTAGACTGAACAAAAAGTATGCCACTATCAAGTCGCTTTTTAGAAGATACCTGTACTGCAGGCTTTGCTTCAACTTTCTTTTCTGTTGTTGTTTCGGTTTTTTTAGCCATATAAATTACTTCTTATCTTCCTTTTTACGTCCTGATCCCATCGTCTTTCGAACGTTTCCTCGAAGAGTTCGAGAGTTTGTCTTTGTTCGCTGCCCTCGAGCTGGGAGACGCTTTGCGTGTCGGCTACCTCTGTATGTTTTGATGTCTTTGAGGCGTTTGATGTTTGCTCCGATCTCTCGCTTGAGGTCACCTTCTATTTTGTATCCTTCAAAAATCTTTCGAACTGCATTTTCTTGTTCAGTTGTCAGGTCTTTTGCTTTTGCACCAAAATCGATGCCTGCTGTTGTCAAAATGTATTGTGCTCGTGATCGTCCTACACCATATAGAGTAGTGAGTGCAATCTCAAGTCGTTTGTTTTCAGGAATTGTAATACCAAGTATACGCATATGATTAAAATTTAGCCTTGTCGTTGTTTATGTCGAGGGTTTCCCTTGCAGACAACATAGACGTAGCCCTTTCGGCGAACTACGCTACATTTTTCACATACTTTTTTAACTGACGCTCGAACTTTCATTATAATAAAAATCGATTAAAGTCTTTTTGTAATACGTGCTCTGCCTCCGTATGGATCGAGTTCAAGTTCTACCTTGTCTCCGATCAATACTCGAATGTGATGCATTCGCATTTTTCCTGCTAAGTAAGCGAGGACAGTGGTATCACTACCACTCAGCGTCACCTTAAACAAAGTATTTGGCAAGGCTTCAATAACTACTCCTGTAGCTTGGGTACTTGCTTTGTTGTTTGGGGTTACATCCATTCGTAAATGCGCGTTTCGATATACTAGCAGAGATATGCTTATATTGCAATATCATTATTCGCTAACATCGACATAAATACGCTCAGAACTAGCAGGAAAGGCTTTTTTCCAGAATGGTGAGATCTTTGCGCTAGCTTTGCTAATACCGTCGTATTTCTTGAGAATATTGTTTAAATCAGCCACTTTTATGCCGACTAATTCCTTTTTTAAGGTCTCCACAGGCACGTTACCGACAATAGTGATGTTACCCACAGCTGTAAGGCTAAGTGCGGCTGTAGAGCTGTATTTTAGGGGTGTCTTTGAAGTAATATTTACTTTTTCTATACCCAATGCTTTGAAAGAATCAGAACCAAGTTTTTTTACTTCGTTTGCACCCAATGTCTTTGTGAGTGCAGTTCGGTCAAACACATAAGCTAGACCACTTCCCTTTACTGCGATTTGGCTTTGGTTGCCACCTTTTGCAATCTGTGGGAGGTCCTCAATAGTAATTATGGTAAGTGAGTCAAAATAGACAGAATTAGAATCTACCTGTGCCTTTAGTTTTGCTTTAACAAGTTCGGTAACAGAAGATACCAAACGATCGCGAGTTTCTTTCAAAACTTTTTCGTCCACTACATTTTTAGTACCTGAAAAACCACCAATAACATCGTCATCAAGCTCAGCAAAAAATTGCTCGTACTTTTTACTTCCCTTAAATCCGGGTATTCGAAGCTTTCCAGCCGCTGCCTTTGTGATATTCCAATCAGCTCCACTCTCGTCGGCTACAATAGGTACGCTGACTTTCTTCCCTGCAGGGATCACTATAGGCTTTGTAAGACGGTATATTTTGCCCTCAGTAGTTTCGAGGCGAGTATTGATAACAAGTTGCTGCTCCTCGGTGCTACCGTTTGTCACAGTTGCGTTGCCGCGAGCTTTGCTTTGATAAAAACTACCAGGTTTTGCTGCCACTACTTCCATAGATGTATCAGAAGAGGTGATCGTAGAATAGGTGAGCGAATCACCAGAAGGATTTGCAGCGAAAGCGATATTTATAGATGTTTCTATCTTTTTAGGTTCAATACTGAGTGTTCCCTTTGAATACGCAAGAGATATAGCGGCTGCGATGGCAACGATAGAGATGAGTACTACTGCAACGAGGGTAATTTTTGTAAACAAACTACTACCTTTTGGAGGCGCACTGCGGTGAGAAGTAGTTCTGCGAGGACGAACGTATTCTTCTACAGGCTCTTCTTCTACTTCACGTTCTAGCTGCTTGCGGTTTATCGGTATACGTCGAATTGTCCGAGAGGTGCTCGGTGATACCACGTCACTCATCTTATATTCTCTTTCTCGTTCCATGTGCTTATTCAGAAATTATAGCATACTATTTGTGAAATTCTACAAGTTCGATTCCCGCTTTGTACAGTGCATCGATTGTTTCAGGTAATGCGGTAACGGTTGAATCTGTAAATGTGTTTCTCAGTGTATTCGAGAATATGGTTTCATAGACATCACTGTTGATAACAAAAACATGAGGTGTATTTTTCTCTAATTGCTCCATAAGTTCGGTGAGGCTAGCCCTCCACTCTGCCAGTTTTTGCTCAATGAGCGGTGCAGCTTTCTCTTCCGCCTGTGTATTGAGCTCTCCATCTTCAAAGAGAGTGATTTTTGATTCAGCTATACCTTCTGAAGTGTTCATACTTTTTGCAACAGTGTGCACGAGTGTGTGGGAGCCAAAATTTGTAGATGCAAAGTGTGTCGGAACTGAGTTTTTAAATATAGTGACATCGGTACATTCTCCGTGAACGTTTACAAAGGCTCCACTCTCAAGCTCTGGCTGTAAGTGGCGGAGACTGATATAAGACAAAATCAAAGACGAATGAAACGACACTTTTCCACCATGGAAAAAATGTTCTGTTACATCCATGATCTTTTTCAATACAGTCTTTGACATAGCACTCATCGCACCACTTATCTCCAGAGACATTGCTGGTACTGGCTTTTTCAGCTTTGCGGTATAGCCGTTTATCTTTGTCTCAAACACTTTTTGCTCGACAAACTCTATATCAAAAGGAAATATCTTTTTAAAAGCTGTACGTTCCTGTTCGATAGTTTGATCTAAGTACTCACGATCAAGCATGAGCGGCTTTGCATAGGTAAAACGTGAAGTTTTTGTTTTACTTACAATCCAAGGAGAAGAAAGCACTATGTGGATTTTGTCGACGCGCAATGTCTGTCTCACGGTGTCTTGGAGGATCTTTGTGAGCGTTGCAATCATCACATGCTCGAGATGCGTGCTAGAGATCTTTTCTCGGACAGCAAATCGTTTGTACAGAGAAGTTTTGCCATTCAAAATGACTTGTACACTAAAACTATCAATCACAATTACGAGGTAATCTTTCATACCTCTAAATTATATCATGAAAGAATTGCTTTGATTCTACGAACACCTGCGGATACAGCTTCTTCTTTTGCAATTTTAAATACACCTAACTCTTTTGTATTTTTAACATGAGGACCTCCGCAAAATTCGATAGAATCTCCAATAAAATAAACGCTAACTTGGTCAGGATACTTTTCATTAAAGAAATGAAGGGCACCAATTTTTACAGCTTCTTCTTTTAACATGATTTTGTTTTCCACAGTGATCGCCTGCTGAATTTTTTCATTTACAATATCTTCTACTTTTTTCTTTTCTTCGTCAGTCATCTTTGTCGGGTGTACAAAATCAAAACGAAGTCGTTCAGGAGTGATGTTGCTTCCCTTTTGTTGTACGTGCTCACCAAGTACTTTTCGCAAAGCGTAATGTAACAAATGAGTAGCTGTGTGGTATCGCACAGATTGCTCGCTTGTATCTGCAAGGCCTCCTTTGAACTTTTGTTCAGAGCCTGCTCGAGAGATGTCTTGGTGTGCTTTCATCTTTTTATTAAAATCTTCCAAGTCTATTTCGATTGCTTTTTCTTTTGCTAGTTCTAGTGTCAGCTCGATTGGGAAACCGTACGTTGAGAAAAGGATAAAAGGATCCTCGCCTTTTTCAAACTGCTTTATACCATCCTTAAGTGTTTTACGAAATTTTTCTTCTTCTACAGATATTTGGTCAGTGATTTTCAGATCATAGACGCCTTTGTAAGTCGTAATAACTGTCTCGACGAGATTTGATAGTGACCCCATTCCCAAAATGTCAGCGTGGCGAATAGCACGTCGAAGTAACCGTCGGAGAATATACCCCTGGTCTGTGTTTGAAGGTGTAACTCCATCTGAAATCATAAATACAGCAGTACGAATATGGTCAGCGATGATGCGTTCGGAAGTTTGATTTTTTGTGCTTGAGAGCGACTGTATTTTTTCTAAAATAGGTTTAAATAGATCTGTATCAAATACACTCTGCACACCTTGTATCACTGCAGTGACTCTCTCAAGTCCTGATCCAGTATCAACATTTTTCTTTTCTAGTTTGCCTGTTATTTTGCCATTATCTTTTACGTATTCCATGAACACGTCATTCCAGATCTCAACAACCTGCTGTTTTTCATCTGCAGCCAAAAATTCTTCTTTTGTAAGCCCGTTCGTGAGTGACCCTGTTACATCATAAAACATTTCAGTACACGGCCCAGTCGGCCCAGTCCAGCTTCCCTCACCTTTTTTAACTGCTGGCCACCAGTTCGCATGTGCTCCAAGGAAAAATATTCTTTCACCACCGATACCATCTCTTGCAAACATCTTTTTCCAAATAGTTGCTGAGTCTGTGTCCTGCGGAGCGTTCTCATCCCCCTCGAAACAGGTTACATATAGTCGACGCGGATCAAGTTTAAACTCGTCTACAAGAAGTTCGTAACTCCATTGTATTGCATCTTCTTTAAAATATGCGCCCAAAGACCAGTTTCCAAGCATTTCAAAGAAAGTAAGGTGCGTGTTGTCGCCTACTTCTTCAATATCATTTGTTCGAACACATTTTTGTACGTCAGCGATCTTGTCGCCATTTGGATGAGCACGCCCCATGAGAAACGGAACTAAAGGCTGCATACCAGCAGTATTGAATAGAACAGAAGGATCGTTTTCGGGTACGAGTGGAGCCGAAGGGATGATCGCATGTCCCCTTTTTTCAAAAAATGCTAGGAATTTCGCACGGATTTCTTGTGATGTCATTTGAGAGTATTTAACCATTTTTTGTACTTTTCCGCCATTTTTTCAAACCCTTTTGTAGAGTCGGCAATTTTCTTTTTACCGTGCATCATGATGACAGTCCCATTTAGATTTACTGGTTTCGTATAGCGTTTTACTTTCTCCAGACGAGCAATTCTTTGTTTAGCAGTCTTTATCTTTTGTTCAGGAGTTCCTGTAACAGATCTGATGTATGCATCTGGACTGAGCTTTTTACCAGTTGCAATCTTGATGAACTCTTTTGATGGTTGTGATGAACCAAGTTTCCATACCTTTTTCAATTCTTTACCGACGTTTGGATTGTCCACGATGTAGCCGTATTTTTTGTAAAAATATTCTCTCCACTGGCAGACTTGGAGCTCTGCTAGACCGTAGCCGTGATAGTACCCGCTGCTCTCCCATGAGTATATGTGCGAGACGTTGAGCAGATTGAGAGAATCATCGTCTAGTCCCCAGAACTTTCTGTATGTTTGCTGAGCAATCTTGATTACTTCATCGTCTGTTAGGTTTTTTGATTCATATATTCTACGCTCAAGTTCCATCACCGCGTTGATTGAGAAGATATGTAGCGGAGCCAAAAAGCCAGTCTTTCGGATCTTTCGTTCAAAGAGTTCAAAAGGATAGTCGGCATATCTGGTCTTCCAGTCGATTCCTCCAAGCATCGAGTCCATAAACATACTATGAGTTTCTGCCCATGACACTGAGCTTGGTGGGTACTCGGTATTTAGTATGGTGTCTTTTTGATAACTGTTGAGTCTGTCTGCAGCGTGACCTCCTTCGTGGAACAAGGTATTGTGTCCATCGTTGTACCCAGATCCTATTTCACCGACAACTGCAGTACACGAAACTCGAGCTTCTGCTGGCACTCGTTTACCATTTTTAAATTCAACAATTCGAGGATAGTGGCAAAAGCCATTGTTGTGTTTCCCTTTTCTATCGAGTAGATCGAGAACGAGTCTACCACCTTCAAGCCCTACACCAAGTGCAGAAAACGACTGCCCCCAGCGTAGTAGCGCTTTGTCGAGCGGAAAATATTTGTCTTCTTCGGTCACAAAATCTCCAGCAATCATATATGAGAAGTTCCATGGTTTTGTTATACCACGAGTTTGTTTTTCCAAAGCCTTTATATCATCGAGCGCATACTTTGTTTTTTCGTAGAGTTTGTTAAAAATTGAAAAAAGCTCATCGAGTGTCATCTGTTCGTCGAGGTCTAGTTTATAGGCGTAAAAGTTATCATAGCCCATGCCACGTGCGAACTCATTTCGAACCTTAACTAGCTCAACATATAGATCCAAAGTATCCAGAGGCAATTTCTGCAAGCCAGCATAAGCTGCTTTTCTAATCTTTTCATCGGGGTTTGTCCGCACCAAGCCGCGCATCTTGTTCTCAGAAGCTTCTACAAATGTATTTGTATATGGGTCTGTGTATCCTTCTTTGCGAGTCTGACGAATAGTAGCAATCTTTGACTCTATGTCGGTAGCTTTCCTTTTGAGCGGTAAGACTTGCTCTGGAGTCTGAAATAGAGAGAAGAAATGCTTCCAGTGCAGGAGTCTACTTTTTTCTTCGCCTTTTGCTTTTTGCAAAGCCTCATCGACTTCTACTGCTAGCTTTTTGCTTGCACGAAAAGCGTCACGCTTTGCTGCTGCAGTATTCATCTTTTCACCCTTTTCAGGTGAAGTCATATATACTTCCCAAAAAAGAAGCTCAAATCCAGTGTGTAGTTTTGCGTACTCGCTATTCAGTCTTTCTAGAAGTTTCATATATAGAGTCGATTTCTTTTAGTACTTTAGCAATGTCCTCCGATGACATGCCTTGTTCTTTTAATAATTCTTGGTGATGCGGGATATCTTTACACATAAGAATATTATGAGCAAGCAGATATTTCTTTTGAGTAGCGCTGAGCGAAGTGAGTGCGGTAAACGGATGCAGATTCGATTGTTCAATCATATCTTGGAGGTTGTTTTGAGCAGGATAGTTCCAACCAATAAGTTTCAAACCTTTACATTCGGCATAGTGAATCGCCTGATCAGTAAACTTTGTATTGGTAACGAGCCATGCATCAGTGATCTTTCTTTTTTTACCTCCGTACTCAAATTCATTTTCTTTCAAATCATCAAATCGAGCTTTTACATATAGAGCAACTTTGACATCAGACTTGAACCCAAACTCATTGTGAAATTTTGCTTCAACCATGATGAGCTCGTCTCCTTTCCAAGCGACTACATCTACTTCGTGTGGTACACAAGCGCCATATACAACCTGATCAGTTACTGCTTCGTAACCTTGGGTTTTGAATATTTCAGCAATAAAACGCTCAAAAGGAAATCCGTTTGGACCGAGCTCTGAAAGTGCGCGTCGAAGCGAATATTTTACTGCGGTATTTGTCTTTGATTCTCGTAAATGTGAAAAAGCGAGGTGATAGATAGCTCCTGTCGTCATCCCATCTTTGATTTCTCTTTTTACTTTTTCGACAATACTATCGATGACATCTTTGTCAGCACCGACATGCTCTAGAGACTCAATCAGTTTGTTTTCATTAAAGGGTTCTAGCGTTCCGTCAGCTTTCTTTATGTATATGGGTTTTTCCATGCAAACATTATAACACTTTGTCGATAATCCCTCCTCCTATGCAATGATTTCCATCATAGGCTACGATAGACTGTCCCTCTGCGACTATCTGAGGTTCTTTAAAAGTGACTTTATTCTTTTCTACAGTACATTCAAAAAGCGGCTGGCGATAACGAGCACGGGCCATAAAGGTGCCATCTTTTTTTATATTTGAATTTGCTATTTCAATAGTAATTGCTGTACTTGTTTTTTCTTTTGGACTTACAGCTACATCATTTCCTGTTTTTTCAACGATAAATAGAGGGACGTCATTTGGGGTCTTTTTGGTTATAGTAAATCCATGTCGTTGTCCGATCGTGAGGTATTCGATACCATCATGTGTTCCTACTATTTCATTATTTAAAATTACATTACCGGGAGTCGGAGTAATATAGTGCGAAAGAAATTCTTTAAAATCTATTTTTCCGATAAAACAAAGACCTTGACTGTCCTTTTTTTCTGCTACGGGTAGATTTACCTTGCGAGCAATATCGCGAACCTCTGTTTTTAGTAGATGTCCTATCGGAAACAATATCTTTGAAAAATCTTTTACTGTCCAGAGAAAGTATGTTTGATCCTTGCTCGCATCTCTGGCAGTATACATATTTCCTTCTTTACTCTGAGCGTAGTGACCGGTTGCTACAAAGTCAGCTCCTTGCCCCACTGCCCAATTATAAAAGCCACCAAACTTTACATATTTATTACACATCACATCAGGGTTTGGTGTCCGCCCTTTTCTGTATTCCGAAATCATATAGTCAACCACTTCTTCTTTATATTCCTTTTCTAGGTCTAATGTCGTAAATGAGATGCCGAGATGTGCGGCCACACGCATAGCGTCCAGCCTATCTTCTTTCCAAGTACAGGTGATCCAATCTGGCTGCCAGACTTCGATAAAGACACCGGTTACATCGTAACCAGCTTTTTTTAGCAAGTATGCTGAAACAGAGCTGTCGACTCCTCCCGACATACCAACAAATACTTTTTTACCCTTATTTCTTGAGGTATTTTTGAATATTGACCAAATGTTCTTCATATGTTTTAGCGTAGTGGAATATACCATCTTTGTCAGAAATATAATAGAGGTAAGAGTTTGGGGTAGGCTCTTGCGCTGCTTGAATCGATTGTAGGCCTGGGTTAGTAATAGGCTTTGAAGGAAAACCCTTCCACTTGTATGTTTCTCTCGCCACATCCACCTGTAGTGGCATACCGATCTTTAGCCTACGCCACAAAATGTTAGCAATCATCTTTCTATTTTCTGCATTACTACCCTCTTCCTCAAGTATTGCGGCCATGTTTACAGTCTCATCACTTACTTTACCTGCTTTTTTATCAAATGTATTTTTCAATAATGAGATAACAAAATCCTCATCAGCAGTCAGAGGAATATCGTAAGTGTCTGGAAACAAACGGCCCTGCAATGCAAATCCTTTCTTTAAAAATAGTGGTGCATTGAAGTTGGGAACTTTCCCCCAGATAATAGCTCCGATCTGCTCGTTATTTGAGCCCTCAGGGATCGTAATACGTATCATAGGAAGATTGCTTTTTCCTATAATTAGTCTGTTTACGATACTGAAAATACTTTCTTCTTTATCAAAGTAGTATTCACCTGCTTTAACATTTCTTTTAAAGATCAGTGTTTTAAATATTAGTGGCGATTGTATTACATGATTTTCTTTCAAAAGCATACCGATCTGATCGATAGTAAGTTTTTTATCAACAGTTACAACCTTCTTCTCAGGAAAGTTTGATGGAGTCTTAACTAAAAAAGCAGCGGTGACAACCAAAAGACAGATCAGAAATAAGGGAATAATCTTTTTCATTATAGAGGAAGGTTTGATGGTGCTTCTGACTTCTTTGAGAGAATACGTGTAAATGATGGGGCTGCAGCGACCTGTCCTGGGAAGTGGAATATAGTGGCAAGTTCTTCTGTACTCATCACGAGCACGTTGTACCCTTTAACTGGAGGGAAAAAGAAATTTCTGCGTTTGTATCCATCTAGAAATCTCCTTAAATCTTTCTTAAGCTTTAAGCCCATAAAGTCTTGCCATGGATAGCTGTATGACATGCTGTATTCATCAGTATACGGTTTGATTCCGTTTAGAGATCCAGTGTTGTACTGTTTCCAAGATCCGAGTATACCTGATATACATGCTGGATCAAAAAATCCTTTTTTACCCCAATATAGACAACGGATTCCAACATCGAACTGTATTTTGTTCATATTTCGCTCGATTGCAGCGATGACTTCTTGCTCACCTTTTGTAATCGTCGGATTTTTCGAAAAACCTTCTTCTGGACTTCCTGAGACTTTTGTCTTCGGATCTCGAATCAAGATTTCATTTATAATCTTTTGAGCATTATCTTTTAGGGTGTCATGTTTAAACTTGAAAAAACTTCCTGGCTTTCTTTTGTCAGGTCGATATGCTCGTACAATGATCTGTATCCATGCTTGCTGATTTGCTCCAATCGAACCCAAGTATTCTAGCACTGGGGCTATTGGGTCTACTTTAAATTCCTCCTTCGGATCTTTATCGAGCCCAAAATCAACATAGGTTTTTATAGGATAGGCATCATCTTTCAGAAACTCCATTTCAGTAGCAAACATACCCATCGTAGCCGGGTCATAATCAACAGGTCGTGCATAGTCTTCAGCAGGATGTACTTCGATACCTGGGAACTGTGCATAGAGTGATGATTCTGTGAATTTCTGTAATAGTTTTCGAGTCCAGATGTAGAAACGAACATCCCCTTCTATTGAAACCATTTCGAGAGAATACCAGGTTCTGGTCTTGCCGAGCCAATACTTGTCATACCAAGTTCCTTCACCGCTGGTCTGGTGTAGTGAGGTAAGAAAAAGCTCCATCGCAAGTGGCGACTTCATCATCTCCTTTGGCAGTTTTATTTGTAGTAGAACAGTTTCGACTTTAAAGAAATATTCAGATCGAATATATATGAGCCAAATATGCCAAAACAGCATAAGTAGAATAAAGGTCACCCAAATCGGTGCAGTTTGTGCGAGGATCAAGATAACTTGGGCAAGCATGCCCTAAATTATACCTTAGTTTGTTCTACAATAGAATATCGTCCCTCTTTATCCTTCTTGAAATACTTTTGGTTCTGGAGATTTACCATAATAGTATTTTCTTTTACGTATCGTTCTTTGAGGACTTTTTCAATAACCTGCTCTTTTGTGAGAGGGCCATTTTTAACAACGATTGCTCGGATCACATCTCGGACAACTCCACTAGCATATCCCCATTCTTTTAGTGCATAGAGACCACGACCAACGAGTACAAAGCGTGGATCTTTAATGAGTTCATTGTGACAAGTTGCAACATGAGCCTTCTTTTTGAAGATTTTCTCAATGTTCTTTGCTACTTCTCGAAAGTGTATAGGAGAACCATGTTTTCGGATAACAAGGAATGCATAGTCTCGCATACCTTTTGTTTTAATATTTGAAGAGTTTGAAACACCCCATTCACCGAGCGCATTCTTTCCAACTTTCTTTGAGATAGAAAGCCATCGAGTAAGAATTTCCTGGTTTTTGTATTTTTCAGAAACGTCCTCTAGATGTTCTAGGAATGACTGAATCATCTCTGATTCTTGGAGTAAATCGTTATCGTCAAGGTTTGAATATAGCTTGTGGAGCGCGTCTTCTACTTTTTGTGCGAGCTCTTCATTTACATGCCATCGATGTTCAAAATGTTCATCTTCTTTTCGCTTTTTAAATGACTCATGGAGTGCGAGGAGGAAGTTAATATGGTTTTGGGTAGAAACTTCTTTTGACATATGCTCAAGTAGATCTGTCTCCAACACGATACCACCGAGAGTGTGGATGTTCTCTTCGAGATGAGCAAAAGCTGCCTTCTCGGTCTTGTAGGCTTCTGATTTACGGATGTTGGTCAGTGCATAGTTTTCGATTTGGCGGACACGTTCACGGGTAATACCGTAAAGTTTACCAATCGCATCTAGAGTCATGCGAGTAGTGCTTTTACCAAGTCCATATCGCTGAATCAGAACATCACGAGCACGTTCAGGAAGCACCGAGAGGAGCTTTTTAACTGTTTGTTTTGGTTTGAAGTCTATTGGTGCCATATGTGTTTTATAGGATGTTATAGTTTTATCATACTTAGCGTATAAGGTCAAGCACCTACGATATTCACTAGTTTTCCAGGTACAACTATCACCTTTTTTACCTCCGTTATCTTCAAAAACTCCTTGGCTTTCTCCTCTAAATAACTGTCGCTCGGATTCCCCTCTACCACGATCGTCCCTTTTGTCTTGCCATTGAACTGAATGACGATTGTCTTTGCATCTTCAGTTATCTTTGCCGGGTCATGTGTCGGCCATTCTGACGTATGTATCGATTCTTTCCCCCCCATCTTGGTCCAGATCTCTTCAGCTATATGCGGTGCAAAAGGAGCAATCAACTGTATAAAGCTTTCGTACACAGATTTTGGGATGACCATTTCTTTTTCAAACTCGTTGAGTGCGATCATGAGGGTGCTGATTGCAGTGTTGAAACGCATCATGACAATGTCTTCACTCACTTTTTTTATTGTTTTATGAAGAACTGATTCAACATGTTTAGATGGAGTGTCGATGCCTACCTTTTCTTTGAGCTTCCAGATGCGTTCGACAAATCGTCTGGCCCCCAGTATGCTATTTGTGTCCCATTTTATCTGCTGGTCAAACGGACCCATAAACATTTCATATATACGTAGGGTGTCTGCTCCATATTTTGAGACGATTTCATCTGGATTTACTACGTTTCCAAATCGTTTTGACATCTTTCTGCCATCTTCTGCCATGATGAGACCTACATGCTGTAGTCGTTTGAAAGGTTCGAGCGTACTTACTATCCCGATGTCATAAAGGAACTTATGCCAGAATCGTGCATATATAAGGTGTCGAGTGGCGTGTTCTGCTCCTCCTACATAGAGGTCTACTTGATTCCAATATTTTTCTTTTTTAGGATCGACAAGTACTTTTTTATTATCAGGATCCATGTAGCGGAGATAGTACCAAGAAGAACCTGCCCACTGAGGCATCGTATTGCTCTCTCGGGTGTAGGTTTCTTTCCCAATTTTTACATTGATCCACTTCTTGATACCTGCGAGTGGTGACTCACCTGTACCTGTTGGCTCGTATGACTTTACCGCAGGTAACTCCACCGGTAGTTCTTTTTCAGATACAGGAAAAACCTTTCCATCTTTATGCAATACAGGAATAGGTTCTCCCCAATATCGCTGTCGAGAAAACACCCAGTCCCGGAGTTTGTAATTTACTTTGCGTGTTGCAAAGCCGCTTTTTACTAGAAAATCTATGATATCAGGACGCACTTCATTCCACTCTCGTCCTTTGAACTCTTTTGGTTCAGTGAGGATGCCATTTTTAATTATAGGTTTATCAGTTCCTATAGCACGCTCCCAGATCACCTTTTGATCATCTCGGCTTATAAAATTTGTAACTTCTGCAGGAGTGAGCCAGTGTACGTCGTGGATTTTCTTTTCTTCCTCAGTGACTGGATTCTGGTCTCCATTTCGAAGCTTGATGAGGACAGGAGTAAAGTGCGCAAAACGATTTTGTTTTTTTAGTGCTTGATAAAACTGTGCATGCACAGTTCCGCCAAGTTTTTTAACAACTACTGGATTTTTGTATCCAGTCTCTTCGATGATTTCACGAGTCGCTGCATCTGTGGCGCTTTCACCTTCTTCGATGCCTCCAATCACAAAACCTTTCCAATCATTTGATTTCCATGAAAGACAAAGATACTTCTCTTCTGCCCAGTGTTTGATCACACAGACGACTGCGTTACGCTCGACAAATGGCATGTCTTTCCTGACCGCATCATCCCCTTTGGTAACAACGAGAAGAGGTTCAGCGACAGGGTGTAGTGGAATACCGTATTTCTTTGCAAACTTAAAATCTCGCTCATCATGAGCACTGCAATTTACCATACCAGTTCCGTAGTCAGCGACTACATATGAAGCGACCCATATTGGGAGATCGCGACCAGTACCAGCATAATTTTCTATATAGCGACCTGTAAATATTCCCTCTAGGTCATTTTCGATATCAAACTTGTTTGTAGCTTTCTTTTCTTGAATCTTTTTAATAAAATCCAAAACCACTTGTTCTTGGGGAGTTCCTTTTACTAATTTTTCTACCAGTTTGTGCTCAGGAGCAATCACTGTAAAAGTCTCAGCGCGGTATGTCTGAGGTACAGAGTTAAACATCTCAACTTCAATGTCGAAGTCTTTTATTTTGCATTTAAAATTTACTCCTTCACTTTTACCGATCCAGTTTCTCTGACTCTCCTTTATAGATTCTGGCCAGTCTACGTATTCGAGATCTGCAAGCATGCGTTCAGCATAGTCGGTGATGCGCAGTACCCACTGACGCATCGGCTTTTTCTCTACAAGCGAACCACAGCGTTCACAGCGCCCATTTTCAATATCTTCGTTCGAAAGCCCTGTTTTGTCGACGGGACACCAGTTGATCGGCTCATACGACTCATATGCAAGTCCTTTTTCGAGTAGCTTGAGAAAAATCCACTGTGTCCATTTATAATATTTTGGATCAGTCGTATTGATTTCTCGATTCCAGTCATAGTCAAAACCGAGGATCTCTAACTGCTTTTTGTATCGAGCAACATTTTTCTTTGTTGAGTCGACAGGATTTGTCTTTGTTTTGATCGCATAGTTTTCAGCTGGAAGACCAAAGGCATCAAAACCCATAGGATGCAGTACATTGAACCCTTGCATACGCTTCATACGAGAGACAACGTCTGTTGCGATATACCCCTTTGGATGACCTACATGGAGACCTTCGCCAGATGGATACGGAAACATGTCGAGAATATAGAACTTAGGAGCATCAAAATTATCTTTTGTTTCGAATGTTTTCTTCTTTGACCACTCTTTTTGCCACTTGTTCTCGATGTATGAATGATCGTATGCCTTCGGGTCTAGTTTCATGTATTTAAAATACCACAAATAAAAAATTATGTAAAAGAAAAGCTCGCTGTCCGTGGATGGATCAGCGAGCGATAGGTTGAGGGTTCTAGTTACCAAGGTTTGTAACCAGTGAGCAACGCTGCTACAGCGACAAGTCCGAAGGCCAAACAAAACACGCTGACGATCGACTTTCTTGCATTTTCATCGTCACGCCAGTAGTTCGCAAGCACCAGGCTCACAAGCAGGACAAAAAGGCAGACGATGAACATGATGGAACCGCCATAAAAAGCGATTCCCTGCATTACTTCTTTTAACTCAGGATTCATAAGATAAGGATTTGAAGTGAACAGCAGACTATTTTATACCATCTTTAGGACTGTCTGTAAAGTGCAGTAAAAAACTATTGCAAGACTAGCTATATTGACACATACTTGAATCTATGCTATTACACATACATGATTGACACGATTGGTAGCTCTTTGTCCGCACTGTTCGTTCTCTTTCTCTCCCTCTTCTTCATCTCATGCGGAGTCGCAGCGATGTTTGGGGGACGGAAGGTGATGAGCAAGGTAGCAGCACAGTATCTGAAAGGATCACTGATGGTCGTTCGATTCACTCTGAAACTCACGCTTCAGCTGGTCGAAAATGGGGCTCGCTTATTGCGCAGTCTCCTCTAGCAGCGAGTGGCTCACGACCACTCGCTTTTGTTTTACATTTTTTGAATAATTTCAAAGTGTTTCTTCTCTACAGGCATTACTGAAAGTCGCTGACCACGTTTGGTCACTAGCATTCCTTGCAATTGCTTATTTTGCTTTATCTCTTCGAGAGAAACTGGCTTTGAAAATTTTGAAACAAACTGCAAATCAACACAGACCCACAGCGGATCTTTTCCTTCTTTTTGATATTTTACTGCTTTAGGATCGTAGTGCTCGTCTTTAGGATCAAGTGCTGACTCGTCGATGTGGGTAGCACTGACTACCTTTGCGATCCCATATACACCTGTGGGATCGGACATCGAGTGATAAAAGAGGACGAGATCCCCCACCTTCATCCCATCTTTCATAAAATTGCGGGCTTGAAAATTGCGAACACCCTCCCAGGCAGTTCGTTTCTCTTTTTTGAGATCATCAATCGAGTAGCATTGTTCCTCAGATTTTACGAGCCAGTAGTTCATGGATAAATAATAGCTTAGTTTTATTCTATTTGCATTTTATGCTATAAGAAATTTTATAAAAAGTAGACCTAGACCTTAAACTCAATAGCACCACCATCTTCTAAAAGAAAAAGAGCGCCGTACCCGAAGGTCGTGCGTTCTGTTTGAAAGTTTTACGAGGATTGAACTCGCGGTTGCTTCACCGAGTGGACGGACCACCATTATTGAGCTTCTCCCTTTTCAATTATGATTCCATATGATGGTATCCATTCGTTGTGGTGTTCATCGCACCCCACGACGAGATCAAGGATAGACTCGAAAGTCGTTCTGATGTAATAAGGAGTTTCGCATACAATCACATTCACGCAGTGTTCAGGACTCGAACCGAAGAATCCGTCTTCCTGCTTGCTCCAATGAATGCCCTTCACAATCCTCCCTGGCACTTCCTCAGGAATGCTGTGCTGGTAAATCGGTCTTGGGTCAACTACTTCCGTTTCAGGGAAGTAAAAATCCCGACCGCTACTACTGAAAGCTCCCCAACTCTCGGGAAACATTTTCAGGCGTTCCTCAAGCGTAAGTTTTTTGGCTCGCTTGATTATTTCCTTCATGACAGCGACGCCAGCAAGTTTCTTGCCGACTAACTGCTCCCGAAGAGTCTTTCCTTTAATAGGGTAGAAGATTTCGTATTTTTCAAGGTTGGTATTGGTCATAAAGTTGAGTGTGGTTGGAAGGACAATAATTCGCTTGGCGTGATGCCAGCAGGCCAATTACGGTCTTCCTTCCAAACTCAACTTATCTACTTTCAAAGAACTATACCTACGTAATAAGTATAACACAGTAGAATGTCTTTGTCAATATGCCTAAACCTTGAACTCCATCACATCTCCATCCTTTACCACATACTCTTTTCCCTCTGTTCTCCAGTTTCCTTTTTTCAAAAGCTCATCCCAAGCGATCACGTCTGCTTTGATAAACTTATCTTTGAAATCGTTGTGAATCGCAGTTCCTGCCATCGGTGCTGTCCAACCTTTTACAATTGTCCACGCCCGAGTTTCTTTTTCTCCAGTGGTGAAATAGGTAATCAACCCGAGGAGCTCGTATCCAGCTTTGATCAAATTATCGATTCCACCATCGCCTTCTCGCATCGCTTTTTTATCTTCATCAGAAAAATCTTTCATATCATGCTCGGTCGCAGCATCTACCGCCACCCACTTTGCATTTTGGCTTTTAAAATATTCTATGAGGTTTTCTGGAACTACGGTATTTCCTTTTTTATTTAATACATATAAAACAGGCTTAGAAGTAAGGAGGTGGAATGATTTCAGAAAAGGGGCTTCAGCTTCTGATGCCTCTACAGTGTTTGCAAGTTTGTTTGCAGTCAGAGCAGTTTTAATTCGTTCTAAAAGACCGGCTTCTATCAACGCTTCTTTTTTGTTTGCCTTTATTTCTTTTTGGAGGTTTCCGAGACGCTTTGTAACAGTCTCCATATCGGCCATGATGAGCTCCATGTTAATGATCTCGATATCAGTGATCGGATCGATCTTTCCATCGACGTGGATAATGTTGTCGTCTTGGAAAATTCGCACCACGTGAGCGATCGCATCAGTCTCACGAATATTTGTGAGGAACTTATTTCCCAAACCTTCTCCAGACGAAGCTCCCTTTACGAGACCGGCAATATCTACGAACTCTACCGCAGCAGGAACTGTCTTTTGAGTTTTAGAAAACTCTGCGAGTTTGTATAGGCGCTCATCGGGCACAGCAACCACTCCGACCGATGGATCGATCGTCGCAAAAGGATAGTTCGCAATGAGCACGCTCTTTTTTGTAAGAGCGGTGAAAAGTGTAGATTTTCCGACGTTTGGGAGACCAACAATACCAATGGATAGTGACATAGGAGTTTATACTAGCGTACTTCGTATCAAAAAACCACTTATGGCATCATTATCTTCTGTAATTCTGCTTGATGCTTTCGCATGACAGCCATAGAAGCTTCAGTCTGACCCATGCCACCATTCATCTTTTCTTTTATCTCCTCTGCAATCTTCATGAAAAAATCAGGATTGCTTTCTACTGCAGCGATAATACGATCCTGCTCCTTTTGAGGCAGACTCTTGAGCTGCTTTTTTATCATCTGCTTCATTACAAAATTTTGAAATATTCCCATGGGTTAAAAATTATTATTGGGGTTACTATACCAGATAAAATCTTCGAGGCCAAGAAATCTTCGAATCCCAACCACATCCTGTGTCCATATATACTCTCGATCACCTAAAGCATTAATTACTCTTTCATTACCTTTAAACTTGTATGTGGTATTGTACACATCAGTACTCAATGAGATAAATTTCTCATATGACACTCCAGGAAAGTATTTTTCAAATAATTTCCTAAAGCCGCTTTCACTTCCCGCAATATACGCACCCACCATTTCATCAAAAGGAATTTTCTCGAGAAGTGAATACAAAATTTGAATTTCTGCATAATATCCAGAATAAGCAACCGTAAGATATTTATCGTACCCTAGCGATCTCAGTGTGAGGTAGTCGGTCATACCTTCGTCAACAGATACAGGTAAATCACGTGAAGGTGTTGATGTGATGTAGTGTAAGAACTCATGAACAGAGGCCGGAATTATGGCATGAGTAAAAGGATCCGACTTGATATAGATTGTTGATGGGTATATAAACACTCCTGTCCCTTGCTCTGCTTTATTACGCTCAAGCGTACCAGAAGTGTCTATTTCACGAATACTTTCAACTGAGGTTTTTACCGCCATATCTATTTCAGCATTGTATTTTTTAACTTTTGCTATTTCAGCAACACAAGATAAATTTGTTTTTCTTGAAATCTCTACGTTTTCATCTATGCGTAGTTTGAAATCTGCACAGTCACTATAGCGTACTCGACTTACGCAGTTAAGCTGGTAATCTGTTTTCTGTTCCACAATTAATTTAGTGTTCTCAGCGTTAATAGTTTCGCAATCTTTAACTACTGCAAGATTCTTATTTTTGATAGCCAAGTCTGAGTTAATATTATTCCGATTATTCTGTTTAATCTTATCAATGTAGTATTTTGCATACTCTTGTGGTTGAACAATTCGGTACTCATCTGGATTTCCCTTTTTTATAACAAGTTTTTTTAGTTGTTCATTACCAATATCCGAAATCATGTCTATAGAGAGAAACTCAATAAAGCTATCTAGTCCATCTAGTCGATTCACCACCAAGCGGTGAGTTTCGGGATAGTAGTAAAGAGCTTGCATATCATCTCGAATCGTTTCTGACCCCTCTTTCCAAGCAAGATGGATCGCGGCTGTGGGCACAATCATAGTCTTGTACTGATTTAGTTTCCCAGCTGTCAGTATATTTACAGCTTCATTATAGTTACCGTAACCCGAAATCACTTCCACTCTTTGTGGACTGTTTGAAAGTATGGACTTTATTTTTTCAGGATCAGCAATACTGCCAGCATAACTCGGTTCTATTCTTTTTAAATTTTGTGTAGCGTAACTAAACAAAGTAGGAATAGTCGTTATCTGTGGAGTAAGAACCAATGAGATTATGTAAGCAGTACAAAATATAATAAACAATGGTATTACCCAGAGCGTCCTATTTCTCCTAAAAAAAAGTACAGACGTGACGAGCAAACACACTGGAATAATAACAATGAACACCGTCATCACCCCACTTGCCAAATTAGAGTAGGTCAGCTCAACAAAGATACTATTGACTGAAGCACTGAGATTTCCCACACTACTACCTACATCTTGGAAATATTGCGCTGGAAAAAGTGAGGTCTGCCTGCTATCAGGGATAAATACGAAACTTAGAAAAAGCAAGGAGTACAGGATGTTAAACAGTATGAATGCAACGATATTTTGCTTGATAAATTTTTTCATAATTATTCTGGTCGCGAACCCTTCGGATACCTCTCGAGTGGCAAGTCGCCCCAGTTTTTTAGTATAGGAGTGATGAACTTCCACGCCGCGAGTACCTCATCAGTGCTTGTAAATAAGGTCTGATCACCGACAAAAGCATCATAGATCACCTTTTCATATGCATCAGGGATCGACTCCTTACTTGGGAAGTCAGAATACTTGAACTTGAGTGGTTTTGCTTCGATTTCCATACCAAGCCCAGGCTTTTTAACCCAAAATCGGATCTTGATCCCCTCGTCAGGTTGGATTCTAAAAGTGAGAATATTTTGCTCTTCAGTTTTATTTTTGAAATAGATATCGATCTCTGTCTTTGCTTCATCGAGCGCCTTACCGCTTTCCAGAAAGAATGGGGTCTTTTTCCATCGACCTGTATCGATATGTGCTTCGATTCTAAAATATGTTTCAGTCATCGAGCCGTCCGCCACACCTTTTTCTTCACGATAGCCTGAATACTGCCCACGGACTATATCTTCGCACTGCAAATTTTTTAAAATCTTTGCGCGCTCCTTGCGAATGTGCTCAGCATCTAGTACCTCTGGTTGCTCCATAGCAATGAGTGCAAGCATTTGTAATACGTGGTTTTGTCCCACATCTCGTAGTGCTCCCACATTGTCATAAAACGCACCTCTTCCTTCTAAATCTATTTTTTCAAAAAGTTTGATGTGCACCTTGTCGATGTGTTTGTTATTCCAAATTGGCTCAAATAGTGAGTTAGCAAAACGAAATACCAAGATATTCTGTAAAGCCTCTTTTGCTAAATAGTGGTCGATTCTGAAAATCTGATCTTCTTTGAAAAGTTCCCCGAGCTTTTTATCAAGCTTTTTTGCTGTCTCGCTATCATTTCCAAAAGGCTTTTCGATGAGTACTCGAGTCCAACCTTCATCACCTCCGCATGGAAGCGTCAGTCCAGAATTCGAAAGGTGATCGAGAATATTTTCGTACAGTGTCGGTGGAACTGAAAGATGGAATAGTTTGTTTGAACAGGTTTTAAACTGTTGTTTGTCGATCGACTGTAGTCGCTCTGCAAGGCGTGTGTACATATCGTCTGTATCAAAAGAGCCCTGCACATATGACATGTGATCTAGAAAATGTTTTACATCTTCCTCACGATACTGACCAAACTTAATATTGATCTCATCTCGAACAAATTGCCGAAATTCTTCGCGAGAAAGCATGCGGCGAGACACGCCGATGATTGCGAACTTTTCGGGGAGAAGTTTTTTTACATACAATGACAAAAGCGATGGCAAAAGTTTTCGTTGTGCCAAATCTCCTGTGATACCGAATATGACGAAAATAGTAGGATTCATTATTTTTTAGCTTTATAGTCGTCTACTATCTTACCATCAGAAAGCTCAATAATGCGATCAGTGAGTGCGGCATAGTCTTTTTCGTGGGTAACCATGACGATGGTTTGACCTTCTTTGTGAAGGTCGATAAATACACCGAGGATCACCTCTGAAGTTTCTGAGTCGAGGTTCGCAGTTGGCTCATCGGCAAACAAAATTTTTGGTGAATGTGCAATGGCTCGAGCAATAGCGACGCGTTGCTGCTGTCCCCCCGACAACTGTGATGGGTAGTTGATCATCCTATCCCCCAAGCCGACGCGTGTAAGTGCGTGCTCAGCTTTTTTCTTTGCATGTTTCATATCATACCCAAGCATAAGCAGTGGAAGCATTGTATTTTCTAATGCAGTCAAAGCAGGTAGAACAGCATAATCCTGGAATACATAACCGAGTTCCTTCAGTCTAAAATTTGTTCGCTCATCTTCACTTAGTTTCAATACATCCTTTCCACCCATTTCTATCGAGCCTGATGTTGGACGATCCAATAGACCAAGCTGATACAGTAGTGTACTTTTACCTGATCCAGAACGTCCAGTGATCGCCAAAAACTCGCCCTCCTTAAGTGAGAGGTCGATATTATTGAGCGCCAGTAGTTCTCCAGCCCCAGTTACATATTTTTTTGTAAGTCCTTTTGTTTTGATCATATTATCTTCCTAATATCGCATCGAGCGTATTTTGTTTGACCACGATTCTGGCTGGGATATACCCTGCGATAAGGGTAGCAATAAGCAGGATCACCGCTCGGACAAACGTTCCTGATGCTGTAGCTACCAATATACCATCGCTAAACGGGAAGTTTACCGGGTGAGCTGCAATGTACGGCTGAAGGAAGCCAAATACTATCAGGGCACCCAATACAATACCACTTAATGCATAAAAAAGAGACTGAACGACATATGAGATCTCAATCGCTTGAGAGTTGATTCCGATTCCTTTCAAAATACCGATGAAACGTCGACGAGTAATCGCATTTACGAAAATAATAATAAATATTGTAATACATGCAACAGCTAGGCCAATAGTACCGATCATATTTCCAAGCAATGCAAATGTTGTTTGAATGTCTTTCAAAAACTTTGGCTGAGCATCTTCCCATGTTTGTACTTTTGCATATGAATCAAAACCTTGTTCGATGAGGGCTTGTTTTACTTGTACTGCTGTCGAAATAGCAGGGTTCACTTTTATAGAAATCTCATCGACATTGAAATCATTTCGTCCAATAAGTTTTTTCATATATGTGTCCACCATAAACACACGCTGATCGATCGAATCAGCCTTTGCTTTTATAATTCCCTTTACAGTAACTTCACGAGTATTACCTGCAAGGACAAGGCGAACCTTTGACCCGACCTCAACATCTTTGAGCGTCTGAAAGCCAGGGGCCTCGATCGGTGTGTACTTATACAAAAGGTTTGCTCCTATTACAACCGAATCAGTATCGTCTGGTGTAAGAAACTCCCCTTCTATTACATATTTTGCGATTCCGGTAAGATTGTTTTCTGCAATGGGGTCGATCCCAGCCACGCTTGCCCCTGCTTGGTCTGGCTCATCTGTCAGTCGAGTTCGGTTTTTATAGTTTGTCTCTATGCGGCCACTCTCAGAATATCGAGCAGAGTAAGCCTCAACACCTGGGTATGTTTTAACAAAGTCGATGATCTCACCGCTATTCTCAACATAATTCTTCTTTAACAAAGTAGAAACAAACACATCAGAGGAATATCGGTCCCGGTTTGCAACAACTGCACCCTCGATGAGACCAACTAAAATTCCTGAAACCACGATAAGGTTCAGGAATGTTAGTACCATCACGGTTACGATAAGGAGAGTGGTCCAGATATTAGCTTTCTTGATATCACGATACGCGAGGAAGTAACCGATGGATAGATTTCGGAAAAAGCTATTCATGCAGCTATTCTAGCATAGTTTTAGCTTTTCAAATTTTCTGCCCATTTTTCCCACATCGGATATATATTTCCCGATACAAAGACCATCGGAAGGAGGATCGCTCCCGCCATAGCCCATAGGACAATGTTCACAAATTTAAAAAGGAATGGAATACCCTCGCTAAATAGGAGGCTGATTCCATCTATTACCATACCGAACACTTCTTCAATTAATATTTCGATTAATTCCATAACAATTACATTATATCATATATAAATGGAAAGCGCAAGTCCTGTCACGACCTGCGCTTTTCGGGCTTTTTCAAGCTGTTAATGGCTGTACGTCTGGTACAGAAGGCCCTCGGGCCTGAGCAAAGCGTGTCTTTGCTCGCAACAAAAGGGTCCCTAGAACCCAGTCCGCGAGCGGTAACACAACATTAAAGTTCTTGTTCATGTACCGGTGGTGGAGCAAATGATGGCCGTTCAAGCGGAAGAAGATCCAAGACTGTTCAATCCTCCGCGCTTTCGGCAAGTGCATACACCAGTGTATGTACTCATACACACCGTAGTATGCAAACATAGTAGGGATGGCGAGTAGCAACCACTTCCAGCCAAAGAACCAAAAATACCATGTGAGCAGGCTGCAACCAATCGCGATGATCACGAAAGAATTCCACCACGCCATCGGTATTTTTTTCCCATCATCCCCTTCTTGTGCATGATAGGTGTAGTCTGCTTTGTAGATGACGTGATGCACAAGTGCATGTGCTTTGAATGCATACACAAGCCGCCAAAACAGTAACTGAAACGGCCGGTGCATGATGTAATTGTGGAGCCCCCACTCTGCAAAGGAGCAGGCGACAACGAAAAACAAGAAGTGCCCTAGGCCTTCTGCGACAAAAAGAACATTCATGACAGCAGTGTATCACTAATGTCTTTCTACTTTATCCCCAATTTTTCTTTGGCAAGACTAAAAAAGTAAACCCAATGATCCAGATCTTTGTTTTGGTTCCGTTCGCTCCAGTTCTTTAAAAGTTCTTCTTCAGTTACCCAAACAAGTGAAAATTTTTCATGTGCTTCCAGATGCACTTCTTCTGTTTTTGTACTATTTACCACTATTAAAAAGCAGGTGGCATGCGCGACTCGATTTACATTTCTTAAATCATTTCGATAATGCGACATCGCCTCAGCTACTTTTTCAATTCGTGCAAAATCATACAGTCCGCTCTCCTCTTTGACTTCACGAACTACGCCTTGTTCTATATCTTCACCCACATCAACTCCACCAGAAAATAATCGATACATGCCAGTATCGTGCTGCTCACCGACTGCAAACTTTTTAGTTTGAGGATCATACACAATACCGCAACCACCGTCACGTCGTTCTTCGTTTTCGCGTTTGAGACCAAATTCGGGGATACTCATTTTGTGGACCTGAGGAGAGTCGAACTCCTGACCTTTCGCTTGCAAAGCGACTGCTCTACCAACTGAGCTACAGGCCCGTAAGGGCTATTTATTTAACGATGGTTAGTATAGCTTAAATTATTGTTTTTGCAAAGTTATTCCTTGACACCTTTTTTAACGAGAGTAGCATTATATATGCTATGACTACACTGTTTTTGCTGGAATTTGCAGCACTGTTCAGCTGTCTGGCAATTGTCACTGGCGTTACCGTAGCGAGTGAACTGTAATCGCTTCGGCTCGGGGAGTGGTCTGCGGGAAGGCGGATCACTCCTTTTTATTTGCTTTCGAGTGCCATATCTACCAAATGATTTACAAAATGTGGGACATTGCCACCGACTGAGTGAAGAGCATCGACCAGAGAAGAACCGTCTGTTACATCGGGCATCGAACTAGTCCGGATTAAATATATACCTCGTTTTGGATGAATCACGAAATCAGATTTTGAATAGTGTTTTAGTGAAAGGAACTCATGTATCTTTTTGCCTAGTGAAGCCAGCTCGTCTTTTATTTTATGTGCCAAGTTACTTGGTACGATATGTTTTGCTTCATAGATTTCAACTGGCGGTAATGCATATATGTCTTGATCCCGGTAGTTTTCAATGACATGCACACAGACCTTTGTGCCAGGTATGTATTCTTCTAGGATTATTTCTTCGTCAGTTTTTAAATACTTTTCTAAGTCAACAATAGTCTGAGCAACATGGACTTCGGGACGAGAGTGGTACTTTACGATTGCAGGCATAGGAAAAGTTCTAAATATTTCGATTGCACTTGTCCCTGGCTTTATCTCTCTATGAAATGGAGTTTTGAATGCATTTGTCTTAAATGCATGCTTTGCGAGAATACGGCTATTGATCACTGCAAGCTCTAGTGAATTTGCACCGGTATGAGGTACGCTATGATAGTCTAGAAAATGATGCGCGTCTTTATCGAAGCTATGGAGCGCATTGAATATAACATCAACCCGTTGAGCTACTTCATGTGGCAAAACAGGAGTACCTTGAATGTGCCAAGTTCCCTTTTTGTCGATAAAAATATCGAGGACATTATGTGTATTTGCCAAATGTTTTAGCGCACTTGCTCCAGCCTTGAGAGACTGATCATAGCCAAAAGCATTTCCACCTCGTAGTACGCCGACTCGTGTCATGCGTAAATTATACCATGCGACTTCGAAGTAATCTGTGATACGCAATCGAAAAACGATGGGCTTCGCTATTTGCGAGTAGAATTATCTTTTGATACTTCTTTATTATTTCTGGATCACCGAGTAGTGCCTTTGGCTTATGCTTTTCATTTTTTACTACAGATACAACAGGAATATCAGTAAGACTCTGAGCTGCATTTCTTTGTATTTCATTTCCATCAACGACAACGAGGTTGGGCTTCGGCCATTCCGGGTGCGAAAAACGACGGCTAAGTATCTCTTTTAATGACTCAGCTTCGTGGGCGCCTTTTTCATGCTTTATTTTAAACTTTCGGTATGCACTGTGCTCCATCGCATCATCATATGCGACTACCATCACTCCTGCAGTGTTCTTTCCACTGAGGTGCGCAACATCATATGCCTCTATTCTAAAGCCTTCTTTCTCTATTTCATTATCTTCTTTGATCAACGACATATCATGCACATGAGTGAGGGCATACAAAGTCTTTTTTATTTCCTCAGCTTTTTCAAATGCTAAATCTTTCGCATATTGATGCATTTCTTTTTCCAGCTCACTGATCAATGTGTCTTTTTTACCCTCGAGAAACAAAGTGATTTTTTTGATTATCTTGACATACTCCTGTTTAGATATCTTCCCTCCACACACACCAGGACATAGACCTATCTGCGCATTGAAACAAAGTTTTCCAATTTTACAGGTATCTCTAAATGGAAATATTTTTCTAATTATTTTTAATGCATTTTTTACTACTCCTCCGTTTGGATATGGCCCAAACACGCATTTATAATTTAACTCCAAATTTCTTTCACGAACTAACAGAATACGAGGAAACTCTTCGTCTGTAATGACGATACAGTAGAAACTTTTATTGTCTTTTTCCTTTGTATTGTAATATGGTAAATACTTTTTTATTTCATTCGCTTCGAGGATAACTGCCTCGAGAACTGAGTCAGTTTCTTTCCACTCTACCGTGTTTGCTTTAGTAACCATGTCGACAAGAAGTGGTCCTCGAGTAGAAATGAGGTCGTCATTAAAATAGCTTTTTACACGGTCTTTGAGAGAGGTGGCACGACCAATATACAGGATGTCGGTATCCTTTTTAAAGTAATAGACTCCAGGGTTATCTGGGAGGCCTAGATTTTTGTAATCTTGACTTGTCATACCTAAAAATGTAGCATAAACGGTCGAATGAAACCAATCCAGCTCCTTCCCGTTTGGGCCATTTTGGCCCTTCAGTTTCTTTGTGGTTGCAACACCATGAGTGAGCGACAGTGCTCACCTGGGCAGCGAGTGATCGCAATTAGGAACTTCACACTCGAGCCGATTACCATCACTTGGGATGGTGGCCATGCAGCCCTCGACTTTGATGAGTCGCTAGAAATCGTTCAGCACGCAGGTGTAGGCGGTATGGTCAAACCTGTCACTGTACACGTCCACTGGAGTGGTGGCGTCCAAGATTTTTTTTACCCAGGAGTAGTTGTCGATACCACCTACTTCTTTGGGCACAGAGAAATCTTGGATTTGATCAAGAGCAAGAACGCTCGAACTTTGGTGAACTGCTGCTACTAGCCGCAGCCCCACCAATTGCACAAACGCTGTCCGCGGATTTCCCGGACGGTCGTTTTTTTTATTTTTTTAAATGCTTTTTGAGATACTGCCCTGTATATGACTTTTCATTTCGAGCGACATCTTCTGGAGTTCCTTTTGCGACCACTTTTCCACCACCCACTCCTCCCTCTGGACCAATGTCGATAATATAGTCTGCTGATTTTATGAGGTCGAGATTGTGCTCGATTACGACTACGGTATTTCCCTTGTTTACCAATTGCTGGATAATTTCAATTAGTTTTTTCACATCTTCATAGTGCAGTCCTACCGTCGGCTCATCGAGTAGATAAATAGTTTTTTGTGTATGTGAGCGGTATAGTTCTGCAGAAATTTTGACACGTTGTGCTTCTCCCCCTGAGAGAGTTGTGGCTGACTGACCGAGCTCGAGATATCCGAGACCTACTTCTTGTAATGTTTGCAACCGCTCTTGCACAGCAGGAATGTCCTGGAAAAACTCTAACGACTCATCGATCGTCATTTTGAGAATGTCGTGAATATTCTTCTTTTTGTATTTGATTTCGAGTGTTTCTTTTGTAAATCGTTTTCCATTACATATGTCACATGGTACATACACAGTCGGGAGGAAATGCATCTCCACTGCAATCTCTCCATTTCCCTGACATGCCTCACACCGTCCTCCTTTTACGTTAAATGAAAATCGTCCGGGTCCCCAGCCTTTAGCTCGAGCTTCTGCTGACGCTGCGAATAGATCTCGGATATGGCTCCATGCTCCTGTGTATGTTGCAGGGTTTGAACGAGGTGTTCGTCCGATCGGGGACTGATCGATCAAAATAGTTCTGCTTAAGTACTCAGTACCGGTAAAGCTTGCGACATTGTAAATATTTGCGGTTCGATGTCGAAACTCGAGTTTTGCCTGGAGATTTTTATGCAAAATCTCATACATAAATGAAGACTTTCCAGAACCAGAGACTCCGGTGATCACAGAGAGCACTCCGAGCGGCACGTCCACATTCATATCTTTAATATTGAAAACATTTCCACCCTTGATGATGATTTTTCCTTTTGGTTCACGACGAGTTGCGGGTACTTCTATCTTTTCTTCGCCTCGGAGGTATGCGAGTGTCAGTGACCCTGAAGTGTTCTTCTTTGCAGTGAGTAAGTCATCCATGTATCCCGAGACGATCACTTCGCCTCCGTGGATACCGGCTTTTGGCCCGATGTCGATGATGTAGTCAGACGCGTACATAGTGTCTTCATCGTGCTCGACTACTATAATAGTGTTTCCTAAATCTCTTAGTGTGAGGAGAGTTTTGATCAAACGGTCATTGTCACGCTGATGGAGACCGATAGTCGGCTCATCGAGGACGTAGAGGGCTCCTACGAGGCCAGAACCGAGCTGTGAGGCGAGTCTGATACGTTGTGCTTCTCCTCCTGAGAGTGTATGCGCACGACGGTCCAATGTAAGGTACTCGATCCCAACATTGAGCATAAACTGAAGACGCGCTTCGATCTCTTTCAAAACTACTTTTGCAATCTCTCGCTCAGTATCAGAAAGTTTTACCGATTCAAAATAGTTTTTTGCATCCTGGATTGAAAGAGATACAGTATCAACAATATTTTTTCCATCTATTTTTACATAAAGTGCTTCATCACGAAGACGTGCACCTTTACATTTCTTACAAGGATCATCTGAAAAAAGAAACTCTGTTCCCAATCCATTACAATCAGGACATGCTCCGTATGGGGAGTTGAAAGAGAAAAGACGCGGCTCGATCTCTGGGTATGAAAAGCCATCGTACGGGCACATGAACTTGGTCGACATCAGTTTTTCTTCTCCTGGGAATTCGATTTTAATCAAACCATTTGCTTCTTCAACAGATTTTTCTAGAGCCTCTGAAAGACGTTCTTTCGCATTCGCTGCTTGGGCTTTGTTTATAAATTCAGAGAGGAAAATCTCATCGACGAGAATATCGATGTCGTGCTTTTTATTTTTATCCAAAACAATTTGCTCTCGAAGATTTTTGACTTCTCCATCTACTTTTACTTTTGTGTAGCCTTTTCCGAGTAAGTCATAGAGGAGCTGGTAGTACTCACCTTTTCGGCCGACGACAACAGGAGCATATAGTCGCACTTTTGCATCGTTCAGTTCTACACCCATTACTTTTTTACTTGAACGGCTATGTGCAGTAACTTGTTTCAACACTCCTTCAAGGATTTCTTCTTTTGAAATGCGGTGAATCTCACGTTCACAGACGAGACAGTGAGGCTTTCCAACACGTGCAAACAAAATACGGAGATAGTCGTAGATTTCGGTGATAGTCGCTACCGTCGAACGTGGGTTATTTGATCGAGATTTTTGATCGATAGAAATAGCAGGTGAAAGACCAGTGATCTCATCAACATCTGGCTTTTGAAACTGACGGAGGAACTGACGGGCATATGAAGAAAGAGACTCGACATATCGTCGTTGCCCTTCGGCGAAAATAGTATCAAATGCCAAAGACGACTTCCCTGATCCAGAGAGGCCGGTTATCGCAATCATTTTATTGCGTGGCATTTCGACAGTAATGTTTTTGAGATTGTGGGTACGTGCACCTTTTACCACGATCTTTTCATCATTCTGGGTCGAAGATTGTTTTTTCATTTTCGGTTCCATTTAATAGTTTTGATATTCGCTCTCCACCATACACTGAAGGTAGTATCCCCACGCCGTTGCAGCCTAGGTTATACATCAATACATGGTTTTTTGGCTCAAAACCGACTCTGCGCACTCGATTAGGAGTGTATCCCATAAGGCCATGCCATGTAAAGCTAAAGTCTATTTTCTTATTCGGATCAGTGTCATAGGTACCTTTGATGAACCGATCTATGTCTTCTTGAGCTTCATCGGGATATT
>JAGOVB010000011.1 GCA_018060945.1 Minisyncoccota bacterium | reverse complement strand
ATATTTTTTACATATTTACTGACACGCTCTATCACTTTCGGATGTGGGTGCTTATACCTATTATTTTTACCCGCCGACACTATTGCGTACTCAGGGGCAACCTCAGCGATAAATTCTTCAGCTGAAGAAGTGTTTGATCCATGATGTCCTAGTTTTAGTATATTTGATTTTAAATCATCGTATTTTACTAAAAACTTTTCTATCTTCGCTGGAGCATCACCCGTGAGTAATACTGAAGAAGATGCGTATACGAGCCTACTTACTATAGAGGCAGTATTGGTTTCCCAGCCATTAGTGTCTCGATCTGGAAACAAGATATTTAGAAACACCCCCTCGTCGAGGATGATTTGATCACCTCTTCGAGCAAGGCGGGTTTTTGCCTTACCCTTGAAACTTGTGTACGCTGTGGTCGAGGCAAACACCCCCGGCTCAAACACCATCCCTACTTTGTAGCGATTCAGAACATTGTTCAACCCTCCTACATGATCAGCATCGGGATGTGTCATGATCACTACATCGATATACCGATCATATATAGGCATGATTTTGGTGAGTTCTCGTAGCACAGCACTGTCTGGTCCTCCATCGATGAGCACCTGTACTCCATTTGAAGCCTGGATAAATATGGCATCACCCTGCCCTATATTTAAAAAATAGACCGACAAATCTTTGTCCAAAGCAAAGTACGCTACGTACCAGACGCATACATTGAGAAATAACAGGATAATTAAGATATAATACGTATATGACTTCATTTATCGAACAAAAATTTAATATACCAACACTAAAAGGAATTTCAGCAAAGACTATCGAGGAACATCTCAAGCTCTACGCTGGGTATGTAAAGAATGCAAACACCCTCCTCGAATCCCCTATCGATAAGCGTTTTGGTTTTGAATACAACGGCATGCGAAATCATGAGGTATATTTCAAAAGCCTAGAAAAAGCTGCTCCGATCTCAGAAAACCTAAAGAAGGTCTTTACAGACAAGTTTTTGGAGGACTTTAAAGCACTGGCACTCACTCGAGGTGTAGGTTGGGCTATGGTCTATTTCGATCGAAAGGACAAACGGCTTTTGACTGCATGGGTAGATGAGCAGCATATCGGACAGCTACAGGACTGTGCGCTCATCCTCGCTCTCGACATGTGGGAACACTCATACGTCGCTGACTATGCTCCATCAGGAAAAAAACAATACATCGAAGACTTCTTTGCAAATCTCGACTGGAGCTATATCGAAAACAATTTTACTACAAACAACTCATAACTGAGAAGCATGTGAGCCGGTATTGCTAAAGCAAACGATAGCCAGTGCGACGCCCAGCCGGTCACCCCAGACAGGAATACAAATAGCATAGTCGGTGGAATTACTGGCAATACAAATATATTTGTTACCAATCCCCAGAACGATATCGACCCCATGAGATATATAAGGTAGGGGGAAACAAATATCTGCGTTGCAATTGTGGAAGATATAATTCCCCGGAACTCAAATCGCTCAGGCAGAAAGGTCAGTCTTTTTTCTATACGAGGTGCGAGCAGTATCATCGCAAGCGTTGCGAGAAATGATAGATGGAATGAAGCGTCGTATAGAATTGTCTTTGGCTCATATATCCCCATAGCCACTCCTGCTATAAATAATCCTTGCAATGCCACATACTGTCTCCCTGCAATCTTTGAGAGAAGCATGATGAGGGCCATCACGGTCGACCGTATGACCGTCGCTCCACCACCCACCAAGAATGAAAATAAAATCATCCCCGTTGCACCAACCGATATCCGCAGTGTCTGCGGCAAAAATCCGAGCACTCGCATGAGTCCGTCTGCAATGACTGTGATATTGAATCCTGAGAGAACTACAATATGGATGAGACCAGCGTGACGGAAGTCGTCGAGTAGCTCTTTTCCCAGTGCCGACTTTTCTCCCACGACCAAACCACCCGCAAGCGATGCATGCGGTTCTCCTAAAACATTCTTTAAATTACTGAGAAAAGAATGCTTTAGTTTGAATAGAGACTTTACCAATGAAGACCCGTGTGAGACCACTTCTACTTTTGCAAAGTTTATATAGTAGTCATTGTACCCCTTAAACTTTGCAGGACTAACAACCCCTTTTACTGAAACAGTATCGAGGTATTCGACTACAGTAAATCGGTCGACAGTTGCGAGCATGCGAAAGCCGCCACACTCGACGACGAGCCTCAGCGTAGTGTCTCTATATTCTGGTTCTTCGATGACAGTCCCCAAACAAGTATAGTCTTTGTCTTTTATCGGTTGTAGGATTGGCTTCTTGTATTCGACCAAAACCCTGATTCCTAGAATAATCACCAATAAAAAGAAAAGGAACATGCGTACTCGTTGTACTGCCATGCTCCTAATCTATCAAATAGAAATGAAATCTTTATGAATTTTTGCCCAATCCTGTGTACTTATCCACAGGTCCACTATATAAACTGACTGGTTCCCCATCTGCATACGAAGTGGCGATCACATCACAACGCTCGTTTCCCGGAGTACCCACATGTCCACGCACATACTTCCAGGTGATATCTTTTCCATCAGTGAGGTCGTACAGCTTCTCCCATAAATCCTGATTTAAAACTGCTTTCTTTTGAGCATTTTTCCACCCTCTTTTTATCCATCCATGGATCCACTCTGTGATACCTTTGATCACATATTCGGAATCAGAAAAAACAGTAATAGGTTCTACTGGATTTAGTTTCAACGCTTCGATAGCTGCTGAAAGCTCCATTCTATTGTTTGTAGTCTGTGACTCTCTCCCACCGATTTCTTGGACGGTCTTCCCCGCGACGATCGCACCCCAACCACCAGGTCCAGGATTTCCGCGTGATGATCCATCTGTATAAATTATTGTGCTCATATATATAGTATATCAATGATCCGCAAACGGATCTCCTCCCGAGCGCGAAACATAGATTTTTCAATATGGGCGATGAGTGTGAGTGGGATATTTTCTTTTATCCCCCAGTCCTCAGGTGTCGAGAAAAAGCTGATCGCAGATATGTTTCTCAACTTGTGTGTGAATATAAGTTCCAAATGATTCTTTTCTTTTCCAAACCGTTTTATGTTTGTCGGCGTAACATTGCGGAACATAAATAATGGCTTTTCATTTGCTACTCCAAATGGAGAAAGTTGATCGATAGACTTATATGTATCTCGATCGATCCTGTCGAGTGTAAGCTCTGCATCCACTGGTATTTCTTGGACTTTTTTATCGTCCGCACTTTTTACAAATGCATTGTTTAACACCTCTCCTAACGTATGTATCTTTTTTGTGTCCACTGAAAAACCTCCAGAAAAAGCGTGGCCACCGAACTGCAGGAAAGTGGTGGAAGGAGCTTTTTTCATAAGTGCGACGAGGTCTGTCTCTCCGTCTGACCGACAAGAACCTTTGATCACACCGTCACCATCGCGCCCCCACAGAAAAACAGGTTTCACAAACTCTTCAGCAAGGGTGTTTGCCACCAAACCGAGAAGTGACGGTTTCCACTCTGGATTACCCAAAACTAGAACAAGACTATCGTCACGGTTTTTTATATGTGACTTTGCTTCTTTGACCATGGCAGCGACGATACCTTTTCGCTCATTATTTATTTTGTCCAAATGTTCTACCATGATCGTCGCTTCATCGATATCAGTGGCTGCAAGTAATTTGAAAGCATCTGTCGGCACACCCATGCGTGACGCTGCATTGATACGAGGACCAATCGTAAAACCGATATCATCTTCGGTGAGATATCGCTGATCTGTTTTCGCTTTTTTCAAAAGCATTTTCAAACCGAGGCGTGGTGATTTTCGTAGTACCATTAATCCATACTTTGCAAAGACTCTATTTTCTCCAGTGAGTGGTACCATGTCAGAGAGTGTTGCGATACCAACCATATCGAGAAGCCACTTTTCCCAACCAACACCGAGATTAAAATTTCCTTTTTTGATCAGCGCTTGCACCAGCTTAAAAACCACACCAGACCCACATAACATTTTTTCTGGATAAAGACACTTTTTTTGTTTTGGATTTATGATCGCATGTGCCGGTGGTATTTCGTCCCCGGGCATGTGGTGATCGGTGATGATCACATCTATTTTTAATTTGTTTGCAGTCTTTACTGACTCGACATCTGCAATTCCACAATCGATAGTGATGATCAGATCGACTTTTTCTTTTGCAAATTCTTTTATGGCTTCTTTGTGTAAACCAAAACCTTCATCATGACGGTGTGGAATATAATTTCTAAAATTTACAAAACCAATCTTTTTAAAAAAATCATGCAACAATACCCCACCTGGAATACCATCGGTGTCGTAATCACTGTAGATAATTATTTTTTCATCCGATTTAATTGCTTTCAAGATTCTCTCAACAGCGATGTCGATATCTTTTAGCAGTGCCGAGTCGTGCTGATCCTTTTCATAATCTGGTTTCAAAAATCTTTCTTGCTGCGCTTTGGTAGTGTGACCCCGATGATGCAAAAGATGCTCAGTCAGATTTTCTCCATGCCATTTCCGGATAGCGTATTTTTTCATAGGGATAGTATACTATAGTCATGAATAACTGTATTTTCTGTAAAATAATAAACAAAGAAATCCCGGCGTACGTTGTATACGAGGATCAAAATTATTTAGCATTTTTAGATATCCGTCCCCTATCACCCGGTCACACACTTGTGATCCCAAAAGAGCACATACGTTGGGTGTGGGATAGCACAAACATCGGTGAGTATTTTTCTATTGTTCAAAAGGTAGCACGGGCTCAGCAAAAAGCATTTGATGTTTCTGTGCACTCAAAAATAATTGGGGAAGAAATCGAACATGCTCATGTGTGGGTATACCCTGATCCAGAAAAAGCAAAAGGCGACAAAAATGATTTTGCCGCCCTTGCTTTAAAGCTCTCAACTTTACTATAGTATTATCTTTTTACTTCTTTTCGAATACCCTGTGAGTTATCGATGAGTACATATTCATACCCAGCAAATGGATCTCGTAGAGCATCAATGGTGTTTGCAGTCTGTGCAGCTTCAATGAGTGAAGTCACATCTGCAAATTCTACTTTTGTAACATTCTGTCCGAGAAAAAAAGCTCCGACAAGTGCAATGAGTAACGCTACTCCTTCAAGACTCTTTTTTAATGTTGGATTATTGTTTATGTTTTCCATGCTATATATTATACATTATTAAAACTATTTGTCAACACCTCTCTCAATCGCTTGTATCGCGGGCAATGTCTCGTGGGCGAGATAGTCGAGCATCGCTCCACCACCCGTCGACACAAAGCTGAATTTGTCTTCTATACCCAGTTTTGCGATAGCAGCCAATGTGTCACCTCCCCCTACGATTGTCTTTGCTTTTGATTCGCTAATCATTTTAGCAAGTTCTATCGTCGGCTCAGTGTATCCTTGTTCATACAGACCTAACGTACCATTCCACAAGATCTGTGCTGAATTACTCACCGCTTTTCGCAATAGCTCCAATGTCTTTGGACCTGCATCAAGAATTATATCATTTTTCTCAACCTCACCAAGATCAATGTTTACTATCTTATCCCCTCTCTTGATTACCATATCGATCGGCAAAAGTAGTTTTGCATTTCCAAAATACTTTTGTAGATTGAATTTTTCCGGAGATACAACTGACTTACCAATTTCGTATCCTTGCTCCACAAAGAAATTGTGGGCAAGTGCACCGCCTACGAATACATGATCAGCGGTCTGCATAAATTTTTCTATAAGCGGCAGCTTTGTATCAAATTTCGCACCACCCAAGATAAAAAGAAAAGGTCGCTCGGGCTTAAATGCTGCGCTCAAGTTTTTTACTTCTTCTTCGAACTGGAAACCGATATAACTAGGAATGTACCGTGCTATTGCTGACACGGATGCGTGCTCTCTGTGGGAAACAGAAAATGCATCGTTCACATATACATCCCCAAGCGACGCTAGCTCTTTTGCGAACTCTTCACTGTTTTCTTTTTCTCCTGCATGTGCACGCAGGTTTTCGAGAAATACAATGTCATTCTCTTCTATCGCCGCTAATGCGTTACGATAATTTTTCACAAAGACATTTTGAATCCCCATGTTAACCAAGTGTTGATGCACTGGCTCCAATGTTTTTGTTGATTCAATATGACTTATGATAATTACTTTGGCTTTTTTCTCTCTTAGATAGTTGAGTGTCAGCAATGCTTTGCGAATACGAAAATCATCGACGACTTTTTTATTTATAACAGATACGTTGAAATCAAAGCGCACGAGTGCTTTCATTCCTTTCGTAACTTGTAAGTCTTTTAATGTTTTCATAATGCATCAACCACTTTGAGAATTTCGTTGAATCCTTCTGGATTTATACTTTCACGCCCTACCAAAAGGCCATCAACATGCCCCTCCTCCACGATCTCACCCGCGTTTCGAAACGTAACTGAACCCCCATACAGAATCGGCACCTTCGTAACATACTCATGACCAAAAAGATCGGCAAGCGTCTTTTTGATAAAGAGTGTCGTTTCATGCACGTCCCCCGGAGACATAGCCTGTGTTGCTCCGATAGCCCAGACGGGTTCGTATGCAACTACGAGGTGTGACAGGTTCTTTTTTTCTACACCTGCAAGAGAGTGTTTTATTTGGTTTTTGAGTGTGTCGAGATATTGACCTCCGCTATCGCGTCTGTCCTCTCCTATACACATCACTGCCGTAACTCCCGCAAAGTGTAATGCGTTGATCTTGCTTGCGACCATCGCATCTGTCTCTCCCATTTTTCTCCGCTCCGAATGACCGACGATAGTGTACTCCACCTCGCAATCACGAAGCATCTCTGCACTCACCTCCCCTGTATGTGAACCTGCTTCAAACACTGACACATCCTGTGCACCTTTCGAATAGGGTTGCTCACCCTTTCCGAGCTCACTAAGAAATACAAATGGTGGACACAAAACAGTGATTGTTTTTTTGAGCTGTGAAGCAACCTTCTTAACATTTTTTATAATGTTCTTGCTTGCTTCACGAGTATTTGGATTTTCTTTCCAATTACCAATAACTATTTTTTTGTATTTTTTGGTGATGGGCATTCTACTTAGAAGGACTGTGTGACTTTTAGATTTTCCAATCCAGAACTGATGTTATATTTTCTAAGTGAGGTTGGATCATCAGAGAAATAGATCTTCTTTACTGCATATACCTGCATTCTCTCTGGACCAGTATTCTCCAAACCTACTTCGTGCCAAAATCTGCGACTTGTACCTGCTTTAATAATATATGCATTCTGAGTATCTCCTAGTACTGAATGATTATTTGCATGACTATATATAGTTGTCGACGCAATTTTTGTAGACACCTCAAACTCAACATTCTTGTAAAGATCATATATATCCTCAACTTTACCAATATAGATATCTTGTTTGCCGGCATTGTTTAGAACGAATGGGATTATAATGCTCGCGGTTCTGACTACATTTACGTATGTTTCTGCACCACTTACATTTGCAGTAGGAGTGGTTGGTGACTGAGGTCCATTCGGAACAAAAACTGAATTAGTCTGATAGTTGTATGTTGGATACAACACTGCATGAACATTAGGGTCGGTTGCATTTACGTTGTAGTTTACTGAGTATAATTGCATTCGATACAAGTCATTTAGTGACGAGTCGAAATATACACTTAATTTAAACTTAGCTGTTGTCCAAGCGTCTAACTTAACAAAATTTCCCTGAACAACTCCCCCACTGACTCGAGTGAGTTCTGAACTTACTGAACCGCTTGTAGTTGCCGTATAACCATTTGTAGCACTTGCGATTACATAGTTTGCTCCTGTTTTATTTACTGAGGTTCCGCGTGTCGCGCTTCCTAATTTAATAAATACTGGTTTTTCTTTTGCTTCTACATTAAATGTAACTGAGTAAACTCCCTGGTCATCACTCGCAACATCTTCCACGTTCATTTGTTGTGTCGCGCTTGAAACAACAAAAACTATTTTTGGGTTTGAATACACCGCTTTTACAAAGATTCTATTTGAGTCCACTGACTGATTGTATTTTGTTGCAGTTACTCGAACTGTAAACGCCTCCCCCGCCTTTTCAATAGTTGAGGTAGCAATAGTAAAGTTATATCGGTTTGGACCCTGATATGGACTCATTGTTGCGAGATTTTGCACGAGTGCTCCGCTAGCTGAGTACAAACTGATTTGATAAATGTTTGTAGTCGAAGCTGGAAGCGTGCTATAGAAAGTGAGTTGAACTGGAGAACCAGCTGTATATACTCCCTTATCAGTTATAACGCTAGTGATAATTTTTGATGTACCTGCGGTTGTTCCGCCTGGCACTGTTGTTGGTGGCACAATTGATCGTGCAGCAGACATCACTTCTGCCTGTAATGAAGTCACATCAGTGAGTAGTGCTACTCGCTGCCCTTCTAGAGTTCCCAATACTGTTCCATATGTAAATGCTGGGATCACGCCAAAGATAGCTACCATCGCAGCTACCTGTGCACACTTATTTAAATCTATCTCTGTTGCAAACAACTTTTCTACTGGCTTCATATCGATCTCCTGGTTGAAGAACTTCGCTACATCTGTAACTGTTACTTCTTTATTCCACTGTATGCTCATAAATTTTTAATTTTAATTTTTTAATAAAAGAAACAGAGGCTTCGCTTTCGCGATAGCCTCTTGGGTAGTTGGTAACAGTATAGCAGTGGGAAAAGTCTGCGCAACTAAAGTTATCCACAGTTACCTCAATTCGTCCCAGGAAATGATCTGATACTGGTTTGAAGTGAGTGGAAAGCTTGGTGGCGGAGCGTACAGCAAATTTCCATCATATATGATATCTCGAGTGGTATAGCCGGTTCCATCAGTATAAGCAAACCCGTAGCGTTTATTTGAAGCAATCATACCGTATAGGGTGATATCGGAACGGGCATAGTAATTTGTACCACTGATTTTACAGCTAGTTCCATAGTAGTATCGCCCAACAAAGCCATTTTGAGCGATCACTGCTGCGTCTATCTTTAGTGAGTTCAAGCTAACGAGGCCGACAATAAAATTGTTTTGAGCGATAAGGGCAATAGAATCAGTTCCGTCAGTGTTTGTATACAATAAATCATTATTCACGATAATATTGGTTCTATTTGCTGACACATCGGGGAATCGAGCAGAGGCTATGGTCAAACGAGCAGTGTTTATCGTACCCTCTACCCAAACATGGTCTTCGACGAACACAAGACCGTTTGAAGGGAGAGCATAGTTCCCAACAAATGTTTGAGTTTTGATGCTCCATATCCCCCACCCGTCTTGATTAGATGAATTTGAACATCCGTTTGGAGTAGAAGTAAGTGCAGTCACCTTGTACAAATCAAATGTGTCATTTGTCTTTAAAAGGATTCGATATCCTTGTGATCCTGAAGGGGCAAAATACCGACCATCTGATTGTGCTTTTGATTTTATCTGTGATAGATCAGTTGTCATACCGACAAAGTCGATCGTGGGCACAGGAAACTGGCGACCTGCCATAAATACATCTGGACGACTTGGGACTGCAGCCGGATAGTTTGGATCTGTAGGAGAATCTTGGGTATACACACCAAACCGATTTGGTCCTGGTGCATCTGGGTCTTGGTAGTAAGTTTTCGCACTGGTGACAAGGTTGTGTGTAATACCATCAAAGCGAATTCCGTCGTTTGAGTGGATAGGCCCAAAAACCTCAGTACCCGCACCGAATCGCATAACAGCATTTGCAGCTACTGCATATTTTGCCAATGAAGGTATCGCGAGAGTCGCCTGTATTGTTCTCGAAATACTATCTGTACCATAATAGGTACCGACAGATTTTATTTTGACAACAGTCGAACCACTTGGAGGAGGCGTAATGGTCAAAGAGAAAGAACCTATCGTATTTCCATCTTTATCTTTGAATGGATGCGTGTAGGGACCGGGTGAGGTGGTCGATGCATTGCCGTCATAATAATCTGTCGAAGCGTGTGCCAAATGCCAACGATAATAATCTATTCCCGCTTCAGCAATATGAAATGCTTGCTCACGATCCACGACATGTCGCGAAGCTTGCAACACCGTACTCCCCCACATTACCAAGCTCGTTACGATGACAATCGCAATACCACCAAACACTAACGCATTTACAAGTATCATTCCTTTTTTCATAAATTGTCTTTTAGATTACGAATAGATACTTGAGTGGTAAAAGTTTTTGTCGTAGGCGCTCGATCAGCGTTTGCATCGAGAGTAAGATCGATACGAATCAATCGGACCATCTGAATCGGTACTGGAAACGTAAGAGGTGACGAAGTTCCCGCATATGCATTATCAAAATAAGAAAATATACTTGAAGTACCGTTTCGAACATCAGACATCACGACATATGTTGTTTCAGATGTCGTCGCGTATGATAAAGGATTTCCCGAAGGAGTAGTCACTCCTTTCATAAGAGTAGACGTAGCGAGAAAATATCGTACATAATCTCTCTGACCGTCTCCGTCAATATCCGAAAAAAAAGTAACCGAGCTTGAAGCAACAGTAACTAGAGGAAAGGCTCCATTCGCGCTCGGTGCTGCAGCGCGCAGCTCACGCGCCATCACTCTTAGTACATTACGAGCATCTTGCGAAACTGAAAGTGACCCACGTGTAACAGTACCGAGATAAAATACATCACCTGTAAATTTTCCAACTACGACAGAAACCGCAGCGACAATTGCGATGACCACAACTAATTCTGTAATTGAAAAACCGCGAGTAAATTTCATGCTCATATTATTATACCTCAAGGATTGAGGATAACTTCTTGCTCTTTCCAAGAACCAGAAATCGTAACCGGAATCGTAGTAGTGGCAAAACCAGTTTTTGAGACAATCAAGTTATCAGTGCCGTTAGATAGATTCGTAAAGACAACCTGACCAGGTGGAGTACACTCTGTTGTAAAGGTAAAAGAAACATCAGAAACGATCGGCGTATTTGTTGCAGATATAGTTGAAAGATATGCTTTATAACGAATATATCTATCGCTATTGTGGATGACATTCAAAGTTGAGTTTGGATTTGTGTAGTACGAACCAGCAGTTGCATCTGGACCCAAGAAATTCCAAGGACCTGTCGAGCTAGCTGAAGTAGCAATCTGGAAATAGACAGAGTCAGGGCCAGCATTTGTAGTTTGATACTCTGGCCTCCAAACAAATTGTTGGAAATAACTTGGTGACCCTGTATCAAATACTTTGGATGTAAGAGTTCCCGTCGGAACATATGCACCAAAAGTACTTACTAGTTTAAACTCTCCCAGAGTAGAGGTGTAGTCGATATTTCCATCGGTAGTTGCGAGTCCATCTGACCAATCAGTATCAGTATGAGAGCCACGACCTGTTACCTTTTCATCGCCATCAAAAGTGACTGTTGCCCCACTGAGTGGAAGCAAAGCATTATCTTTAACTGTTACTAATAGTGTTTGAGGATCTTTTGGAGCAACAATCAATTTTACAGGTTGATTTGTACCCGGACTAAGTAAAAAAGGATTTAATGGGTTGATACCGATGAGGTCGTATGCAGTATCTAGTGCGGTTATGGTGTATGTATCCCACTCCATATTGTTTAATGCTTTGATACCACCACCATCAGTTACAAGATTTTGACTATATTTATAAACATCTGGATCGGTCGAAGTTTTTTTTGCACCCTGTAGTGAAAAATCAAATGATGAAACAGGAGTGCATGTATCAGTAACACTAGAAAAATTTAGTTGAGAAACTTTATCGATTGCGAAACTAGCTTGTGTCACCTGCTGAAGCAGAACGGTCACAGGCGTATAAGTTTGATCATCTGAATAACCAGCTTTGCTCACCTGGACACTATAGCCATTCATAAGTGGTGGCACGTCAACAACCTGCAGCATCCCGTCTACATTTGTAGTATCGACTATTGTGGTTGTTGTACTCGTAATCTGTACGTCAGCTTCGGCGACTGGAGCTCCACTCGCATCAAACACTTTTACAAACAATGCGCCGTTGGTTGACGCTGTTTCGAGACTTTTTGGAGCAATCTGTGTTGTTATGAAAATCGGAGTAAACCCATGACATCCAGGACATCCAATCTCAACCTCAACTGTTTTGTTATCTGCAGGCGAAAGATCATTTGTAGTACTACCGATAGTTCCGTCAAACGCAAGATCGATATTTCGTATCGTGGTAGTGGCAATAAAGTCATACCCACTTCTTGAGAGAACCTGCACTTTTGGAATCTTTCCCGCGGGGATCGCCCCAGTAATACCTACATCTGCATAGGGTAGATTTCTTATGATTTCGATCTGCTCATTTGCCAAGTTTACTGCAGCGATACGGTACTGACTAGCACTCACGACTTGAAAAAGACTGACATAGGCTTGATAGGTTGCAAGAAGAATCATAGTAAAGACAGTTACACCGACGAGTGTCTCAACTAACGTAAATCCTTTTTTGAAAAAATTAAATGACATTGACGAGTGAATACATAGGCGAAATCATCGCCAAAGCAAAGAAACCGACTGCTGCACCGATAAACACCATGAGGAATGGTTCGATGACTGTAGACATATCTTTTGTTTTTTGCTCTACATCTTCTTCATAATAATTTGCCACACCCAAAAGCATCTCTCCAACCTTACCCGTCTCCTCCCCCACTGCTACCATTTCTCCGAGGAAAATAGGGTAATATTTTATGCTATTGGTAAAAACTTCGGACATCGGGGCACCTCTTTTTATATTTTCCTCAACTTTAGATAAAATCTCTTTGTAATGGACATTTTGAATCACTTCATTAGTAATTCTTACTGACTCAACCACACCTACGCCAGCAGTGAGGAGTGATGACATGGTCCGGGCAGTACGCGCAGCATTTACCTCTCTTACTAATTCACCAATCACCGGAATTTTTGTAATAAAAGCATCGATAATAGATCTCCCTTGCATCGTCTTTGCCCAAAAACGAAACCCAAAAAAAACAACAACCCCACCGAATAGTACCCACAGTCCATGATTTCGTAGGAGGTCAGAAATAGTTACAATAAGCTGTGTGGTCCATGGTAATTTCATATTTAGTCCAGAAAATGTTTTCATCAAGGTAGGCACGATATATGTAAGCATCAAAATCGCAATCAAAATCATGACACCTATGATTACTGAAGGATACATCATCGCTCCTTTGATTTTTCGCTGCAATGTATACGCCCGATCCATTTGCAAACCAACAATCTTTAAAGAACTAGCCAGAGTACCGCTCTCCTCCCCAGCCTTTACCATCGATATAAAAAGTTGTGAGAAAGTCTCTGCCTGTTTTTGCATCGCTTCAGAAAGTGTCTTGCCTTGAGTAATCTCAGCATTGAGCTGGCTCAAAACATTTTTCAATTTCTGATTTGACGCCTGGCGCTCCATCACGGTGAGTGCTCGTGATACTGCAAGCCCGGCCTCGATCATCGATCCTAGATTTCTAGCAAAAACAATCTTTTCTTGTGTTTTTATTTTCCCAAAAAAAGAAAAATTGAACTTATTATGTGTCTTGGCTCGAATTTCTTTTATTGAAATGACTTCAATGTTTTCATTTTTCAGATCACGAAAAAGCGCAAAACGATCGACTGCTTCGTGTTCTGCTTCGAAGATCTCCCCTGTATTCTTTTTTCCTTTATATGAAAAAAGCATATTATTCAGTGATGACTCTAAACACTTCTTCGATTGTAGTGAGACCCTGGATCGCCTTGAAGATACCATCTTCGAACATGGTGAGCATTCCTTCCTTTCGAGCCTGCTCATCGATCTCATCAGCTGTTGCACCTCGCATGATCAACTCCTTTATAGGTGCACTAACTTTTAAGATCTCATGGATACCAATTCGACTTGAATACCCATCATCTCCCTCTTTGGCTGGAGCAGGAGTGTAGAACGGAATCGTGCTCCATGTAGATTTTGGGTTGACTATTTTTTCTGCGATAAGCACTTTCAAAATTTTGTCGAGATCTACATTTTTCTTCAACGCTTCAATCTCAGCATCAGTCAAAGTTTTCTTTGTTTTGTTTTCTCCCAACTTTCGTACAAGTCGCTGAGCGATGATGACGTTCAGTGTAGACACAAGAAGAAAAGGCTCAATCTTCATATCCATGAGACGTGGGATAGCGCCCGCGGCTGAGTTTGTGTGGAGTGTTGAGAGCACAAGGTGACCGGTGAGTGATGCGTTCACCGCTAGAGCCGCAGTTTCATTGTCTCGGATTTCTCCCACCATGATGATATCTGGGTCCTGACGTACTAAAGTTCGCAATCCGACTGAGAATGTAAAACCAATTTCGGGACGTACCTGTGTCTGATTGACTCGCTTCATCTGATATTCGATCGGATCTTCGACAGTTGAGATATTTACATCAGGCTGATTTAAAATATCTAATATAGTATAGAGTGTAGTTGATTTTCCGGAACCTGTCGGACCGGTAGTCAGAATCATCCCCGTAGTTTGTTTTGTAGCATGATGGATTTTTTCCAATCCTTCTCCATGGAAACCGAGGCCTTCCAATGTAAACCCAGCTACACTTTCTCGGAGCAAACGCATCACCGTCTTTTCTCCATAATATGTTGGTAACGTCGAAACACGGAACGAAACTTTTTCATTGGTGAGATCCACTTTGAATCGTCCGTCTTGTGGAATTCTTTTTTCATCTAGTTTTAGATTCGAAAGTACTTTGATACGTGCGGTGATCGATGGCTCAGCAGTTTTTGGGAGTACCATAGCGTCACGTAACAGACCGTCGATACGATAACGAACAAGCAATTCTTGCTCTTGTGGTTCGATGTGGATGTCAGAAGCACCTTGTAAGATGGCATGCTTCAAAAGAGTATCTACGATACGGACGACAGGTAGATCCTCAGCGGCTTTTTTCAAATCCCCCTCTGAAATGTCCTCACTCATGTCTTCAGAAATAGTTTTGAGTGTGGCACTTTCCTTTTGGATAATATCTCCAAATTCTGCTTTCAAACTTTTCTGATACTGAATGATTGCAGTTTTTATCGACTCTGTATCAGTGAGGCGTGGGAGAATTTTTAGTTGAACTTTTTTCTTGACGAAATCGATTGCGGAAAGATCGTCAGTGTCGAGCATGGCCACCTCGAGCGTGTCAGCGGTCATCTTATATGCGACTACATTGTGATTTCGTGCTACTGGCTCGGGGATGATCGAAAGAGTTTCGAAAGGAATTTTTTTATTTTTCAAATCCACAAAAGGAATACCGAGTACATATGCTTGCATACGACGGACATTGTCTTCAGTTAGTTTTCCTGCGGCAACGAGCACATCGGTCGGACGAACTTTTTTTTCAGCAGCAACTTTTTTTGCATCTTCAAATTCGGTCTTTGAAACAAGATTTGAGTCAATTATAAATTTGTTTAGTTGTACATCATCAATGAGCATAGGGAGCAGTTTGTGAACTAATTATAGCATATGAAAAAGCAGAACCCGCAGTCTTCGTGCGGGTTTGTTTGACTACATTTCATCGTAGCGTTTTTGAAGCAACGACGAGAGCTCGGCAATGACCTCTTCATCAGTCTGAGAAGGAGGTGCAACGAGCAATACGAATCTTTTATCCTTGTGTCTAAAGAGAAATTTTCGAACAGATGCTTGTCCGGTCTTAACTTGAAGAAAAATTGGGCCTTTGTCTGTCATGATGATAAAATCGATACCAGACAAGTCTTCAGGAGAAGAATGTACTGTCCTTTTCCAGCTAAGCATCCAGTCATATTCAATGTAAATCTTTACAAGTAGATTATCTACCCTGTGTTCCGTACTATCTCCCAGAGACAGTCCAACTTCGTATAGCAATCTACTTGATGCGGGCCGCTCACGCCTAATTCTCAGAAAAACCACCCCCTTTCCTGCTACAGGTGTACCATATTAGAAGTTTATGAGCAATATTTGCAAAAAAGCTAGTTTCGAGGTACTATATAAGAGTTAAGTTCTCTTCACGGAGAACTCATTTTTTTAGATAAATACAATTAAATATATGTTTGATTTAAAAGTTATAAACTCTGTGCTCGAACAATTGCAAGAAGAACGAGGCATTCCCCAGGAAAAGATGTGGGAGGCAATCGAGCTTGCTTTGGCGACTGCATATAAGAAAGAATATGGTAAAAAGGGACAAATCGTCCGTGCTAAATTTGATAAAAACACCGGCAAAACTGAGTTTTATCAGGTAAAAATCGTTGTTGATGAGTCAAAAGTACTCATGGAGGACGAAGAAGAGCAGGATATTGCAACTACAGACGAAGAAAACATCAAAGTTCGCTTCAATCCTGAGCACCACATCTTCCTCGCTGATGCAAAAAAGATCAAAAAGGATGCTGTTGTGGACGATGAAATCATATTCCCCCTCGAAACAAAGGCTGACTACGGCCGTATTGCAGCTCAAACCGCAAAACAAGTAATCATCCAAAAGATCCGTGAAGCAGAAAAAGTCTCTGTAATGACTGAATTTGGTCAAAAGGAAGGTGCTATCGTCACTGGTACTGTACAACGTATCGAACGTGGCAATATATTCATCGATATGGGCCGAACTGTCGGTATCCTTCCATATGAAGAGCAGATCCCGGGAGAGCGCTACAAACAAGGGGAAAGAGTTCGTGCATACCTCTATGCAGTAGAAGAGACCCCGAAGGGTATTCTTCTTCGACTTTCTCGATCACATCCAAAGTTTTTGGTTGAATTGTTCAAGACTGAAGCCCCAGAAATCGCTTCAGGTGCTGTGGAAGTAAAAGCAATCGCTCGTGAGGCAGGTTCTCGATCAAAAATCGCTGTTTTCTCAAACGACTCACACATCGACCCTATCGGATCACTCGTAGGTCAGCGTGGGGTACGTGTTTCTACTGTTATGAGTGAGCTTGGCGGTGAAAAGATCGATATTATCGAATGGAACGAAGATCCAGCTAAATTTATCGAGGAATCACTCTCACCAGCCAAAATCCAGAAAATTGATACTGACAAAGACACCGCAAAAGCAGTAGTCACTGTTGCAGAAGACCAGCAATCACTAGCGATTGGTAAAGGAGGACAAAATGTACGCCTCGCAGCAAAGCTTACTGGTTGGAAAATCGACATTCAGTCTGCAGGTGGCGCAAAAGTAGCATTAGAAGAAGTTAAACCAGAATAATATGAATCTATTACACGATATTGAACCAGGAACAGCTGACAAAATCAACGTAATTATCGAAATCAATAAGGGCTCAAAAAATAAGTATGAGATCGACAAAGAAACAGGGCTCATCGCTCTCGATCGAGCAATGCACACCTCTCAAGATTACCCTTTTGATTACGGTTTTATCCCTCAGACACTGTGGGATGATGGAGATGCAGTAGATGTGGTAGTCTTGACTACCTACCCACTATTCCCTGGCGTCCTTGTACGAGTTCGACCAGTTGCAATCATGAGCATGGTGGATAGCGGTGAAGCAGACGATAAAGTGATTGCAGTACCTGTGGACGATCCACGATTCAACAATGTAAAAGATCTGGCTGACATAAACCCACACACAGTCAAAGAAATCGAACACTTCTTCTTAACCTATAAGAAAATTCAGAATAAAGAAGTGACCGTCTCTGGTTTTAAAGGGAAAAAAGACGCTGAGGCAGCATTTGAACGAGGTAGAAAACTCTATCACGAAAAGAAATAAAGTTATAAACAAAAAGCTTCGAGAATATCGAAGTTTTTTGTTGTATACTTACTACATTAGAAATAATTACGTAATTATGAAAAAATTTATTGCAATAACCGCACTCCTCTCATTTGCAGTGGTGGCGCAGGCGCAGACAGCCGGAACCCTACCACTACGAAACCAAGGAGTGATGAGAGAAGGTGTCACAAAGCCAGAGGCTAGATTTAAAATAGGCTCAAGTACTCGACCTATAATGGGATCGACAACCCGCATGATGGGAAGTACTACTCGACCTATCGGCGAACGTGGTGAAAAGAAAAACGAAAAAATCGGAGAGAGAAAAGAATTAAAGATGGCTGCAAAAAAGGGTGAGGTACTAGCCACAAAAGATGCTCTCGTAAAGCGACTTACGCTTGCACTTGATACTTTGACCAAAGTAAAGACAAATCTTTCAACTTATATCGATAAGCGAGTTTCAGAAAACAAACCTATAGGAAATGCAAAAACATTGTTAGCAACAGCAAATACAAAGATTGAGACAGCTCGAAAAGCTGTTACCGCGGTGATTGCTTGGAAACCAGATGCAAAAGCAGCTAGCACAACCGAAATATCACTTACAAAGCCTCGTGAAACAGCAAACGCAGCTATAAAAGCTGTGCATGACGCTCGAAAAGCAATAGATGCTGTAGTTAAAGAGCTCCGAAGTGTTATCAACCCAGAAGGAAAAAAGAAAGTTCCAGAAACAGCTGCAACAGGATCAACAACTAATCAATAAAAACAATGGATCAAAATAATCAACAACCAATGCAGCCAGTTAGCCCAGTTCCACCTCAACCAGCTCCAATACAGCCAGCTCCTACCATGATGCCGTCATTACCTCAGGAACATAAACACTGGGGACCGATTATCGGCGTAATCGTTATCTTGGCACTTCTCGTCGTTGCAGCAGTATATATCTGGGGTCAAAAACTAAACAATGATGCTGAGCAGACTCCTGTCACACCAGCCCCTGTCAGCCAGACTCCTTCTACATCTCAATCAGCAGCTGTATCAGAGCCTGTAGATGACTTCACAAACATCGAAGCAGATCTCGACGCATCAGTGAGCGGTCTTGACGACAGCAATTTCTAGTGTAAAGTGGTGCAATATGGCCACAAAAATAAATAAGCTCGCAGGTTCACAAATTGAAATAGTAACAAGTATAAGCGCTAAAGACCTTAGCGCTTATCGCGTGCAAGCAATCAAAAATTTAAACGAAGAAGTAAAGATCGATGGCTTTCGAAAAGGTAAAATCCCTGAACAAGTCTTGATCGACAAGCTTGGTGAAATGACCCTTCTCTATGAGATGGCAGAGCTTGCAATCGGAGATGCGTACCCAAAGATCTTGGAAAAAGAAAAAATCGATGCGATCGGCCGACCAGAAGTAAAGATTACAAAGATTGCAAAAGACAACCCGCTCGAATTTACCATCACTACTGCTATTACCCCAGAGGTAAAGATCGGTGACTATAAAAAGATTGCAAAAGGATACCCCGAAACAAAAGCAGACGAAGTGACTGACGAAGAAAATGAAAAAGTGATTGCAGAGATCATCAAACAACAGACTCACACTCACGATGATGGAAAAGAACACATACCAGAGCTCAATGATGAATTTGTAAAGACATTAGGAAACTTTGAGAATGTTGACGATCTCAAGAAGAAGGTAAAAGAAAATCTAAATCAGGAAAAGAAACATCGAGCTCTTGAGAAACGACGTCTTGATATTGCAGAAAAGATACTCGAAACTGCAGAGATCGATATCCCTCGCATCATGGTAGAGCACGAGCTCAGCCGAAGTGAAGCACAGTTCAAAGATGATATCAGCAGAATGGGAGTCAAAGTAGAAGACTACCTAGCTCGTATCAAAAAATCTATTGATGACTTAAAGAAAGAATGGGAAGAAGGTGCAGTCAAAAAAGCCAAGCTGCAGCTCGTACTCAGCAAGATCGCCCAAGAAGAAAAACTACTTCCTGATGCTAAAGAAGTGGAAAAAGAAGTTGCAATGATACTAGAACACTACAAGAACGCTGACCCTATCCAAGCTCGAGTATATGCAGAAACTGTGCTTACCAACGACAAAGTGTTTGCTTTCCTAGAATCGCTATAGCCGCAGTCTCGACACGCAAAACCTGCTCACCGATAGATACGATGGGCAGGTTTTTGCTTTTAAAGTGAGCGAGTTCTGCATCACTCCACCCTCCTTCTGGACCGATGATAAGCACGTCCTCAGTGATTTCTCGCTTCTCCCCTTTTGGATCGAGTACCGCTCCGGCAAGATTAAAATTCTGCAGAACTACCGGCTCATATATTTCTGGGATAGTCACTCGACCGCTTTGCTCACTCGCCTCGAGTGCAATTTTGCGTACACGATCCATGTTTACATTTTTCTTTTCTGTCCGTTCTGAAATAAGTGGAATAATTGTGGTAACACCCAATTCTGTTGCTTTCTCAATGATCAATTCAAAATTATCTTTCTTTGGTATAGAAATCGCCAAAGTCAGCGGCTTTAGACTCGGTCGTTCAGTTTTCTCCAAGACTTTTATCTCAGCAAAATCTTTGTCGAGATTTGTAAACTCACAAAGAAATTCGTAACCTGAACCATCAAAAAATATAGCCTTCTCCCCTGTTTTCATTCGGAATACCTTTTTCCACTGGTGAATCTGGTCAACATTGTCGATAGTAAATGTGTTCTCTATGTGTGGGGTATAAAAACGATGGATTTTCATAAAAAGATAATAACACAGAGCCCCCGCACATTGAAGTCGGGGGCTTTGAAAAGCGATAAAGAGTCACCAACAGGTGATCCCGGGGAAAATACAGAGGAGCAGATAGGGCCAGGTTGGATTTCCATCTTCCCAGTACCGAGGCTTCTCCGTTTCGTGCCAATTCTGGTAGTGTCCGGATTCACGGACTTTTCTATTTTTCATACAAATACGAGTTCTCAAAAAATATACTCCTTGTGTAGAGATTTGTAAAGAAAAATTGACAAATCTGATTTTTGAAGTATAAAGATGTAAGAGGTATCAGCCTATACCACAACGACGCTTGAAAAACAGCATGTCAACAGACCCCCACCAGGAGGAACATGAAAAAAATTTGTACTGCCCTTTTAGGGCTTCTGATTGTCACCAACATCAGCTGGATCAGCTGCGTCTACTACATTGAAAAGGAAAAGCGGAGGGTGATCGAGATCAACGGCCTTCTGACCCAGATTAACCAGACGCTCAATCAAAAAATGGAGGCGACTGATTCAATCGCCCCCAACCAAAACGTCCTTTTCAATTCCCTCGATCGGGCAATCAGAGACCTAAGTATGATCATGAGGGAATACACGCAGTTTCAATTGTTGAAGTATCGTTCAAAACCAGGTGGACCAACGGTTTTGAGTGTTGAGGACAGACAAACAAAAAAACGTCTCGAGATTACTCTTCCAGTGTCCATAGACGCACCTCCGGATCTATTTCGGATTCCGACTTCCCGGCCTTGATTTGGCACAAGGAAGTCACCGCGCCTCGACCTATCCACCTAGGTCGAGGCGCTTTCTTTTTATACAAAAATATGTAATATTAGCTTCATGTTAATACCAACAGTTATCGAAAAAACTACATACGGCGAGCGCGCATATGACATTTATTCACGCCTTCTAAAGGATAATATTATTTTCCTTGGCGGCCCTATCGACGACCATACTGCAAATATCATCATCGCCCAGCTTCTTTTCCTTCAAACCGAAGATCCAAAAAAGGAAATTTCTCTATACATAAACTCACCCGGAGGCTCAGTCAGTGCTGGTTTGGCTATCATCGACACCATGAATCACATCAAAAATGATGTTTCTACTGTTTGTGTTGGAATCGCCGCAAGCATGGGAGCAGTCATCTTGTCAGCTGGTAAGCCTGGCAAACGCTTTGTTCTGCCAAACTCAGAAGTGATGATCCACCAACCACTCGGAGGCATCGAAGGTCAAGCAACCGATATAGAAATCACTGCTCGACACATCCTCAAAACTCGTGAAAATATCAACAAAATACTTGCTAAAAACACAGGCCAGCCTCTTACAAAGATTGAAAAAGATGTAGAGCGAGATTTCTTTATGTCAGCTGACGAAGCAAAGAAATACGGCATCATAGACAAAGTGTTGTAACTGTTATAGTATGGGCTTGTACCATACAATATATGTCATTAAAATTGGTTGCACTCTTCCTTTCCCTTTCAGGACTCATAGGAATTGCACTCGGGTACTATCTTCGACTGATCATTTCCCTAGGAAAGAAAGGTTCGATGGAACTTGAGATCAAGGAAATGCTCCTTGAGGCAAAAGAAGAAGCGACAAAAATTACAGTAGATGCGGAATCGAAAGCAGAACAACTCCTTGAACAAGCCCGAAAAGAAATCAAAGAAAAGGAAGACCGAATTCAGACCACGGAAGCACGACTTATAAAGAAAGAAGACTTACTTGATAAACGACAGGCGGATACAGATACGGAAGCAGAAAAAGTAAAGGAGAAAGTTGCTGAGATCAAAAATATCAAAGAACGAGCTGAGAAACTAGAGCTTGATCGAAAAACTGCGCTTGAAAAAGTAGCGGGTCTTTCTGTTGAAGCTGCAAAAGAAGAGATTATTAAAAATGTAGAGAAGAATAATGAACAAGACATCCTTGTCCGGATGCAGAAACTAGAAGCGCAAGGCGAAGACCGGCTAGAGAATCGAGCAAAGGATATTCTTGCTATGTCGATCCAACGCCTAGCAAACTCTGTAGCTTCAGATGCCCTATCGACATCGGTACCGATAGCAAATGATGAGCTCAAGGGTAAAATCATTGGAAAAGAAGGTAGAAACATCAAAGCATTCGAACGTATGACCGGCGTAGAGGTGATTGTAGACGATACACCAGGTGCCATCACCCTTTCATCATTTGACCCCGTACGACGCCATATAGCGCGAATAGCACTAACAGAATTGATCAAAGACGGTCGTATCCAGCCAGCAAAGATCGAAAAGGAGGTTGAGAAGGCTCAGGAAGAAATAAATAAAACAATAAAAGAACAAGGAGAAAAAGCTGCATATGAATGTGGAGTATTGAATCTTGATCCACGAGTTACATTAGTATTGGGTAGACTTCATTTTAGAACAAGCTACGGTCAAAACGTATTACAGCACTCTATCGAGATGTCACACATTGCTGGCATGATCGCTGAAGAAATAGGTGCGAATGTGGCTGTTGCAAAAGCAGGTGCCCTCCTCCACGATCTCGGAAAAGCGCTTGATCACGAAGTGGCAGGAACACACGTAGAGATCGGACGACGCATCCTCCAGAAATTTAATGTAAGCGAGGATATTATAAAGGCAATGCAAGCGCATCATGAAGAGTATCCATACGAAACACTCGAGTCTCGTATCGTCCAGACAGCAGATGCTATATCTGGAGCACGACCCGGAGCACGACGCGATAGTATCGAAAACTATATCAAGCGTCTGACCGACCTCGAAGCGATTGCGAACTCATTCCCTGCTGTCGAAAAGTCATACGCCCTCCAAGCAGGTCGTGAAATTCGTATTTTTGTTACTCCAGAAAAGATCACTGACCTCGAAGCGAAAAATCTAGCACGAGATATTGCAGTAAAAATAGAAAAAGATTTGCGATACCCAGGAGAAATAAAGGTAAACGTCATCCGCGAAACCCGCGCAATCGAGT
>JAGOVB010000026.1 GCA_018060945.1 Minisyncoccota bacterium | reverse complement strand
ACTTCATTTCCAAGCGCTTTCATCTTTTCTTCATCACTGTAAAAATACATAATCTCCTTTCCTCGTTTTACTTTGTATAGTGGTGGTTGAGCGATATAGATAAAGCCGCCATCAACCAATGGTCTAAAGTATCGATAGAATAGAGTTAAAAGAAGTGTGCGGATGTGTGCTCCGTCGACGTCCGCATCTGTTGCGATGATGATTTTGTGGTAGCGAAGATTTTCAATATTAAAGGTATCACCGATCGCAGTACCAAGCGCGAGGACGAGGTTCTTGATCTGTTCAGAAGCAAGCATGCGATCGAGACGAGCTCGCTCAATGTTCAAAATCTTTCCTCGAAGTGGGAGGATAGCCTGGATGCGTCGATCACGACCTGTTTTTGCAGTACCTCCCGCAGAGTCTCCCTCTACGATAAATAGCTCTGACTCTGACGCGTCTTTTGTCTGACAGTCAGCGAGCTTTCCAGGAAGAGTCATACCTTCGAGCGCACCTTTTCGCAAGATAGAATCCTTTGCAGCTTTTGCCGCTTTTCGAGCCTTCATCGCGAGGACTACTTTTTGGATGATTGCTTTCGCATCGTCTGGATTTTCTTCCAAAAACTGTGAAAATGATTCTGAGAAAACGGTGGTGACTGCACCCTGTGCCTCAACTGTTCCCAACTTTGCTTTTGTCTGTCCTTCAAACTGGATTTCACGGATCTTTACTGAAACTACTGCAGTGAGACCTTCGAGTACGTCGTCTCCAGTAAAACTATCCTCACCATCTTTTACGAGATTGTTTTTCTTTGCATAAGTATTGAGTGTTCGTGTGAGGGCTGTTTTGAAACCAGTGACATGCGTTCCTCCTTCTGAGTTATAAATATTGTTTGCAAAAGCGAGCATGCGTGACGATACATCGTCAGCATATTGCAAAGCGATTTCTACCGATTCTACTCCTTCGGCTGGCTTGTCGACATAGAAAATATTCTTGTGGAGTGGAGTGAGAATGTGGTTTGTGAATCGAACAAGAGATGCAAGACCTCCTTCAAAATAGAAAGTGTGTGAAGGTGCTTTTATACCAAGCTCACGAACATAGTGATCTTTTATTTCATCGATTTCTACTTTTTGTTCACGCGCATCGATGACTGAGATGCGGAGACCTCGAACAAGGTATGCCTGCTGTCGCATATGGTTTACAATACGATTGAAATCAAACGTTTGCTTTCCGAAAATGATTTCATCTGGTTCAAATGTGACGATGGTACCGCGGAGTTTTGAGCTACCGATCTTCTTTACTGCTGCTTTTTTCTTTCCCTGAGAGTACTCCTGCATGTATGCACCCCCGTCTCGATGTACAACTACCTGAGTATATATAGAAAGTGCATTTACAACTGACGCTCCCACTCCGTGGAGACCTCCGGACACTTTGTATCCTTCTCCACCGAACTTTCCTCCGGCATGGAGCACGGTCATAATAGTTTCAAGAGCTGAAACTTTTGTCTGTTTTTGAATGTCGACTGGGATACCTCGTCCGTTGTCAGCGACACGCACGCGGTTGCCTGGGAGAAAAGTGATCTCGATATCGTTACAATGACCACCCATCGCCTCGTCGCGAGAGTTGTCGAAGATCTCAGTGATCAAATGGTGAAAACCATCGGGACCAGTGGTACCGATGTACATACCAGGACGCTTACGTACTGGCTCTAGCCCTTCGAGGACCTGAATATCATCTGCTCCGTAACTTTCTTTCTTTTTCGGGTTTTCAGCCATAATAATCGCTTGTATTTATAGGGGTATTATAGCAAATTATAGGGTTTTAGGCTACTTTTAGTTTGAGTCTTTCTTAGTTCTACCTTGTCCACCCTCTCTGTTAGAAATAACCACAGAATCAAGCATGATCCTCAAGTCGTCTCTAAAGCCATCTCTTTGTAGCCCTAAATATCGGTCCATTTCTGAACCTATGTATACCTTTAAATCATCAAACTTTTTATCGAGTACTTTTTCCATATCTTTTATTTATCTTAATAATAACAAAAGTATATGAAACAGAAATGAAATTTTTATGAATTTTTATCATTTCCTGTAACTCGAGAACAGAAAAAATAGTTTGTCTATATAAAAGTTAAACCCCGTAGACATACGTCATACGGGGTAGATGTTTGTGAAAGTTACTCTTCTTTTTAGTGGCATGTACCACTATTTAGCTGCAGGCCCAGGGTTGTTCGCGAAATAGATCGTCTCGCGTTCAAAGCTGAAGATCTCTTCCCCTTCAACCAAATGAACGCTCCACACCCTCCTCTGATGAATCGGCCGGCCCTGGTGAACGAGAAGGAAACCGACACGATCTGACCTCCTGGGTGAACCGTTTTGATGCGGTGTCTCGGTAAGGAGCACTGGAAAAATTACCTCCCTGTGCTCAGTCAGTCCCAGCCTATCATCACCTTGGTGGATGTCGTCCCTGAGGAATCCCAGGACCTTGTGGATAGTCCAAAGGGCATGACGCTTGTAGAGAATATCCCAGATCTCATTGTCAGCCCCTTCATGTTGGAGCACCTCACGGAATACAGGCCACAGACCCACATTAGAGGTACTGCGAATGATTCTGCACTGATAGGGCCAGGGCCGATCGTTGCACGTCGTGTAGTGATCGACCAATCGATCAAGTGCATCGAGTGAGAAGCCAGACAAAGTGAGGTGCTCACCCACGTTTTCACTTCGATGACCTTCGTACAAGGATACGTCCAGTCGTTCGAGTTCGGTGTACTGTTTGGAAGCAGCAACCGGGGTCGATCTTACTGACCCCAACAGCCCCTTCAATCTGGATCGGGTCATTGCAGGCTTTCCGATTAACTGTTCAGCGATCTCAAACGTGAGACCGATCTTTCCGAGTTGTTGTGCGATGACGGCCAAGAGCTGAAAAGCCTGGCCGGGCGTAATGGTTTTTGCCTCATTGTTCATGAGTTTATACCCTTTCGATGTTGTTTTGCCATAGACTTAGCCCACGCGGGTTTTTCGTCACAGCGAGAAGAAGCCCTGTTGAGCTACTTTTTGCTATGACGAACACACAATATCAAAGACCTTTTATACATACTTACTATCATAAAATCTAAGAAAAGTCAACCCTACCGTATTTCCCATCCTTTTGACTTGAGTGCGTCGTACACCGCCTGTAGTGGAGTGTTTATTTCTTCTTCTGTTAGGGTTTTGTCACTTGCCTGGAATACCATGCGAAATGCCATCGAGGTTTTGCCTTCTTTTTTAAAGAGATCAAAGAGTCGTAGTCGTACGCAGTAGTTCCCTGCATTGGTTTCGATTATCTTTCGAACTTCTTGTTCGGTCACTGTGTCAGGAACGAATAGTGCCACGTCTCGTACTGCAAATGGATATGGAGAAATAGGAACGTATTTTACGTTTGAAGATTTTTGAAAATTGTATATACCAGTTACTTCATCAGGTATTGTGAAACGAACCTCACCCCATGCGGTGAGGTCTTTTATTTTTATTTCAGGCACTGTAAAGCCCAGCTCTGCAAATGTCTTCTTGAGCTCATCAGCTGGAGTATTTCCTTTTATCTTTTTTGCAAAACCGATTGCGAGACCGAGGTGGAAATGTTCTCCATCAGCATCAAATACTTTTCCGATTTCAAACTGTCTGATCATCTCCATTTCAAGAAGATCTGCGTTGCGAGTGTTTTGGATGATGCTCGTCTCCAAATGGTGCATCAGTGTGTCGCGGAGGAATGCTCGGTCTTTTGCGACAGGATATGCTGTCTCATAATGTCCTTTTTTGCCAAGTGTATAGAGAATAGTTTCTGAATAGCCTTTTTCAATCAAAGAATCCTTGAGTGTTTCAATATAGTAAAACTGCGGATGAACCGGGAGCGCAGGAGTTTTTACTGGAAGTTTTGCTGGGATATTTTCATAGCCATAGAGTCGTCCAACTTCTTCTACAAAGTCCTCTGGGATTTTTAGATCGAGTCGGTAGAGTGGCGGAGTAAGCTTCCAATTTTCATTTTTAATTTTCAAAAGTGAAAGGATCTCTTTTATTTTCTCCTCAGGTATTTCTACACCGAGTCGGTCTGATATGACTTTTGGATCGATGGTCACTGACCACTCAGCTACTGGATGTGGATATATGTCGACAATATCGCCGTATTCCCCGTCTATAAGGCTCGAGAGCATGTGCATAGCCTCGATTGCGATACTCGGTGATATATCGTTTTCAAAACGCTTGCTTGAGTCGTTTTTGATACCTACCTGAGTCGACGCGCGGCGAACATGCACCGCATCAAAGTGTGCTGATTCGAGGAGAATATTTTTAGTAGCATCAGTGACCTTTGCGCGATCACCTCCTTTTACTCCAGCGATAGCGAGTGGTCCCTGATCATCAGCAATGACCATGAGGGTTGGTTTGAGCGTAATATCTTTTCCATCGAGGGTGAGGATATGCTCGTCTTCTTTTGCAGGGCGAACGGTAATACCTCCGACTATTTTATCTGCATCAAATGCATGCGTCGGCTGCCCAGTCACAAACATGACATCGTTAGTAATCTCAACTACATTTTTGGTTTTAATATTTCCGATGTACCGTCCGACGTATCGGTTGCATTTTGGGTGATCGATTTTTATATCTACCTTTTTCCCATTTCCCTTTTTCTCTTCATATACTTTTTGAGTCCACGGCAATCCAGTCATCGCAGAGACTTCGTACGCGATACCGTTCCATGACAATGCATAGTGCGCACGATCGGGCAGGACCTTGAGATCTATCTCGTCGCCCTCAATACCCTCCACTTCAAATGCGCGGAATGTAAAAAGATCCGCTAGTTTCTCTATTGGTGGAAGTTGATTATTGAATTGTGACTGAAGCCAAGAATAAGGAATTTTCATTTTAGAATTGATTTACGAAACGAAGATCACCAGTGTAGAGATGGCGAATGTCATCAATACCATATTTGAGCATAATCATACGATCGATACCGAAACCGAAAGCAAACCCATTCCACTCTTGTGGGTCGAGATTCACCGCTCGTAATACGTTTGGATGCACCATACCTGCCCCACCCATCTCGAGCCATGTATCTTTCCATTTCATATCTACTTCTACTGCTGGCTCAACGAATGGGAAATAACTAGGACGAAAACGAATAGCCACATTTTCTCCAAAGAGTTTTTTCATCATGTGTTCGAGCACTCCTTTTAGCTCTGCAAGGGTTACGTTTTTATCTACCATCAGACCTTCGAGCTGAGTAAACTGAACTTCGTGCGTTGCGTCAGTTGCTTCGTTTCGATATACCTTCCCTGGAGCGATGATGCGAAATGGAGGTTTATTTTTTTCCATATATCGAATCTGAATTGCAGAAGTCTGAGTAGCGAGTAGTGTCCGTTCTCCCCCTTTTATCCAAAAAGTATCCTGCATATCTCGAGACGGATGATCTTTCGAAACATTTAGTGCATCGAAGTTATAGTATTCATGCTCCATCTCAGGACCAGTCGCAATAGAAAAACCAAGCTCATCAAAAATAGAAATAATTTCTCGAGTAAGCTGTGTTGCGGGATGTAGGTGACCTTTGGAATTCATTTTATTTTAAAACAATTGAGCTAACTGCCGCATCTTCAAGAATCTTTGATGCTTGGTCAAAAGCTGACATGGTTATTTTTATTTTATTATCCAAACAAACAGTTTTATAGAAGATCAAACCAAAGCCCTCTTCCCACTGTGTAGGTTTACATTCAACATAAGTATTCCAAATACTGATTCCTTCAACAGGAACATCTGTATCAGGTTTCCCTGATCTCTCAGGATTGATAATTCCTACTCCAGAATTTGTTTTATTTACCTTCCATCCTTTTGGATATCTAATGCTGTATTCGGTGTTGCTGTATATGGAATTATCTGTAAAGGTGGATGGCGTTCTATACGAATACACACTCACCCCAATCAATATTAGAATTATGACCCCAATTAGTATTTTATAGCTCATAGCAGTAATTATACATATAATAAACCAAAGAAAAAGGGCGCCGTCCCT
>JAGOVB010000010.1 GCA_018060945.1 Minisyncoccota bacterium | reverse complement strand
ATGAAACTCATTTACAGTATCGAATTCAAAAATCTCTAAGCAATGGATCCCGTTTGCGCGGGGTTCCTGATTTATTTTTAAGGACTCTTTGGTTCGTCTCTTAGGAGACGACACTGGTGATATCCTCGAGTATATTTCTAGCTTCTGATGTCCGCATTGAAAGTATTGCTTAGAGATTTTTGTACTCGACTTCTAACGTTCTCCTCACATCGTACTCCTCTATATAGAAATTTCAATAACTCTTTCTAGTTCTTCAATACTTGTCACTCCCTGTAAAGCCTTGATTACACCATCTTGAGCCATTGTGAGGATTCCTTGGGGCAGGGCAGCTGTTTTTATTTCTTGTGAGCTACCACCCATTTCAACTATTTTGTTTACTTCTGCATCGAGAAGGATGCCTTCATATATACCAATGCGCCCTTTGTATCCTGTTTGATTACACTTTTCACAACCAACTGCCTGCCAAAGCTTTGCGGTCTGTGGAATTTCTTTTTTATCTATGACTGTTTCGAGTACTGCTTGGACTTTTGGATTTGTGTTGTCGATTTCTTTCTTGCAACTTGTGCAGAGTTTTCGTACTAGACGCTGAGCGAGACTGATATTGATCGCTGAACCCATCACTCGAGAGTTTACCCCGAGGTCGAGGAGACGAGGAAAGGCTCCAGCAGCGTCATTTGTGTGCAATGTAGAAAATACAAGATGGCCTGTAAGTGCAGAGTTTATTGCAATCGCCGCAGTCTCTCCATCGCGGATTTCTCCAACCATGATGATGTCTGGATCCTGTCGTAGTGCAGAACGAAGACCTTCGAGGAAGTTGTAGCCCTGCTCATTTACTTGAGTTTGAGTGATCCCTTCAAGATGGTATTCGATGGGATCTTCGATGGTAATAATTTTTACAGTTGGTCCGTATACTTTTTTGAGAAAAGCGTAGAGGGTAGTTGTTTTTCCGGAGCCTGTCGGACCTGTGGTGAGAACCATCCCGTTTGGCTTGTCGATTTGTTCCAGAAGAAGTTTGAGTAGTTTTGTGTGAATTCCTAATTCTTCGAGGGGAACCGCAATCGATTTTGGATTGAGGAGTCGGAGCACGACTGATTCGTTATATGCACCAGGTAGGACTGATGTACGAATTTCTATATCTGTATCTTTTACCTTTACGCTAAAGCGCCCATCCTGTGCGCCTTTTTTTACATTTAGTTTTAGTCCCGAAAGGAGTTTGATACGAGAGAGGAGGAGGGAGTAGGTAGCTACATCAAAGGTGATCACATCTGCGAGCACTCCATCGAGACGATAGCGAAGACGAATATATTCTTCTTCTGGTTCGAGGTGTATATCTGATGCTTCGGTTGCAATTGCTCCAGCGATAATTGTCTCCAGCATCCTAGATACCCGATAGCTTTTGTTTTGTATCAGGATTTCTTTGAGGATAGCTTGGGTTTCTGGTAGTGATTTTGCTTTGGCAACGATGTTTGAGATCTCCTCGTTTGCAATATCGAGTGCTCCCGCTTTAGTTTCATATGCAAAAGAAATGTCTTTGTAGGCTTTCCACGCTTTCTCTAGACTTGCTGTCGAAGCGATAAATACAATCGGCTCATATCCTGAGTGTTTCAGTCCCTCTGCAATGTCAGAGACTTTTGGGTCGCTTGGGTTTCTGGCTGCAATCTTTACTTTTTTATCTACGATAGCGAAAGCAGCTACCTTTGCATCAAAGGCTTTGTGCTCGTCGATGAGTCGGAGGGCATCGGTGTTTATTGATATGACAGAAAGATCGATATATTCAATATTGTTCTTTTGAGAGAGTAGTTGGACGAGATCCTCTTCCTCTTTTTTCAAAAGCTCACCGATTTTTCTATTACTTTTATCTTCATCGAAGGTTACCATGCAGAAATTATAACATCATTGACATACAGCGTTTTGAAGTGTTATAATATAAAGGTGAATACGTGCTATGTTTTTCTTATTGCCCTTTGTTTTTTCACTGCCGGCTGCTCGAATTGGGAGCCGCGCAGGACGCCAACTTGGGTTCAGACTGGTGATGGTTGGGAAAACCGCATCACCGTCGGGAGCTCCAGATACGGAATTCCCGCCTCTGTGGGTCAGCCTACGGTGTTTAACACCGGTAAGGAGACCTACAAGAGCTCTTTTGGTCACTCTGAGTGGCGACGAGAGGTTCGAGACTGGACGTACACCAGTGGATACGATGTTCCGGGAGGTGTCCGGGTCATCGAGTCAGGGAAGGTGACGACCCCTGCAGTCGACGTCACCGCAGACTATCCGTGGTGGTTTGACCGGTGGCAAGGCTACCGGGAAGCCCCCAACCAGGTGCAGCCAAGCACCATTACGTGGCCCTGAAAAAGGTCACGCGCACGCTCTGAGTACTGATGTACTCGGAGCGTTTCATTTTGTGTTAGTATATTTTTATGATTTCAAAATCACTACAAGAAACTGAAGTTTTTGCAGGAGAACTGCTCAAAAATATAAAAACCAATATCATCGGCCTCTATGGTGACCTTGGCTCTGGGAAAACCGCACTTACAAAATCGATTGCCAAGCATCTTGGTATCACCGAAGAAATAACTAGCCCCACTTTTGTTATTGCCAAATTTTATAAAGGAAAAGACAAACAGCTCGTCCACATCGATGCATACCGTCTTGAGCATTTTTCAGAATTAGAAAGTCTTGGATTCAAAGAGTGGTGTACAGACCCTAAAAATTTAATAGTCATCGAATGGCCAGAAAAGGTGCGGGAAATTTTGCCACCGCACGATCGTGTGGATTGTCTGTTTGTAAATGAAACCACGAGAGAGTATACTCTTGGGTAGTTGTATGTGCAAACTTCATAATCTCCGGTGTTTCGGGAAATATGCAGTCCCGACACAGCTTCAACAAGAACGGATGAGGATTGTGATAGAATCTCGGAAAACGAGAAAGAAAGGAAAAAGGTGAAAAATGGCTGATATAAGCCGCCCCTCCGAGCCGGACTGGGGCGGCTTTATGTTTATACCCAAAAGAGTATAATCACTCTATGGCTAAACAATCTCAAAACAAGCGGCTCGTCCTCCTCGATGTCCACGCTATCATCCACCGAGCATACCATGCGTTGCCGGACTTTGTTTCTGGAAAAGGAGAGCCGACTGGAGCACTCTACGGACTCTCTACGATGCTCATCAAGATTATCGAAGATCTAAAACCCGACTATATCGTCGCATGTTACGACCTTCCGCAGCCGACACATCGTCACGAAGTATACAAAGAATACAAAGCAGGACGAAAGAAAACTGATGATGCGCTCGTGTCTCAGCTCAAACGCTCTCGAGATATTTTTGAGGCGTGGTGTATTCCGATGTATGACAAGCCAGGATTTGAAGCCGACGATATGCTCGGTACTATTGTCACCCTCGAAAAAAGTGTCGATATCATCATTGCCTCTGGAGACATGGATACATTGCAGCTCGTAGATGACAAGCGTGTTCAGGTGTACACTCTGAAAAAAGGAATCAATGACACTATTTTGTATGATGAAAAAGCTGTTATCGATAGATTTGGATTTGAACCAAAATATCTACCTGACTACAAAGGACTAAGAGGAGATCCATCTGATAACATTATTGGTATAAAAGGAATTGGAGAAAAAACTGCCGGTCTTTTGATAAATAAATTTCATACATTGGAAAATATGTATAAAGTGTTGAAAAAAACTCCAGAAAAACTAGAACTCACTGAACGACTTTTAGGACTAATCAAAGACGGGGAGGAAGAAGCACTCTTTAGTAAAACTTTGGCAACTATTCGTCGTGATGCACCGATTGATTTTGTGTTGCCACCTGAGTGGAGAGAATGCATCGATATAGAAAAATTAGAAAAGCTTTTTGCTGATTTAGATTTTCGTACGATGAGTGTACGTTTACGAAAGCTTTTGGGTGTAGAAAAACAAGAAATAAAAGAAGTGATCGATGAGGCAGAGCTTCGTGAAGTCGCGCTTGCGCTGTGGGTGGTAGATTCAAATAAAACAAAGCCTGAGCTCGAAGATATCTATAACTTTTCAAAAGTACATAATTTTGAACAGTCAAAAAAGATCATATTTCACGAATTAGAAAAAAGAAATTCTACTTTTATATATGACAAGATAGAAAAACCACTCATACCTGTCGTCGACAAGATGCAGGAGATCGGCGCAAAAATCGATGTCGCATATCTTAAAGATCTTTCAAAAACATATCACAAAGAACTCGAAAAGATTTCTAAAAAAATTACTGAATACGCCGGAGAAGAATTTAATATTGCTTCACCAAAACAGTTGGGGGAGATTTTGTTTGTAAAAATGGGACTAAAGGCAAAGAATCAGAAAAAAACTGGTACCGGTGCTTTTTCAACAAAAGAATCAGAGCTTGAAAAGATGATCGACCTACATCCTATCGTTGCTGAAATCCTCAAATACCGTGAATACGCAAAGCTATTGTCTACCTATATCGATGTCATCCCGACTCTTGTCGACAGTGAAGACCGTGTCCATCCAAAGATGATCCAGGCTGGAGCAGTGACAGGTAGAATGGCCTCAGAAAATCCAAGTATCCAAAACATCCCAAACAAAACCGATTTGGGGCGAGCAATCCGTCGTGCATTTATTGCAGAGAAGGGATATAAACTGGTTGCAATCGACTATTCTCAGATCGAGCTTCGTATCGCCGCATACCTATCACAGGACGAAAAGCTGCTCGCGATTTTTAAAAATAAAGAAGACGTACATACTGCTGTGGCTGCACAAGTTTTTGGGATCGATCTCAAAGATGTCACAAAAGACATGCGACGCCAGGCAAAGGTGATCAACTTCGGGGTGATGTACGGTATGGGTGTGACTGCACTCCAGAAAAACCTCGGCACCGATCGATCAAGTGCGCAAAAGTTTTACAATGAATACTTTGAAAAGTTTTCAGGCCTCGCAACTTACCTCGAAAAAACAAAATACGAAACTGCACAAAAAGGTTACACAGAAACGCTGTTTGGTCGCCGTCGCTATTTTGAGGGGATACGTTCAAAGCTTCCATTTATCCGAGCCGCTGCAGAACGTATGGCGATCAATGCGCCGATCCAGGGAACAGAGGCCGATGTGATAAAGATGGCCATGATTAAAATCCATGAAGAGCTCGATGTGCGTATGCTTTTCCAGGTGCATGATGAACTTGTCTTTGAAATAAAAGAAGATGAGCTCTCGGTCGTCCCAAAGATTCAAGAAATAATGGAAGGGATTGTTGATTTTGATTTAACAACTGAAGCGAGGGTGGGGGATAATTGGGAGGAGATGAAATAATATGCTATACATCTTCCACGGAAATGACAGGGAAAAGATAAATATAAAAGCCCAAGAGCTCATGGCTTCTCTCATAGCAAAGCGTCCTGATGCGAGTCTTTTTGATCTGAATTCTGACAACTGGAGTACTGATTTACTGAATGAATACACTGAGAGTCAGGGGCTTTTTGTACAAAAATATATCATCAATGCACAGGACATCTTTTCTCAATTTTTTGACGAAGCAGGCGACTATATCGAACGAATAAAAGAATCGCCACATATTTTTATATTTCGTGAACATGATTTAGATGCAAAGAAGATAAAAGCACTGACAAAACATGCAGACAAGATCCAGGAATTTTTAAAGGTAGAAAAGAAAGACGACTACAATATTTTCGGTATTGCGAATGCGTGGGGAGATAAAAAGAAGCTCTGGACAGCCTACCAAGAAGCAAAACTACGAGGTATTGCAGACGAACAGATCCATGGCATTCTTTTTTGGAAATTAAAAAGCATCAACTCATCGCAAATCGCCTCACTCGTCGATGTGTACCATGAGGCGCGTAGAGGAGGGGATATGGAGCTATTGCTTGAGAAGTGGATATTAGAAAAATAAAAAACACCTGACGGGCCTTGCTTGCGCAAGCCGCGTCAGGTGGTGTTGCTGGTCTATCCTCAGATCAGAGCAGCGGGTTTTCTCGGTTCACGAGGGGGAAGTCGATGAGCATTCCTCCGGCCAGGTGCGAAGTGTAGATCCCGGTGACCTGCTCGACGATGCTGCGGGCAATCTCGATTGAGGTTGTGGGCTGCCGGCCGTTCTCGATTGCCCTGACGAAGTCTTGGAGCAACCGGGCGGTGGGGATTTCCCAGCTCGGGTCGGGCCTCTCCGGCGCATAGACTTGCAGCCAGCTGCTGTCGTTGAGGAGGTCTTGGGGCACCTCCTTGCGGTACACGTAGCCACCGGAGGTCTGATGCCATTTGACCTGGCCACGGGTGCCGTAGAAGACGAGGTTCATGAACTGGCTGCCGGGCTTGGCGTGTTTGCCTGCCGCAGCGACGTACGCATCGTCGAGGCGAGCCAGGTTGTAGTTCAGGACGACCCCGTTTCCATAACGGTAGGAGGCCCCGATGAAATCAGCGTTCATTCCAAGATTGTTATGGGGTCGCCGCGGGTAGCCCGAAGAGATCGAGTTGATTGGGACGATGTCCTCTCGCGTAGCGAGCCGTCCATCCAGGATGACTCGCCCGAAGACGTCAACGGGACCGGAGTCCATGAGCAGCCCGATCATTTGAAGAAAGTGCGGCATGCACGTTTCCAGATCGTAGCCGGGCACACGGCCCTTGTCCGCGCCCTCGATGCGAGTCAGTTTCCCAAACCCTTCTCGCGCAAGCTCCTGCCGGAGTACGGTGAAGGAGTCGGAAAAGGGGGTCTCAAAGTCGACGGTGCAAATGATGCCCGCTTTCTTCACGGCCTCCACCATTTGGTCCGCCTCATCAGGGGAGACAGCCAAAGGCTTCTCCACGAAGATGTGGCAGCCATGCTTGGCGGCGGCGATTACGCCCTGACAATGGTCCGCGGCATTCGTGGTGACGAAGACGATGTTGGGGGGCTTGACGTAGAAGTCTTCTTCGGCGGCACAGGCGTGAAGCCCGAGCCTTGTGGCCGCATCGCGCGCACTTTCGGCGGGATCGTAGACCGAGACGACCGTGATTTCAGGGATGTGGGTGCGGATAATGGTGAGCAGGGTTTTGCCACGCTCTCCAAATCCGACAATTCCAGCAGTGTATTTCGGCATGGGGTAACAAGGTTCGAAGTTATTCTACGAGCTTTCGTAGAGGTCAGGCATGATGCTTGACCGCCATAATATAGAACTATTTATGGCATTTTGTCAAGGTCTTGAGAATTGTGGTGCACCCAGTTGGAATCGAACCAACGACCCACTCCTTAAAAGGGAGATGCTCTACCAACTGAGCTATGGGTGCATTTATAAAAGCTTTTTAAAGCTGTTTTTAACTTCGCTATACTAACACAAACTAAAGAGGGTAGTCAAAAGCAAATGCTCCAGGACCACTAAGTACAAGAGAAAGTGCGATGACAAAGAGGAGGAGATAGTAGTTTACTCCATCAGACAAAAAGGCCTTGTTGATGATCTGTTTCACCATCAAAAGACCAAATATGATGACGAGGATGAGAGCTGCAGCTTGGGTAAAAAGCCCGAGCGCCAAGAGAAATCCAGAAATAGCCTGGATAGATCCAAAGATAACAGCAATGTGCTGCCGCTTCATGATGTGAACGTATGCAAAATGTAGAACTACTAGAGAGAGGACAATACGAAGCAAAAAAGGAGCAATGAGACTAAAAGTTAGTAGTGATGGAAATAAACTCAACATACGTGTAGTATAGCGAATATGAAGAAAAAAGTATATATACTTTTGCACGATTTACGCAGCGTCCACAATGTGGGCTCGATTTTCCGTACAGCAGACGCTGCAGGAGTCACTAAAATATATCTTTCAGGCACAACGCCCACACCACTCGATCGATTTCAAAACAAACGAAAGGATTTTATAAAAGTCTCTCTTGGAGCAGAGGATAGTGTGCCTTGGGAATATGTAGAGCTGGCCGATTTTCTCAAAAATTATAAAGGACAACTGGTTGCGGTGGAGCAAGATCCAAAATCAGTAAACTACACTGAAGCAAAAATAAAGGATGATGTCTGTCTCGTATTTGGCGCAGAGGTCGAAGGAGTACAAAAAGAAATACTAGAACGTGCCGATCTCATCATCGAGATTCCGCAAGTGGGGAAGAAAGAGTCGCTCAACGTCTCGGTAACAGCAGGAATCATCCTCTTCTCCACAGAAATAGACAGAAAGTTGTAAAAATTCATACGGATTTCATTTCGGTTTGATAGTCTGTTTTTGTGGAATATAAAAAAGATTTTGATTTATGGAACACGATCAAAAAAAGACTCAATGAAATTGAGGCCGCCACTTTTGTGCACTCACGCGAAATATGGTGGTGTGCATTAGGTGTAAATATAGGAGCTGAGATAGACGGAAAGAATGTAAATTTTGAAAGACCAGTTTTGGCTCTTAGAGCGTATAACAAACAGACCATTCTTGTGTTACCTATTGTCTCAAAAATCTCATCTGATAACTTTCACTACATAACCAAAACTACTCAAAAGCCATATTGCATTTGCTTAACTCAATCCAGGACAGTGAGCAGTCAAAGAATGTTACGAAAAATTGACATTGTGGGCGTAATCGAATTTGAAAACATTAAGGAAATTTGGAAGAAGGGCATATAACACGAAACCCTCGCTTTATGCGAGGGAAGCTGGAGGCCGAAGCCATAATGCATAAAGTATATCAGTGGAGAAAAACTACGCAAGTCTTTGATGCACACTACAAAAATGTGAGCTACGACCCGCGACCATTTTGCGGAGGATGGTGCCCGTGCAACCTTTTTTCATACATGGCTTTACGGTACGACGATACGCCTGATGTTTTTCCTGAAATTTTCCAGGTTTGCCATGGATATTGCGATAGTCAGACATAGAGTCTCCACCGAAATCGATTCCTTTTTTCAAAGTGGTGCGGATCGCTTTATAGAGCAGTTTTAATTTAGCATCTGAAATACTTTTCACTATTTGTTCTGGATGTATCCCCGCACGCCAGAGCGATTCGTCGCTGTAGATATTTCCAACGCCAGAGAGGATCGTCTGATCGAGGAGGGTAGGCTTGATGCGGCTATTTGGCTTTTTGGATAGACATGTTTTAAAAACAGGAAATGTAAACTCTTTTTCCAAAGGCTCTGGACCGAGGTGCGATAGATCGGGATCTTTAATAACCTCTACTTTGGCAAAGCGACGCATGTCCGACATGTGGAGTTCTGTCCCGTCTTTAAAAAATATCTTGAAGCGTACATGCCTATTGAATGGATCAGTTTTGTCATAGTCATCAAAGAGGAGGTGACCTGTCATCTTCATGTGGATGAGGAGAGTGTACTCATTTTCTAAGTCAATCAGGATATTTTTGGCACGACGCGATACCCCAACAATCTTTTGACCAATAATTTTATTTTTATCCAATGGTCTTTTGTACTCTGTATATACAGAAGAAATGGTTCGTCCGACGATGTATTTCTGTAGGCCGGATACAGTAGTTTGGACTTCGGGTAGTTCTGGCATATAATTTGTATACTACACTTTCTAAATGAAAAAGACACTTGTACCTTTTATTCTCTTAATTGCCTCGCTTGTATACATAAACAGGTCGGTGCCTCTTTCAGAGTATATTCCTCAATGGGCAAACCAAGCTGGAGTTTTCTTTGTGCAAAGTATCACCGTTTCAGATCTCAAAACTACATACAAGAAAGCTGAGAACAGAAGAGATAAAGTGAAAGTTTTACTCGTCGCAGGGCATGAGCCTCACTATGGGGGAACGCAGTACGGAGGGTTAAAGGAGAGAGATGTCGCTGTAGATTTGGCAGAAGAGATAAAAAAATTGCTCGACAAAAAATCGGAATATAAAGTTTTCGTAAGCAGAGATAAAGAAAAGTGGAATCCAGATCTTGAGAACTATTTTATTAAAAACTGGGAGACGATCACGCCGTGGAAGGATGCATATCAGAGAGAGATGGTGCGGCTATTCAATACTGGACAGGTAAAACAGGTGACCGACGGAGTGCTCCATAATGACGCTCCACCAGATGTAGCTCGCAGACTATACGGTATAAATAAATGGGTAAATGAAAATGGACTCGACATCGTCATCCATATCCATTTCAATGACTATCCAAGAAAAAAGCTGAGCAATCCTGGCGTGTATAAAGGTTTTGCTATATACATCCCAGAGGGGCAGTATTCAAATGCCGAAGCGACGAAAGCTGTTGCAGAAAAGATCCACAGCAGACTCTCAAAATCATTTTCACCTAGCAATCTACCAAAAGAAAACGCTGGGCTTGTAGAAGATCAGGAACTCGTCGCTATCGGCCGGCACAATACCGTAGATGCTGTCAGCCTCCTCATCGAGTATGCATATATATATGAACCATGGCTTCATGATCCAGCGTTACGAGAAAAAAATATAAAACAAATGGCTCTCGATACGTATCTAGGACTTGAGGACTTCTTTTAATACTTCTTTAGTCACTTCTGCATCGCTCCACGGGAGGTTTGCACCATTTGGTCCCATGATAAATGGGTCAGTTCCTTTTCCAGAGATGAGGATGACATCGCCGATTTGAGCGTGCTTGATCGCTTCTTTTATTGCATCACGTCGACCAAAGATGAGAACAGGTTTTTTTGTTGTCACTCCACTTGCGACATCATTCATGATCTGTTGAGGGTCCTCGTCGTAGGGGTCTTCATTGGTGATATAAACCATTTCACACTCACGATCAGCGATTGCCCCCATTTCTTTTCGTTTCCATCGATCTCGTCCACCACCAGTTCCACCGAGTACTGCAATTTTTCTTTTTCCTTTAAATACATTATATAGTTTTTGTAATGAATCCGGAGTGTGCGCGTAATCGACAATCACATCAAAATCTTGACCACATTCGATATACTGCAAGCGGCCGGCAATCTGGGTTACATTTTTGAGTGCCGCTTTTATTTTTTCATCATTTATTCCTAATTCTTTTGCCAATGCCACTGCACCTGCTGCGTTGTATTTGTTAAATTCTCCGGGGACAGATAATTCAAAAGAGAACTCACGACCGGTAAAGGTGATTTTCTTTTCAGCATTGTACATAAGAAACTTTTCACATTCTTTATCATCCTGATTACCGGCCAAAATACGAGGACGTTTTGGAGAGTCCTGTACAATTTGTGCAATCTCCAATTTTGAATTCAAATAATTATCAAACGTTCCATGTGCATCCAAATGCTCGGGAGAAATATTGGTAAAAATCAATGCATTTGGATAGAGCCAGAGGTGACGTGATTGGAGGACTGCTTGTGAAGACATTTCCAAGACAACGTGTGTACAGCCAGCCTTTACTGCTTTGCTTAGAAAACGCTGAATAAAAAATCGTCCAGGGGTCGACATTTTGTACAGGTTTTTTTCTTCGGTGTCATTGATCACAAAATGAATCGTATTTGAAACAGCAGTTTTGTATCCAGCCTCTTTCAAAATATGATACGTAAATTCAGTTGTAGAACTTTTACCCTTGGTGCCGGTGACCAGGATAACAGTGAGCTTTTTACCAGGAAAACCGTAAAAGACCGCACCGAGATACGAAAGGGTGAGGTGGTAGTGGGGCTGGAAGAAGGTGAAGACTGTATTGGGAATAAGGGGTCGAATATAGTTCAACATATAATTATGATAACAATTTTAGTGCCGCTTTTACTTTTGCTCCAGTGTCAGTAATAGTTTTGTCTAATTTTTTCAATGCTTCACGAGCTTCGTGATGACTATAACCGAGAGAGTGGAGGGCTTCGAGTGCATCGCTGTCATTGTTATGTTTGAGGCCCTCGATCGTCTCTATTTTGTCCTTTAGCTCAAGAACGATCTTTTCAGCATTCTTTTTTCCAATTCCAGAAACCTTGGTGAGGTGAGAAGTATCGCCAGTTTGTATTGCAGACTGAATTGTTTCAATGCTAGCGGCATTGAGTATACCAAGTGCTGACTTAGGACCGATACCTGATATGGTAATGAGGAGCTCAAAGAAATTGACCCCCTCACGAGTAGGGAAGCCGTACAGATCCTGGGCATCTTCACGCACGACCATATGGATCCAGAAGGAGAGTTCGGTACCGATTGATGTGCTCAAATACTCTGTAGTTGTATATATTTTGTAGCCTATGCCATTTACCTCAAGGACGAGGTATTTGAGGTCGATGTATATAACAGTGCCTTTGATATAGGAAATCATAGCTCTATACTAGCGTAAAACTTGTATTTTTGTAAGGCGTGTGGTAATCTCATGACACAAATATATGCCAATCACATCATCAGCAAAAAAGGCACTCCGAGTCTCAAAACGAAAGAGAGTCTTTAACCTACGCAGCAAATCAGCGATAGAGACAACTTTAAAGCAGTTTACTAAGCTTGTTAAAGAAAAAAAGGCAAAAGAAGCTCAGGCACTCATCACAAAGATTCAGCAAGTAGCAGACAAAGCAGCAAAAACAGGGTACATCAAACCAAACGCTGCAGCTAGAATCAAGTCTCGAGCCGTAAAAGCCCTCCAAAAGATCAAATAGTCTTTTTTGTGCGTTGTGTAAGTGTGATAACTACGAGTACGCAAAAGCTTGCCAATAGATCAACAGCAAAATGTTGGAGTAGATAGACTGCGCCTGTCATGTTTGCTACTGCAACTATGAATAAAACAACGCTAAGTTTTTTTGATTTGAATACACGATATGTGCTGAATAGAAGCAGAAAGCCCCAGATCGTATGCATGCTCGGGAAGTTGCTTACCGCATGGCGTAGGCCTTGATTATCAAGCCAAAAATTTTGATACATGGTTGTTTGTTTTAGTAAGTATGGCGAAGGCGGACCTTTTTTGATTTCATTTGCAATATCCTCAGGGATTTCTTGTCTAAAGACGTTTACTACGTATGAAGTGAGTGGTTCCATGGCTGGTACGGCTATCCATATAGGGATACACAGACCTAAGGCGAGGAATCCACTAACTAGCCATTTCTTTAGTTCACCTATTTTTTGGGTTACAAACAAAAAACCGGTCCAAACACCAACAAGTAAGGGGACATACATATACGACAGGATGATCGTTCGTTCAAAAATAAAATTGTAATGAGAAAACATGAAAAAGGCAGGGTAGACACGAAATATGGTTTTGTCGGCACGCATCAACGCTTTTGACCAGTGTATGATGTTTTCGACTCGAGCCGAAATATATACAGAGTCTATCAAGACTGTAGACCAAAGGAGTAAGGCTAGTAGCATACACCCATGGAGCAGAGTTATCTTTATCTTTTCCTTGTGTCCGCTGCCATGCGCTACATACAAAATGATCATTGCTACAATCCCCACAATCGCACCAATAAAGAAATGTTGACTTTTAGCGATTTGCACCAAGGTATTGCCAGATGCAATCGTTCTTAGTGCTAAAAGCAAGACTCCAAAGTTTGTGAATAGGAAATACAAGGTTACTGTTGCGTATACTGTAAGTACTAGTGAATATTGCCGAAGAACATCTACTATAAGTTTTTTTGACATGAGTATATAAAAATAGGGGGTATATTTCTGATCTCCAGATTCCACTTGATGGGTCCAAAACCACTCTCTTTGAAATACTTAGTACTTGATAGGCTGTATTGCGCCTTGGTAAATACTCCACCGGGCTTCAAAAGCCGGTGTATCTTCTGACTAAAGCTTACTTTTTGTGTGCACTCAAGCAAAGAAAGGGGAATAGAAGAGATGATTGAGTCGAATACCCCCAGTTCTTCACTAGGTATTGTGATAATGTCTCCACATATCACAACCAAACGAGTATCCGGTATATCTTTTTTTAAAAATTCTATAAAATCAGGATTTTTATCAATCACCACAATTTCCGCAGTCGCTGGGGAAACTCGCAAAATCTCTTTTGTAAAAGGACCCATACCCGGGCCGATTTCCAGTATCCTCTTTGCTGTTGAAATTCTACCATGTTTTACTACACCTTTTGCTGAAAAGTGTGAACTAGGAGTTATTTCACCTAGTGAAAGAAAATCGCGGAATGCGCTATGAACGAATAGTGAGATATTTTCCAAACCCATATTCCGGCATCATAACATGTCTCGGTCTATAACTTAAGGAGTCGGTCTACCGCGTCTGCTATGTGCTTTTTGGTATTTTCGTCTGTTAGTTTTCCGTCTGTAAACTTTGACCCCGCTGTATTTACATAGACTTCAACTGGTACTACGTGTGCGCCGAGGTAAAGCATGATTTTCTTTAAATCGTATTGTGCGAGTGCGGTGCCGATAGGACCGACAGAGGCACCCATAACGAGCACTTTTTTATTTTCAAAAGAATTTTTGCCCCATGGACGTGATGCCCAATCGATAGCATTCTTCAAAACTCCTGAGATAGAGCGGTTATACTCTGGGGTAGAAATGATAATGCCGTCAGCTGCTTCTATTTTTTGTTTGAGTGTTGTTGCTTCTGCAGGAAAGTTACCTTCGAGCTCCTCGTTAAAGAAAGGGAGTTTTGATATATCGACGATCTCTAGATCTGGAACAGTCTTTCTTACTTCTTGGAGGACTGCGGTGTTATATGAGTCTTTTCGTAAGCTACCTGAAATTGCAATTATTTTTTTAGACATAGGTTGTGATATATTGATAATACTGATAGTGTATAGCCATTACTTTACTTTGTAAAGCTTTATATGAAAAAAGTTTGCCCAATCGCTACCATGACCGCTCTCATCGGAGATCACAGCACCGTACTTATCGTGCGGGATCTTTTGACTGGGCCAAAAAGATTTAAAGATCTCGAAGAATCTTTGGAAATCAGTACTCGTACGCTCACAATCAAACTGAAACATCTTGAAATAGAAGGAATGATAGTTAAAAAAGAAGGATACTCACTCACTAAAAAGGGAAAGGACCTAGGAATAATCACAAAAGCGATGAAAAAATACGCTGAGAAGCATTATGCTATTTAATAAAAGAAGTTCTATTCCGAAGTATATGTTCCTCACTAATCCAGTTCTTCCTTAATTCCCCTGCGAGGAAAAATGATCCGACAATTAATATTGCGTCATTTATGTCAGCTTCTTTGATGGCAGTAGACAGTGCGATGTTTGGGTCTAGGAATATCGACGTTGTGGCGTTCGGCCGCAAATATTTTTTTGATTTAGATAATAAAGATTTGGGATGAGCACACTTTCTATTTCGGTTTTCAAATCTAGTAAAAAATACTTTGTCCGCCTTGGGAATAATTTGCTCCAGTATCGAAATGTGATCTTTGTTGTCCGAGATTCCAACGATAAGAAATAGTCTCTTATATTTAAGATTGCTGAGGTTATGAATAGTTGTCGCTATCTTTGCTCTATTATGAGCTCCATCAAGGATTACTAAAGGGTTGCTTTGAATGGCTTCGAATCTACACATAAGTTGTGTTGCTTTGATACCGTTTAATATGTTTTTAGATGATATGCCGATATGTCTAGCTATTTCAGCTACTAAAAGTTCATTGTCTTTTTTATAGTTAGTTATATCTGAGCTGAGTATGGTACAAATCACTTTTTTCTCGTTACAAATTTGTTTGAATAATTTTAAAATGGAAGGATTTTTTTCGGTCGTGAAAAAGATACAATTGGTTTTGATTATCCCAGCCTTATCAAAAGCAATCTTTTTTAAAGTTTTTCCCAAGAGTTCTGTGTGGTCTAAATCAATATTAGTTATTGCGGTCACGAGAGGCTCTAGAATGACATTTGTAGCATCAAATCTACCACCAAGACCAACCTCTAGTACCACCCATTCAGTCTTTGTCTTTTTGAAGTAGATGAATGCTATTGTTAGAAATATTTCAAAATAGGATGGTCTGCCATACGGCCCATTTATATATGCTTCATCAATAAAAGGTTTTAGATAATCGACGATCTCCGCAAATTCTTTTGGAGAAATAAAACTCTTACCTACTTTTATCTTTTCTATTGAGGTTGTTACAGACGGGGAGGTGAAAGAACCAACTTTTTTCCCAGCTGATAAAAGAATTTCATGAAGCATCGTCGTAACACTCCCTTTACCTGAAGTTCCGGCTATATGTATATATTTTAGATCTTTATCAGGATTACCGATTAATTCAAGGAAATATCTCATTCTTTTGAGGTATACCTCTGCGTGTTTGGAATCAATCATATAATCACCCTCGAGCGGTAGGTTACCCAATCCCTCGAGAAAGTGTATTGATTCGTAGTATCTTTGGAAACTTGGCATATATTTATGATAGTATCATTTGATAACAATTTGACAAAGTCTCTCTTTTATTTTAATTTTACAATAGAAAACAAAGAACAAAATAAAATCATGAAAATCAAAAGAACAGAATCATTGGTGCTCGGAAAAATGTTGAGAAAGATCGCCCCAGGTATCGGAGCGACTGTATTTGTTGAACCAAAGTGGGGAGTCGTCGGTCAGATTACATTCAAAAATGGCCGGCGTTCGTACTTTCGTTACAATACGCTTGACCTAAACCCTATGGGGGCGTCAGACATTGCGCGCGATAAGGATTATTCCAATCTTTTCATGGAAAGGATGGGGTATCCAATCGTTCCGGGCAGCAAGGCTTTTTACTCTGATCGTTGGGCAAAAGCCATTGGTGCCAAAAATCAAGACATAGATGCAGCCTATCGCCATGCGGTAAAAATTGGCTTTCCGGTAATTTTGAAGCCAAACAGTGGTAGTCAGGGTACCGGGGTGACCCTCGTGCATAACAAGAGCGAATTTTACCGCGCCGCACACGGCATTCTAAAGTCTGATCGTGTAATGTTGGTACAAAAACCAGTGGCGGGGAAAGACTATCGGATTGTCGTTCTCGACGACAAGGTGATCTCTGCGTACCAACGCATTCCGCTTAGTGTTGTTGGCGACGGCAAGTCAACGATTAAGGCACTACTCCGTTTGAAGCAAAAGAATTTTGTTGCTTCTAGTCGGGATACGCGGATCAAAACGGATGATCCGAGAATGAAGGATAAGTTGAAGCATCAAGGGCTTAGCTTTCGTTCAATACCAAAGAGAGGTGTTCGAGTTTTCTTGCTCGACAACGCTAATCTTTCTACTGGAGGTGACTCGATCGATGTCACTAAAGAAATTCATCCAGCGTTTGCGAAAGTGGCGATCGCACTCACAAAGGATATGGGTCTGCGTCTCTGTGGTGTAGATCTGATGATCGGTGGTGACATTAAAGAATTTTTACCGAAAAATTACTGGGTTCTCGAAATCAATTCTGCACCCGGGCTCGATCACTATGCGAAAATCGGCAGAAATCAGGAGAAGGTCGTGGAGAACCTTTATCTTCAAGTACTGGAACATCTTGGTCGATAGTATCGACAGTGTTTCGCAAGGCCAGGGGAAACCCTGGCTTTTTATTTATGTGCTCCCGGTAGGAATCGAACCTACATCACAACTTCCGCAAAGTTGAGTCCTATCCATTGAACGACGGGAGCATGTAGATCTGAGATTATCATTAAAAACCTAATCTTTCCAGTATTCTTTTGCCGAGCGATTCTGGATGCTCAACTTCAGCAATATATTTCAAAAGTATCTGACGAACTTCTTCATCGTCGGTATCGCGAATAATAAGAGAAATAAGTGGAACAAAAGTCTTGTATGATTTGATCATGAGGCGCGGCTCATTGTGGTCATTGTCGATCCAAAAAGATTCGAGGTGCAAAAAAGGGTAGAGTGTCTTGTCGATGATCACTCCACGGTCATTGATCTCGATAGTGATCTCTTTTGGTGGACGGTGAGCATTGAGGGTGAGGGCAGTGGCTCCCACGATGATAAAGATACCAAAGATGGCGTTGCCGAACATAAAGGAAAGGATGGATGCGGTAAGAGCGATAATACCAACAGCCCAGTACCATTCACTAGTTTTTTGGGTATAGTGATGTTCGGGTCCAGTCCACTGTATAAGAGGAACGATAGGCATGCAGAAATTATAGCACAAGAACTTTTACACTTTGCGGATGGGGTGAGATTCGAACTCACGGCCCCCTTGCGAAGGCGACAGTTTTCAAGACTGTTGCTTTAGACCACTCAGCCACCCATCCTTAGATGGCTATGCTATCACATTTTATCAAAAATGGAAGTCTATATTGCCTCGGTATGGCATACCGGTTATAATTACAATCATGAGGATTACTCAAAGAAAAGGGGATATTGCAGTCGCACAATCGATAGCGGTCTTTACTAAGATGAGCTACGATGTCTTGCTACCTTTGACTGAGTCAGCCCCATATGATTTGGTGGTTGACGCAGACGGTGATTTGAAAAGAGTCCAGGTTAGATATACATCTGGTAAAGAAGTTGATTTAAGGAGAATACATTCAAATTCTGGTGGATATGTAGTGAAAAAGACAAAACCAAGAGCATACGACTGGTTGTTCGTGTATACAGATAAGGATATGTATTTGCTTAAAGAGTGTTTACATGAAAGACGATCCGTTTCACTTTCTGTGTTACCAAAGCTAATTTTTAAAACAAAATGAGATACCTCGGCATCGACTATGGATCAAAGCGTGTGGGACTGGCACTTTCTGATGAGGGAGGCAAGTTTGCACTACCTCACAGTGTGCTCCCGAATAATCATAAACTGATCGAGAATATAGCAAAAATATGTAAAGATGGAGTGGAAGGCATCATATTGGGGGAATCAGTCGATGATAAGGGGGAAAATAATAAAATAATGGACATGATCACTCCTTTTAAAAAAGAACTGGAAGGGGTGACTCGATTGCCGGTAGTGTATGAAAAAGAATACATGTCGAGTCAGCATGCCGAGTTTTTTCAAGGAAAACATGATATGCTCGATGCGTCAGCGGCAGCCTTAATCCTTCAAAGATTTTTAGATAAACACAATGGATAAAATAACATACGATGATTTTGCAAAAGTGGAGGTGCGAGTAGGGAAGATACTCTCGGCCGAAAAGATACCTGATACTGATAAACTATTAAAATTATCTGTGGATTTCGCAGAGGGAAGTCCTCGTGTTATCGTCTCAGGGATTTCTTTATATTTCCCAGATTGTAGCGCACTTGTGGGTAAGAAATGCATGTTTGTGACAAATCTCGCTCCACGAACCATAAAAGGTCATGAAAGTAACGGCATGCTATTTGCGGTATCTACTGAAGATGGCAAATTTTCTTTACTAGAACCTGGTGCGGATATCCCAGAGGGTACCAAGGCAAAATAGTATAGTATAATAGAGCGTAAATGCTCAGCCGAAGTTCTAAATTTTTTTCAGTGTTTCCACCACCAGCCATTTTGAATGTGCAGTGTGCTGGTTTGCATATTGCTGACGACGCGATACGTGCGATCGTTATGACCTCTGTAGGCAAAAAATATTCAGTAGTAAGCTACGGAGAACGACCGTTACCAAAAGGACTTGTTGATGGGGGGACTATCACTAACGAAAATGCACTGGCTCAGGAAATAAAAGCTTTGAGAGAAAAGCTGAAGCTGTCTCTCGTACGAGTGTCTCTGCCAGAAGAGCGGATGTATCTTTTTAATATCGAAACGCCAGGTATCTCTGATCTGGGTATTCGAGATGTAGTCGAAAGTAAGCTAGAAGAAAATATTCCTATTCCACCATCTGAAGTCATATACGAGTTTGACCCAAGTCAACGCAAGGGCAAGCTGATTACCAAAGTGAGCGTCTCTGCTTTTCCGGAGAAATTGATCCAATCATATGTGTCATGTTGCACGCTAGCCGGTCTCGATGTTCAAGGTTTTGACACTGAGCCTCGAGCAACATTACGCTCACTCGCGCTCAATGATGAGGTGTGTTTAGTAATCGATATCTCTGCTCATAGTACTAGTATGTTTGTTGTGTCAGGTAGAGTTGCTCAATTCAGTTCAACTATTATTTTTGAAGACATTAAAAATGTTTCTCTTTTGCAGGAAGAGATCAAAAAAGTTATTACATATTGGAATACTCACGAAGAAGGGAGGGATATTAAAAAGATATACGTCATTGGGCAACTGGCTCAGACTGAAAATCTTGTTTCAAGCTTGGAATCTTTTTTGAAAATACCGGTTGTTTTAGGCGATGTTTGGGCAGGTCTTTCAAATGAAGACAGGATCCCCCCGATTGAGTTTAACCAGGCTCTCGACTACGGTGTTGCTATCGGTCTCGCAATAAAAGAATAATATGCATAGCTATCTCCCAAACATACTAAAAAAGGAATTGCGAAAGGAATATATTGTTCGGTTATTGATTGTGACATGCTTAACATTGCTTGTAGTAACTGTATGCAGTATCGTTTTTATGCTACCAGCTTATTTCGTATCATACGCAGGACGTTCAGAATCACTTAAAAAAATAGAAGCACTCAGCGAAAAAGGGGTAGCTACTGAGACCAAAGAAGTAGAAGCTCAGGTAAAAGCTATCGTCGATATCACTAACCGTTTTGCGGATGGGCTCGGTACGATGAATGCACTACAAGCGATAAGCTTGGCGCACACCGCACTAGTCCCAGGAGTCAGTATTCAGGGTATTGAATTTACCTATACTGCTTCGACCACAGTGGATTTGAGAATTAGTGGTATTGCTAAAACACGAGAGACACTTATCGCATTTAAAAAGAAAGTCGAGACAAACCCAATGGTGGCAAAGGTTGATCTACCGGTGTCGGATCTCGCAAAGAGTAAGAATATTTCTTTTATTTTAAAAATACTTTCAAAATAATATGAATACCAAACTAAAAACATTACTCATATCAGTCAGTGTATTGCTACTCATCAGTGTGGTAACATTGTTTACTTTATTATTCCTTATCAATAAAAACAAAGCTGCAACGATTGTCAGTGCACAAAAGATTCAACAAGAAGAGATGCGGGCAGCTCAAGCTCAAAGAATCTCAAATGTTTTAGACCGAGTAAAAGAGCCTGTCGCTACACTTAAAAATTATTTAGTTCCTGATGCTGAGATTGCAGATGTGGCAGAGGCGATAGAAAGATTGGGTACTCGAGCAAGCATCGACGTAACTATCTCCTCACTTGCCGCTGACGATTCTACCAATCTCCCAATCGGTTCTATCAACAAAATAAAAGCTCGTATTGATGGAAGGGGTGAGTGGAAAAATATTCTCGCTTTTATCACCTTGCTCGAGTCCATGCCGCGTAAGGTGGCAATATATAATGTCAGTATTCGTCGAGTAGAAGCCTCAGAGGAGGCGAGAGTTCCGATATGGAATCTTTCATTACAAATTGAAATACTAAAAATAAAATGAAAGATTTTTTAAAAAAAATTACACACGATCCGTATATCGATTGGTTTATCATCTTTTCACTAGGAGTTGCTGGACTATTTTTTGCAGTTGTCTGGGCATATGTAGAATATCAAGATGTAAACAGTGTTGATATTACCGCTGCTGCCAGCACTACAAAAATCACTACTGTTGATATAAAGAAAGTAGATGAAGTAATTCAGCAATATACGAAAAAGAAGGCAGTATACGACGCTCCAAATCTTCCAAGCATTGACGTACGCGATCCTTCACTGTAGGCTTTGCGTATTCGCCCTTGTAGTTCAATGGATAGAACTGCGGACTTCTAAGCCGTCGATGTTGGTTCGATTCCAACCAGGGGCACTAGTAGATAATTTTTCTCAATCCTTCTTCAAGGCCTACTTTTGGTTCCCAGCCTAACTTTTGTCTTGCTTTTGAGATATCGGCGATGGAAAAAGGAACATCTCCCTTGCCGGCAGGTTTGAAAGTTATCTTTGATTTTGAATTAGTTAGACGAATGATCATTTTTGCTAATTCTTTTATGCTAGTCCCAACACCGCTTGCAATATTAAAAACCTCAAACGAAGCATTTGCATATTCCATCGCTTTTATATTTGCTACGACGATGTCATCAATGAAAATAAAATCACGTATCTGACTGCCATCACCAGCCAATACAATGTCTTTGTCTTCTTTTGCTAGTGCGATAAACTTTGAGATTACTCCAGATCGAGAAGGGTATACATTAAAGTATCGAAGGGCGATATGGCTACCAACCGAAAGTATTTTTTCTGCATCTACTTTGTTTTGCCCGTAGGGGGATTCTGGTTTCAGTAGAGAATTTTCTTTTACGGGGGCGGTACTAACACCGTAGACTGCAGCACTGCTCGAAAATACAATTTTTTTGTTTGTTGCTAAAATATTTTTTGTACCAATTACATTTATAGAATAGTACTCTTCAGGTTTTTCAAAACTTTCTGGGACGCTGATTTTGGCTGCACAGTGAAAAATACCATCAACGTTTTTTGATGCTTCGAGCACCTGAGGTTCATTTAAAATATTTTGGTTGTGTGTGATATCAAATATCTCCGCGCCAACGGCTTTTGCAATAGACGAACCGATAAAACCTGCGCCACCTGTAACTAGGTATTTTTTCATATCCACATTGTATATTTAAAAACCAAACCGCGCCAAGCGCGGTGTGTCACTTTTTGTTGGACGCTTCGGTCCAAAAGAGCAAGATTCCTTTGCTAAAACCACCTTTTGCCCTGCGTTTCTTTTTCTGGGCAGTGCGAACTTTCTGCATCCGCACACCCCAGTGTTTGGCGAGGGCTTCAAGCACCTCGTATACATCAGCGAGCTCTCCAGCGCGATCTTTTGGTTTGGCGCTTAGCAGCTCACCGACTTCTTCGTGTAGTTTGCGAGCTAGTGCTCGTTCTATATTGTGAACTCTAGCCGCCTTGTATTTAACACCTTTTCTATTCAGGATCTCCGTGACCTTGTCACGGACTAGCTTGTTCAGAACTATTCTGTCCACGAGTATTCCTTTCTTTGAATTCTTCTTCGGTGTAAAAACCGAGGAAATTTTTGAATGGAATTTGTTCTGGACGACATAGGTCGCCCATCCCTTTGCCCGGGGTAATCTCCGCATAGAGACACCCCGGCGTAAAAACCACTGACCACCTATTTTTTGAGTGGTAGGAGACCACTTTTGATGTAGAGGACATTCTAAAGCACTATTATAGCATACATTCTGTGCGCGATGAGGGACTTGAACCCCCGACCTTTCCAGTGTAAATGGACTGCTCTACCAACTGAGCTAATCGCGCATGTAATGAACGAGCTGTATATCTACCAAGACAGCTAATCGCGCATATTCTTTCAAAAGCCGATAACTGTGTTAGAGTACATCATTATGGAAGAAATTTCAATCTTATACGAAGATAAGCACTACCTCGCGGTCAACAAACCAGCGGGGATCGTCGTGCATCCAGATGGCAAACGAGAGGAGCCAGCACTCACTGATTGGATAGTCAAACACTACCCAAATATAAAGGGAGTAGGGGAGCCGCTCATGGGAATCGATCGTCCTGGTATCGTGCACCGTATCGACAAAGAAACTTCAGGGGTACTTTTGATTGCAAAAGACCAACAAGCATACGAGGCGCTCAAAGCCCAGTTCCAAGACCGAACAGTAAAGAAAAAATACTATGCGTTTGTATACGGTGAGCTCAAAGACAAATACGGCATCATCAATCGTCCGATCGGTCGTAGCAAGAGCGACTTCCGCAAGTGGTCAGCAACACGAGGAGCTCGTGGAGAGATGCGAGAAGCAGAAACCTGGTATACCGTTGTGAAGACTACAAAACTAGCTTCATATGTCCTTGTAGAGCCAAAAACAGGCCGCACACATCAGATTCGAGTACATTTTGCAGCTATCAATCACCCGATTATCCATGACGGTCTTTACGCAGCTGGCAAGCAAAAGCTTTTTGGATTTACTCGAAATGCTCTACATGCATTTGCAGTCACCTTTACCAATATGGAGGGCAAAGAGGTGACTGTCGAAGCGCCCCTGCCAAAAGACTTTGTGGAGGCGAAAAGCGAGTTTGGGCTTGCGGAAATATAGGGTTTGTGATAGATTTGCTCCTACGTATGGCAATAATTACCTCAGTAAATATCGACGAACGAACCAAACTTGACTTCCAGTCAGGCGACACTGTTCGCGTGTGGCAGAAAATCAAAGAAAAGGACAAGTTCCGACTTCAGGCATTTGAAGGTCTTGTACTTGCTCGAAAGCATGGGGAACAAGCTGGAGGTACTTTCACTGTTCGAAAAGTGATGGATGGAGTAGGGGTAGAAAAGATCTTCCCACTATTCTCACCGATGATCGACAAGATCGAGGTTACACGACGTGCAAAGACACGACGAAGCAAACTCTACTTCGTACGAGAAAAGGCAGCAAAAGAAATCCGACATGCAATGCGAAAGACATTAGCTGCAAAGGAGGTAGTAGAAGAAACTCCAAAAGTAGAAAACACCGAAGCATAATAAATTCCGCCGAAAGGCGGTTTTTATTTGATTAAAACTGATATTTTGCTATAGTGGTGGAGCAATTATGCCCAGGTGTCGTAATTGGTAGCCGAGCACCCTTGAGGTGGGTGTGCCGTAAGGTGTGGAGGTTCGAGTCCTCTCCTGGGCACAAATGACCAGACGTAAGCCACATGTACAGAATATATACGCCATACTTATTGGTGTGTTTGTTTTATGCGTGATCACTTTGATTCAATATTCTCTAAACTCAGAAAAGGTAGTTGAACCGCCACAGAAAGAAAAGTATACATACATCCCGCAATTCGTCGTTCTTTCTTTTGATGGTTCAAAGTCTATTGCAATGTGGAAAAAGACACGAACATTTGCAAAAGAAATGGCAGCCAGCTCTACGCCTGTTCACTTTACGTATTTTATAAACTCAGTATATTTCATCACCAAAGAAGAGGGGGATTTGTACCAAGGCCCACGACATTTACCAGGGCAGACACCGATCGGCTTTTCTGGTAGTAAAACTGAAACTGCAGAGCGTATCAATCAAATCAACCTCGCTATTTCCGAAGGTCACGAAATCGGCTCTCACGCAGCAGGACACTTTGCTGGGGCAGACTGGTCACTGCCTGAATGGGGTCACGAATTTGATATGTTCAACACACTTCTTTTCAGAGACCCAGCACTAAATCTTTCAGAAAAAGATATTATCGGCTTCCGAGCTCCAGAGCTCTCTGTAAATGACAATATGTATGCGCTTTTGCATGAGCGTGGTTTTAGATATGATGCAAGCGGCGTAGCAAAAGGGGACAAGTGGCCAGTCAAAGACAAACGAGGAATATGGAGATACCCGCTCGGTACGATATTTCTAGGAGCATACCGTCGACCGACGCTTGCTATGGACTACAACATCTGGATGTATCAAAAAGAAAACATTCAACAAAATTGGACTCAAAATCTCGAAGATGTTGTGACTGGGTACACAGAATATTTTGAGAAAAACTACACAGGGGATAGAGCACCAGTCATCATCGGTCATCATTTCTCTACTTGGAATGACAATGTGTACTGGGAAGCAATGAAAACATTTGCTCGAGGTGTCTGCGGACGACCACAAGTGCGCTGTGTGAACTTTCGAGAGCTCACTAACTATCTCGATGAATATGGCGTGCCAGAACTCGTAAAAAAGCCATAACTGTGTTATAAATTTGGAGTGTTACATATGGTGGCTATGGTGTAGCGGTTAGCACTAGAGTTTGTGGAACTCTCAGTTCGGGTTCGACTCCCGATAGCCACCCACGTAGTAGATGACTTTTTGTTTTATCGTGTTAGACTCTGGTTATGAAGAATTCTAAAAAGATTGTAGCGGCAGGTATCAGTTTATTGCTATTGGTAATTGTATTCATTATTTATTTTATAACGATTTCGAATAGGATTAAAATAATTTCTCCAGCCGGAGGGGATG